>CACWQT010000027.1 GCA_902763185.1 uncultured Rhodospirillales bacterium | reverse complement strand
TTAAAAACAAAAGATGAACTCAAAATCGGTGCCGGAACAGACTGGTTGGAAATTTTGGGTTGCGGTATGGTGCACCCAAATGTGTTAAAAGCCGGAGGAATTGACCCCGAGGAATATCAGGGGTTTGCTTTTGGTATGGGGATTGACCGCTTGGCCATGCTTAAATACGGTATTCCCGATTTGAGGACGTTCTTTGAATCTGATGTGCGGTGGATTAAAAATTACGGATTTACGCCGCTTGATTTTTCTTCTATGACAAACGGATTGAGCAATAACGGAGGGTTGGCACGATGAAATTCACACTTTCTTGGTTAAAAGAGCATTTGGATACAGATGCTACGGTTGATGAAATCAGCGAGACTTTAACGCGCATCGGCTTAGAAGTTGAGGAAGTTATTAATCCGGCGGCGGCTTTAGAGGGATTTTATACCGCGCGAATTGATAAGGTTGAAATGCACCCGAATTCCGACCACTTGCATTTATTGGCGGTGAATACCGGTAAAGAAGTATTGCAGGTTGTGTGTGGTGCGCCAAATGTGCATGAGGGCTTGGTCGGTATTTTTGCACCGGTCGGAGCGCTTATCCCTTGCTATGGCGAACGCCTGACGGCAGCAAAAATCCGCGGAGTGGAAAGCTTTGGCATGATGTGCTCGGAAAAAGAATTAATGGTGGGTGATGACCATAGCGGTATCATTGAATTGCCGGCCGGCACAGAAATCGGCAAGCCTGCGGCAGAAGTCTTAAACATTGATCCGGTGATAGAGGTTTCCATTACGCCAAATCGCGCCGAATGTTTAGGTGTGCGTGGTATTGCGCGTGACTTAGCGGCTTCCGGTCTGGGCAAATTAAAACCGCTTACTATCCCGACTGTTCAAGGGACATTTAAGAGCCCTGTGAAAATTTCCGTTCAATGTCCGGAAGCGTGTCCGACTTATACCGGGCGCTATATCAGAGGTGTTAACAATAAAGCCGAAACACCAAAGTGGATGAAAGACCGCTTGACGGCAATCGGTCTTCGTCCTATCTCAGCATTGGTCGATATCACCAACTATATCAATTATGATTTGGCGCGTCCGTTGCACGTTTTTGATGCGGATAAACTCAAAGGCAATATTACCGTTCGTATGGCGCACGAGGATGAGGAATTTTTAGCGCTTAATGAAAAGACTTATACGCTTGATACGCAATCGCTTGGCATTTGCGATGATGAAGGCGTGCAATGTTTGGGCGGTATTATGGGGGGCTTAAACAAAGGCAGCTATGAAGATACAACTAATGTGCTTTTAGAGTGCGCCTTATTTACACCAACATGTATTGCGCGCACAGGGCGTAAGTTGCAACTTGATTCTGACTCTCGTGCTCGTTATGAACGCTGGGTTGACCCCAGATCCAATATCTCCGGCAATAACTACGCCACGCAGATGATTTTAGATATATGTGGCGGTGAAGCTTCGGAAATTGAAATTGCCGGTGCGGAAACTTTTGAGGCAAAGCCGGTTTATCTCCGTCCGGAGCGCTTAAAAACCTTTATCGGTATGGAAGTTGCTAAAGAAAAATGCGAAGAGATTTTACGTAATCTCGGTTTTGCTATCAGTGATGAGGACGGCAAGATTAAAGCAATTTCTCCGTCTTGGCGTGGTGATATTGAATGTGAGCAGGATTTGATTGAAGAAATCATTAGGATGGTCGGATTTGATAATATTCCGGCAACCTCTATGAAATTAACGGATTTTCCAAAGCCGGTTTTAACACCGCTCCAAAACAATGTTATGATGATTAAGCATGAGTTGGCACTCCGCGGTATGTATGAAACAGTTACTTTCAGCTTTACGGATAGTGCTATTGCAAAGTATTTCCGCCGCGGTCAAGAACCGGTGCTGATACAAAATCCGATTATCACTGAGCTTGATGAAATGCGTCCGTCTTTGTTGCCAAATCTCTTGATCGGAACAAAGAATAATATTGCACGCGGTTACGGCGATATGGCTTTATTTGAAATTGCACCGGAATTCTATGGTCGCAAGCCTGGTGAACAACGGTTGGTCGTTTCTGGTATCCGGGTGGGAAAGACCAGCAAAAAAGATTGGACTGGCACTTCTCGCGCATATGATGTATTTGATGTCAAAGCTGATGCATTGGCGGCAATTGCTGCGGCAAAAGGTCCGATTGAGGCACCTCAAATCACCACTGACACCCCAAATTACTACCATCCCGGTCGGAGTGGCGTTATCCGTTTGGGTAAAAATGTGTTGGCGTATTTCGGTGAGCTTCATCCGAGCGTGTTAAAAGCACTTGATATCAAGGCTAATGTGGTGGCGTTTGAAGTGTTTATTGAGAACATTCCGCTCCCACGTGATGGTAAGTCTAAAGCTAAGAAAAAACTTGAATTATCAGCCTTGCAAGCGGTTGAAAAAGACTTGGCGTTTGTTGTGGATAAAACAGTTCCTGCGATTAACATCTACACAGCGGCTAAAACGGCTGACCGTGATAACATCTGTGATGTTAGAATCTTTGACGTTTATGAAGGCGAAAATCTGCCAGCAGACAAGAAGTCCGTTGCAATTACGGTTGTTTTCCAACCCAAGGAGAAGACATATACTGACGCAGAGTTGGAGGCACTGATGCAGAAGGTTATTGGTGAAGTTTCCAAGAAAACCGGCGCTGTATTGAGATAGGGGGTTCGGTAAAATGCCCTGCTGGCAGTAGATTTGCTCCCTCATGTATTCATTTTATACACTACGGTCGCAAATCTACTGCCAGCAGGGCATTTTCTCAAACCCATTGTAAAAATCACCCTTTTGGGTGATTTTTTAGTTTTAATATTATTGAACTTCGCTTCGGGGCAGGACATTTGGCAACAGCCCCGTTATTTATCCCACGCCTTGTTCTACTTTGTGGCTGAGTATCCTTTGAAAAATATCGCCCTTTAGGGTGATGTTTTAGTTTAAATATATTTACTTATTATTTCTTTCCATTTTTTGATTTTTATGTTCATATCTAGTGTGTAAGCAGAACTTGAAGAAGGTAATCCATCATCATCTATTATTCCTTCTAGCCATTTTTTTAGTTCTAAATCATCTATTTTTTTTAAATAGCGCTTAAATTCTCTATAGGCTTTTTTGCCATTAAATATTATCTTTTTTAGATTTGGTGACTTTTCTTTTAATATCATAAAATCGTTATAACTAGTTTTCTTCTCCTCTTTATTGTTATTTCCACCTTCGCATTCTGAAAATACATCCCATAAACCTATTTTCTTTCTTAAAAGGGATTGTTCATCTTTAATAGAATTACCTAATATTTGTTGTATAATTGCCCAAAATTGATTTCTAGAATTTCTATAATATTTTTGTTCATCTCTAGATTTGTCGCTAGGAAACGTTCCTAAAATGACAATTTCAGTATTTTTATCAAAAATATACCCTAAACAAGTATTTTTATTCATTTATAATCTCCTTATTTTTCATCTATTAATAACATTATAATAATAAAAATTATCATCCAATAAGTAATCTTACGTCCCCATCTAAATATTTTTTTATATAGTGGTTCAATTAGTCTTTCATAATCCTGTAAATTTATATTTTCCTCTTTTAATCCGTCTATTTCTTTTTTTAGTTTTTTATTTTCTGTCAATAAGCGATATTTTTCTGCATCATTTCCTAATGATTTAACTATTAAACTACTGACAATTAATGTTTTAATTATATTTTCCAATTTACTATTTGTTTTCTTGTTCACGACTTATAATTCCTTATAAAAAAAAGCCGCCTTGATGAGAGGCAGCAGGAAGTTGGTAACTATTTAACGGAATAGTGTAGGTATTCGGCATACGTATACACCTTATTAACTACCTTCCTGCTTTTTGCAAAAAGGTAGTTTTACGCTCGTTTTTTGAGCAACCGTTAAAGAGGTTACCACACCTCACATCAGTCATCAGCTAATGCAGATTTAGATTAGGAAATTATCTTGGTAAAGTCAAATGAAAATTGATTAAGAATCTTATGTTATGTATTTTTCAAACTTAGTATTCTGCTTTTTATGTGGTTATATGTGCTTACTAATAGGCAACTGAGTGCTAATAAAATCGGTAAAAGGATATATATGCTTTCATTGGGGGATATATCGGTTACTTGGTGGCGAATTATGATAAGTAACGGATAATGAACCAAATAAATCCCAAACACATTTTTAGAAATATATTTTATACATCTGTTATCAGCCAATTTGGAACACAGGTTCGCAATTATTTGCGCAACCACGTAACAAACTGTTATTATGTAAATAGGGTATAACTCCGGCTTATAATAAAATTGTATATCATCCGCTACCTTTTTTATTATCCATATACCGACAAATAATAGGCATAATCTTTTTAATTTGTTTAGCGTATCTTTATGCTCTCGTTCAAAGTATGCGGCATACATATACCCCATGTGTATATAAAATAAATATTTCAGCGGTTTTTTATATATAATATCAGGTATGGGCAGCGGTGGAATATTAAGTTTTATCCAAAATATCAATCCCGCTAAAATGAACAGATGCTTTTTAAGAGGGGTTTTGATAAGCAAACTATATATGGTTAATGATATAAATAATGCCGGT
>CACWQT010000026.1 GCA_902763185.1 uncultured Rhodospirillales bacterium | reverse complement strand
CATTTGCGCTTTTGACACTTTCGTGTTAGCGCAAATTAACAACAGCTATAGCTTTCGGTAAAAACTGTCCACCGGACAGTTTTTATCCTGCAAGCCCCCGTCAAGGGGGAGAAATAGCTTTTGGTAAAAAAAACGTTCCCCAAACGTTTTTTAGCCTGCAAGCCCCCTCAAGGGGGAGGAGACTTTAAGGAACCATCCTCCATTTAAGGGGAGGAGACTTTAAGGGACAAACCTCCGTTGTTCAAGGGGGAGATAGAGTATGATGGGGAGGATAGGGATTGCTTTGGTATATGGTCTTGCAATGACGTAGGGGAGGAGGTTTAAAATAAAAAAAGTTCCCTAAAGAGGGAACCTTTCTAACGAAGAGCACGAACAGCCGCAGCGGTTGCGTGGATTTCTGTTGTATCAAACAACGGCAACGGACTGTCCTTTTCTTTGATGAGTAAGCCCAGCTCGGTGCAACCTAAAATCACACCTTCTGCTCCTTGCGCCTTGAGCTTGTTGATGATGTGAACCATCTTGTTTCTGGCGGCAGGGTTGATCTCACCGTGGCACAGCTCGTCGTAGATGATGTGGTTGACCATTTCGCGGTCTTTCTCATCCGGCACAATCACTTCCACCCCGAACTCCTCAATCTTGTCCTTGTAGAAATCGGCTTCCATGGTGTATTTGGTGCCGAGCAATGCAACCTTTTTCATCTTGGCACCGAGCAGCTCATAGGCTGTTTCAACCGCGATGTGAAGCACGGGGATGTTGATTACCGCGGTAATCTGAGACAGCACTTTGTGCATGGTGTTGGTGCAGATAACCACAAAATCCGCGCCGGCAAGCTCTAACTTCTTAGCGGCATCAGCCAAGATATCTCCGGCCTTTTCCCAATTACCGTTGGTTTGCAGTTCCTCAATTTCGGCAAAGTCTACACTCAGCATTGCAATCTTGGCAGAGTGATGACCGCCGAGTTGCCGGTTGATGATTTCGTTGATGATCCGGTAGTAGGGGACAGTTGATTCCCAACTCATACCCCCGATTAGTCCAATCGTTTTCATACGCTTTGAATTTATTTGGTGAATAATATTTTCTTGACCTAAAAATTGATTAAATCGCTGTATTTTTAGCGGATAAGTGTTTTTTTGTCAAGAAAAATGTTGGTTGGGATAACGGTCGGTTTTAATGATGTAGGCCATTTTTTTGGCGCGTTTGGGCGTTTGGCGGGCGTAGGCTGAGGCCATACACTCAAAAGCCGCCATATCGTAGTTGCCTTTTTCTAACTCGGCTAACATCTGTTTAAATTTTCTTAGGCCCTTTATTCCTAGCTGGAAGCACATATCTAACAGTGCGTATTGCCGGTTGGGGCTTAGGCTTTTATAGCATTTGATGTGCTTTTTTAATTGTTCGTGGCAAGTCAATATATCGCGTCTTAACAGCATCTTGGCGCCGTTTTCGGTGATGCCGTGCATGTAATCGCCTAATGCCCTTTTTTCTTCTGTTGTCAGGGGATTGTCCTCTAAATTGTGTCCGACGCCGATGGTCAATTTTCCCATCGGGCAGTAATACGGTTTTAAAACCATGCCTTCGTGTTCAATTAAACGATTGCACCAAAGTTCCATATCAAACTCTTGATCTTCCATTTTTTTCTCCTCTATGTGATTTTGGGTTTGGGGTAATGAATACGGCGCGCAAAAGAAAAAGGACAAAGTATAACCTTGTCCTTTTCCTTTTGTCTTATAAACGCGCCAGAGCGACTAAAGTCGCGTGCTACACGCACGGTGTTGCTCACGCCGCAAGGGCGGGGCAGTTATGCCCACAAAAAAAAGACGCGTTTTTAGCGCGCCTTTTCCAGTATGAGGTTATTTTAATGTCAGTTGTGTCATATTGTCAATAGGTTTAGCGTGCAAGGTTAAAAAAATTTTGAGCGAATAATGTTTTTTACTTGTCATTCTTAAAAAAAGGAATTATAAATTCTCCTGTTATTTGTTCGGATATAAGGAGATTTTGAAGCATCGGCGGAAAAAATAATCGATAATACCGTCCTGACTTCAAAGATGAGGATTGGCTTATATCAAGCAACCGAACAAATATCCGGCAAAAAGTCGCTGATTTGCTAATCAAGAATAATAAACGTCAGCAGACCTTGGGGAATCCCCCGTTTGCCGTGGGCATAAAAGTTAAATATATCGCTTAATCATAAGGGGCGATAATTATTAGTTAGGAAATAACAGTTATGAAAAAAATGTTGATTGATGATACTCAACCCGAGGAAACCCGTGTGGTTATCGTGGATGGGAATAAAGTTGAAGATGTTGAATTTGAATCAACGGCAAAAAAACAAATTAAAGGCAATATCTTTAGCGGAAAAATTACGCGTATAGAACCGTCGCTTCAAGCCGCTTTTGTGGATTATGGCGGCAATCGCCACGGCTTTTTGGCTTTTGGTGAAATTCACCCTGATTATTATAATGTTTCTGATGAAGTGCGTGCCGAGGTGGAAGCCGAGGTTGACGAAATTATTGAGCGCAAACGTAAATACCAAGCCGAGCGCAAAGCCGAGCAGGAACGCCGTCGTTTGGAACGCGAGCAAAAGCGTGCCGAATACGAGGCCAGACGCCAAGCTGAACTAGAAGCACAGGCAGAAGCTGAACAAGCCGCTGAAGAAACTTCTGAAAATGCCGAAAATGTTGTTGCCGAAGAAGCGCCGGTTGAAAATAATGAAGCCGTGCAAAACGAATCGGTAGAAAATGAAACGGTTGCTGAAGAGCCGGCAGAAGTTCAAGAAGAAACGGTTGCTGAAGAAAATGCAGTTGTCGAATCTGATGATGGTGTCGTAACGACTGGCGAAGAGGTTTGTCAATGTGACGAACACGAAGATTGCGATTGTGTGCCGGCTAACGAAGAAAGCGAAAACGCAGATACAACTGAAGTTGAAAATGCTGAAGAAGGAACTGAGGCAGAGGCTGATGCAACCGAAGGTGAAGAGGGTGCAAACAGACACCACGGACATCGTCGCAGTGCGCGTTTCTTAGGGGGCAGACGCAATTCTCGCAAATATAAGGTTTCTGCAGAAGCTGCCGGTATCGGCGGAGCAGTTGTTGCCGAAGAGGTTGACGAAGAAACCGATAATTCTTCTTCTGATGACGATGATAATTTTGATGATGATGAAAAAACCTGTCGCGAGTTTGATAACGATGAAGACGAGGCAGATTTTGAGCATTATCTTGAAGTGCAACGGAAACTCATCTACGCACGTAAGCTCTATTATCGCTCCACTATCCAAGATGTGATTAAAGAAGGGCAGACCGTTCTTATCCAAGTGGTGAAAGAAGAGCGCGGAAATAAAGGGGCTGCTTGCACAACGTATCTTTCTCTTGCCGGACGTTATTGCGTTTTGATGCCGAACCGGATTAAGTCAGGTGGTGTTTCTCGTAAAATTACGTCTGCATCCGATCGTAAGCGCTTAAAAGACATTATGCATACGCTCCCGTTAAACGACAATATGTCACTCATTATCCGCACCGCCGGTGAAGATAAAGATAAAGAGGAAATTGTGCGCGACTATAACTATCTTATCCGCACATGGAATCATATTCGCCACTCGGCTTTGTCAACACCGGTGCCGGCGTTGATTTATGAAGAGGGCGACCTCATTAAACGTGCGCTCCGTGATATGTATTCCAAAGATATCGGGGAAGTGATTATTGACGGTGATGAAGCTTTTCAAAATGCCAAAGAATTTGCTAAAATCCTGTCACCGAATTTGGTGCGCAAGATTAAATGTCGCAAACCGAACGATATTCCGGTGTTCCAGCAATACCAAGTGGAAAAGGAATTGGATAAGCTCCACAATCCGGTGGTGCAATTGCAATCGGGCGGTTATTTGGTGATTAACCCGACAGAAGCCCTTGTTTCGATTGATGTGAACTCGGGGCGTGCCACGCACGAAATGGATATTGAAGAAACCGCGCTTAAAACCAACCTTGAAGCGGCTGATGAAATTGCCAAACAGCTTCGGATGCGCAACCTTGCAGGGCTTGTGGTGGTGGACTTTATTGATATGGAAGAGCCAGCCAACAACCATGCAGTTGAAAAGCGGATGAAAGAGGCGATGAAACCTGACCGTGCGCGCGTGCAAATTGCCAAGATGAGTATTTTCGGATTGTTGGAAATTTCCCGTCAACGGATGCACTCTTCATTTATGGAGAGCAACTATGTGACTTGTCCGTTCTGTAAAGGGCAGGGAGTTATTCGCTCTGCCGAATCAAGCGCAACCCTTATCTTACGCGCGCTTGAGGAGGAAGGTATCCGCGGTGCCAATAATCATTTTGAGGTTAAACTCCCCTCGGATATTGCGGTTTATATGCTTAACCAAAAGCGGCGCAACCTTGCCGATTTGGAAGAGAAATACGGGATTGAAATTGTTATTTCCGCTGATCTTTCAATTAAAAACATTAATGACTATCGGATTGAAAAATCGCGTGTAGCTAAGGCTCGTCCGGAACGCGTGGCAGCAACGGCGGCGTATGCGGCGGCAGAACCGGTTGCAGACGATGATTACGAAGAAGCCGAAGATGTTGAAGAAGATGACGATACCGAAGAAGAGGATACACGTTCATCCGAGCGGTATAATCGTCGTGGGCGCAATAACAATCGTCGGCGCGGTCGTTTCAATCGTCGCGGTCAAGGGCGTTACTCTCGTCGCGATAATGATGAGGGCGAGGCGCATTCTGAGAGTGCTTCAGCATCTGATGTTGCGCATGATGAGGAGCCGGCTAAGAAAAAGACTTGGTGGAAGAAACTTTTAGGATAATTTTAAGGGGAAAATTTTGGTGCCTAATCGTAAATGGTGCTTTACGGGATAAATTCACGTAGGTTTGACTACGCTAAAATTTATCCCGAAAGACATTTACTTCTATTCACCGAAAATTTTCTCCTTAAAATCCCGTTGAGACGTGAGTCCTGAGTTTGCGGGTCAAACAAAATTCATGTAGGTCTATCTACACTAAAATTTTGTTTGCCCTTAAGCCCATCTCTATTAGCTCAAAATTTTCCGCCTTAAAAGAGTCCGAGATGTGAGAATTGTTGCGTGGTTGATACCGAAAGACATTTACTTCTATCTCCTCAAAATTTTCTATCCTAAGGTTAGCAAAATTATCCATAAGGTGAGCGAGCAATTTTTAAGCTCAGGCGAGCCTTGTGGGTAATTAATTTTTTTGTTGTTAAGTTTAATTTGAAGATCCCTGACCTCGGCACTAAAGTGCCTCGGGGGATGACGGTTTATTGTCACCCCCACCTTACTTGCTCCGTAAGGCTCGCGCTTTATGCGCTTGCCAACTACGCTTCGGGCAAGTTGTTGTAACACTCGCGATTGCTTTGCAATTGCTCGTTAACAACAGCTGATGCTTTCGGCAAAAAACGTTTCCCAAACGTTTTTTAGCCTGCAAGCCCCCTCAAGGGGGAGGAGAGTTTAAGGAACAAGCCTCCATTTAAGGGGAGAAGACTTGAAATGATGTTGGGAGGGCAATGGTATGCAATAAAAAATCCCGCTGGATTGCTCCAAACGGGATTTTTTCTTTTAAAGCAAAGAACACTGATTACTTCAAAGCATCCTTAAACATTTTACCAGCTTTAAATCTCGGTGATTTAGAAGCAGCGATGGTAATCTTCTTACCAGTAGCCGGGTTGCGGCCTTCACGCTTTGCGCGCTTCAATACATCATATGTTCCGAAACCGGTAATTTGAACGAAATCACCTTTCTTCAAAGCTTTGGTGATTACTTCAATGCTTGCTGCAACAACTTTTGCAGATTCAGCTTTGGTGATGCCAGCTGCTTTTGCAACTGCTTCTACATATTCAGTCTTATTCATTTTCATCGTCCTTTCTTTAATTAAAGATAATAGAGACGAACTGCCGTCTCTAATGCAAGTTGAAACGACATTTTATTATTAGTCAATCAAAAAAATCGCGTTCATCCACATATTTGTGCATATTTTTTTTAAAAAGTGCTGAAAAATCGGGTTTTTGAGCGTTTTAAATCGCAAAATGGCGATAAATCGGGGGCTTTAAAAAGAAAAATATGGCAGAATCGGGGCAAATCACGTTTTTTTTGCGAATCTGTCGTCGGATGTCGTTTTTTTCCGAAACTGTTTGCTTTGAGTGCTAAAATATGCTACTATTACATTGTCATATAAAGGATGTCATCAAGGAGGAGAAAATGATTGACCTTGTTTATGTCGGATTTGATAAGCCCGTTAAAGAGAAATTTACGTCGGTTGAAAATGTAGAAAATTGGACCAAGCCCAGAAAAGACGGGGGATTTTGGACTTCACCGATGGAAGATAACGGTAAATCGGCGTGGCATAATCTGATGGAAGAAAGAAATCATTGTACAATAGATGAATTTCAAGTTTGGCATATCATCATGGAGCCTCAAACACGTATCTTGGAGGCGGATATGAAACTTTATAATCTTCGTCCGTATTTAATAAAAACTAATCGCGGTGTGATGTCTTATGTCATAGATTATGAAAAGATGAGCAAAGACTATGACTTTCTTTATGTGCCGGATAAAGTGCAGAGAAAGCATTGCAATGGTGTGTTTATGGGCTTTGAAGTGGCGACCGGTCTTTTCTTAAACCCGACATTTAAGGCGCTTAATGATAAAGAATTTGAGGCTTTTAAACAACGTCAGCAGCAACGCAAAAAAGAAGATGAGGAATTGCTTAAAGATCCGTTTATTCAAAAAATGTTGATGGCTCTTAAAAATAAAGAGATAAGCACGGATGAGGCAGAAACGCTTTTGATGCAGAGAATTAAAGACGGTAAGACTAAATAGGCTGCGTGGAATTTTTTACGCACAGATGAAATTTTTGCTTGCATTTATCTTTTTATGCGGTATAAACATTTTTGTTCCGCTTGGAGGAACAGGTATTATTTGGGGTTGTAGCTCAGTTGGGAGAGCGCTTGAATGGCATTCAAGAGGTCAGGGGTTCGATTCCCCTCAGCTCCACCAGTTAATTTAGGTGTCTGTTTATAGATGGGGAATCAAACCCCTTTCAGGAGTTCGTCTTGCTCCGTAAGGCTCGCGTTTCGCGCTTGCCAACTACGCTTCGGGCAAGTTGTTGTAACACTCGCGATTGCTTTGCAATTGCTCGTTAACAACAGCTGATGCTTTCGGTAAAAAACGTTTCCCAAACGTTTTTTAGCCTGCAAGCCCTCCTCAGCTCCACCAGTTTATTTAGTTTTTGCACCGTATGGTGCTTTTTTTGAATTTCGGGGTTGTAGCTCAGTTGGGAGAGCGACAGGTTCGCAATCTGTAGGTCGGGAGTTCGATCCTCCTCAGCTCCACCAATAAAAAAAGACGGGTTTTATATCCGTCTTTTTTTATTGGTTAAGATAAAGACAGGGATTGAAATTAGTCACCCCCACCTTACTTGCTCCGTAAGGCTCGCGTTTCACGCTTGCCAACTACGCTTCGGATGTTTTAGTTTTCACCCTCTCTGTCAGCTCCGCTGACATTCTTGCTTCGTAAGGCTCGCGTTTCACGCTTGCCAACTACGCTTCGGGCAAGTTGTTGTAACATTTGCGCTTTTGACACTTTCGTGTTAGATTTGCGCTTTTGACACTTTCGTGTTAGCGCAAATTAACAACAGCTATAGCTTTCGGTAAAAACTGTCCACCGGACAGTTTTTATCCTGCAAGCCCCCCCTCAAGGGGGAGGAGACTTTAAAGCCTTTGTCCTTTCACTCTTGATGGGGGGAAAGGGATTGCTTCACTTCGTTCGCAATGACGGCGAGAGGGGCGGAGACAAAAAAGGCCGGTGAGTTTCCACCGGCCTTTTTATATTATAGAATCAACCCTGTTTGTTTTTCATAACTTCTTTGTAAATCGGCCACTTTTTGACGTTGCTGCTAATCTCCATTTGAACGTTATCGTCAATTTCTTCCCGTTCAAATATGAGACGCCATAATTTTTCATCCGGACGACGCAAGAGAGTTAGAATAGCATCCGGATCAAGTTTGTGACCGCTGGTATGGAAGATATCATACTGCCATAACGCCATTTTTCCTTGAGTTATCGGTAAAATCTCCGTTGTTTCATGACAAAACGTCAGCCACTTAAAGCGACCATCGGACGTATCTTTAAGGGAACGGACAAGTTTTACCTGTTCAACGGTTTTTGCAGCATCTTCCAATAACTCGATAAACGGTTGCGGGAACTGTTTCTTGATGCGCTGCCAATGTTCTTTACGCAAATTATAGCGCTTCACGTATTCCATTAACACACCGAGCATCGGAAAGTCACCGCTACCGGAATCGGTTGAAACCGCATCAATCAGCAAATCAAGCTGACTTTCGTTGAGAGCACCGGTTGCCAGATATTTTTGCAATTCTTCGCGAACAAAATCACTGTGAACAGCTTTTTTGATGACGACCTCCAATGCATTATAACTCAGGCGTGTGTGGCGCATCATAAAATCGGCTACGGTTACATTTACCCAATATCCGACCGAACATGTGCCGACTTCCTTCCAATGGCATTCTTTCTTTAACGGTAATTTTTTGTTACCGTATTTGAAAAACAATGTATCAAAGGCATCCGGCCAAAACAGATGTTTTTTCATCGCATCCAGTGCTTTCTCCGGCGTTTTATTTTTGAAGCTCACCTTCAGAAAATATTTGACCTGTTGATTAACACTATAAGATGCTAAATTTTCTAGTAGCATCCACTCTTTTGCCCAATAAAAAGGCCATTTGAGCGCATGTTGTTCGTAGAATGCATAAATTTTCGGACCAAAGTAAAGCGGGTTTTGAGCAAATTTTGCCGCCAACCGCGGGAACAAGAGATTGATAATACACATCGACAACGGATTGCCGAACAGAATAAACACGAGCAATCTGAACACAAAACAAAATGCGTCAGAAAGCCAAGATGACATAGCTTTTGCCATAATTTTAATGAATTTAAGTAAAACAATAAGCTTATTCTAACGTGTTCGATGTTGATGATTGCGTGTATTCACGTATTCAGGGTGCTAATCCTTATTCGTCAATAATTATAAACAACCAATAATCTACTATCATTATACTAAGCCAAGAAAAAAAGTAGAATATTCCTCATTCATTGTCAATATGCAATTTGCAATACAAAAAAGGGCACCGGTTAAGGTGCCCTTTGGTCTGATTTACTGCCGATTACAGTGCCCATCTTGCTTTGTATTTGGGCTCAGCATAATCGATGGAGAGAGTCAGATTGTCAAAGTCATAGACGTCGCCTTCTTCAACCGTGCGAGATAATTTTATATGGTCGCCTTGTTTATAGAGCGCTAAAGTCTCTATGCCTACATCGGGGCGCAAATTGTCTCGGGGAATGATTCCGACAATCGTTTTTTTAAACGCTTCGGTTTTCTCATACATCTTGTTGTTGTCGCCGTCTTTAAGGAAAGTGTAGCGCTTCGCTGAGCACTTGATGCGCAAAGAAACATTTCCTTTTTCTGACGTGAAATGCTCCAAAGTTCCGGTTACTTCAATCGCAAAAAGATCTTTCATCGGCTTTTCCGGTTTTAAGGCCTTTAAGTCGCAGACACTGTCTTTAGACAAGGTCAGGTTTTGCAAGATAAAACTGTCATCATCTTCGGTTTTACCGAGGAAGCGCGACAGCTTGACTTTATCACCTTCGGCAAAGCATCCGAGCGGATGGCTTAGGGTGAGTTCTTTTTTATCAAACTCATCGCCGAATTTTGCCGTGAACGGGATTTCGTTGGCCTTGTTGTTGTCATACACTTTGACTTTGCGGCTGCAGAGAATGCGCACGGCAATAAATCCTTTTTCTTGTCCGATGTGCTCCAGCACACCGGCAATGTAACTTTCTTTTAATCTCATAGGAAAAAAATTAGGGTGAAACAATAATTGGTAATGTAATAGCTTATCGGCGGTGATAATAACGTTTTTTTTGTATAATTGCAAGATTTTTTTAAACAAAAAAAGCCGAGAGGATGTCCTCTCGGTTTTGTGTTTCGGTCATGCTGTCATCTGATGC
>CACWQT010000025.1:6366-13950 GCA_902763185.1 uncultured Rhodospirillales bacterium | reverse complement strand
GATAGATGAAATCCGACAACAGGTAGAAAAATATACAAAGGAATGTTATAATAAATCTTATCCGGTGGATGACCCGGAAAAAATGGATTATATACTATCATTGTATAATACAAGTATAAAAAAATACATGAAAGAATATAACAAATGTTTGAAAGAAATAATTGTTGAAAAAATTAAACAAACTCCTTCTATAACAGATACATCTAAGATAATAAAAATCTTAGATGAAATAGAGCAAAGTACCTTAAAATTCTATAATTTAATAGCTACACAAACAGATATGGGAATTGTTGGAGCTGTTTGGGATGATACAGAATTAGGACGTCGTTACGAAGCTATTTTACACGACGTCCTATGGTATCAGAGTATTTATGGTGAAAAATTGGAATAAGTCTATTCCTTTAAAGCCTTTAATGCATCTTTTCTTTCATTCGGATAGCGATTATTTTTAGCATTTTTTCTTATGCTACTAGGTTGTGTTGATAAATACTTATCAACCTTACTTCTTTCATCATAAAGTTTGTTGATTAAGGCTTCATCGCTTAGATTTTTTGCGCTGCTTCCCAGGGCATTTTTTATAGCATTTTTTATAAGGTCAAAAGCACCTCTTTGCCCATGTTGCACAGCAATGGAAAATAAGACATCTTTGACAATAGGGTGTCTTTTTTCTATATCAAAACCTTCAATTTTTGCTACGTTACGTAATAGTGGTTTAAACTTCATATCAAAAATAAATTGATATTGTGATTGGATGAAATCTTGATTTTTCGCCAATTCTTTCCATGCACTAACAAAATTGTCAGCTTTATTTAGTGCTCCGGCATAACCACCGGAACTTTGTAATTTTTGTTCAAATGATTGATATTTCTTATTTTGAGCCAAATAGCTTAAAAAATCTTTCATTGTGCCATGTTTTGTCTCAATTTGAAAAACACCATAACTGTGCCCACCGCCGTTATCATAGCCGATAGCTGCAGGATTTTTCAAGGATTCATATTTAGAGCTTAAAGTTCCTAGCTGATAATCTGAAGTATTTTTATCCGGTGCGACAGCATCGCTCTTTATGCCGGTATATTCGTTATCGGCGGACTTAATGGCATTGACGGTATCGGATTTATCCTCATCATGATGATAGGCTTTACGCACTTCCCTTGCCTCGCGAGCGAGGGCGGCTTGATTTGTTTGCAACAGAGGATTTTGTGTCGCAGCCCTTTCTCTTAATACCTCTTCAATCAAATCATCGCCGTGGATAAAATCATAGTTAAGGCTATCCGCCAAGTCGGCACTTTGCAAAATAGCTTCACGGTTTCCGTATTTATCCAGCAGTTCATTGATTTTCTTTTTGTTGCGTTTAACAGTTGATGGATCCATGGATCCGTTGTCATCAGATCCGATACTAAATCGTAATTTGACATTTATTTTCTCCTAAATTTAAGATTTAAAACAAAAAGAGCCGCAACCATAAAGGCTACAGCTCTGATTAAAATTCACCCTCTCTGTCAACTTCGTTGACATCTCCCCCGTCTAAGGGGGAGAAAAAAGGACACAAAAAAAGCCCTTAAATTTAAGGGCTTTTATAGCAACAATTCATCACTATAATCATATTTATAATCCGGTCTGACACAAATGTCAATATTTTGGCGGGGTGAAATAAAACTTTTATCTATGATTGATTTTTAATTAAAAACAAAATGTTATCATCCGCACACGATAAATCTTGCTTTTTAAAATTTTTTATGCTAAACAAAATTAAGAGGCGGTTTAAAAGTGGGAGCGAACCGCCTCTTAATCTTTTTAATTGAAACTATTTGTGCTCATCAGGGTCTTTTAAGATATAACCTCTGCCCCAAACAGTTTCAATGTAGTTCTTGCCGCCGGAAGCTTTTTCTAACTTCTTGCGGAGTTTACAAATAAATACGTCAATAATCTTTAATTCCGGCTCGTCAATGCCGCCATAAAGGTGGTTTAAGAATTGGTCTTTGTTTAAGGTTGAACCTTTACGCAACGAGAGCAATTCCATAATGCCGTATTCTTTTCCGGTTAAGTGCAAATCTTTGCCGGCAACACTTACGGTTTGTGTGTTCAAGTTAACTTCAACTAATCCCGTCTTGATTATGGAATCGGCGTGATTGTGACGACGGCGGATAATAGCTTTAAGACGTGCAACCAACTCACCGCTGTTAAACGGTTTGGTTAAGTAGTCATCAGCACCATATCCCAGACCTTTAATTTTTTTATCCGGCTCGGTTAAGCCTGATAAGATAAGAACCGGGGTTTCGTTTTTGGAATTACGCAAGCTCTTTAAGACTTCATAACCGTTCATACCAGGTAAATTCAAATCCAAAATGATGATGTCATATTCATAGAGTTTACCTAAGTCTAATCCGTCTTCACCATCATCTGTTGTATCAACAACCATGCCTTCTTTTTTTAAGATTGTGGAAATGCTTTGGGTTACGGCATAGTCATCTTCAATTAATAAAACTCTCATTTTTCCTCTCCATTATGTTTTTTGTTTGAGTGCATCATAATATATAAAATTTAATTTGTGAATCCTTGATATTAGGGGTGTTAATAATTATTAATAAAATGAAAATATTTTTTAAATATAAGTATTTAACTGGTGGTATAAAGTGGTATAAAAATTTTTTAAGGAGAAAATTATGATAGAATTAATGGATTTACCGTTTGAAAGCGATGCGTTTGAACCGATGATTTCTAAAAAGACTATTGAGCTTCATTACGGTAAACATCATCGAGGGTATGTTGATAAGGTTAATATACTTGTAATCGGCACGGAATTTCAAGATGCGGAGCTTGAGGATATTATTCGTAAAACAGCGGAAAAGCCCGAGTATCAAGCGTTGTATAACAATGTCGGACAAGTGTATAATCATAATATTTATTGGCAGTCATTTGGAATTTGGGAGAGGCTTCAAGAGGAATTAAAATTAGATATTCTACAACAATTCGGCTCTGAAGAAGAGCTTAAAAATCAGTTAGTTGAGGCGGTTATGAAAGTTTTTGGCAGTGGTTGGGTTTGGCTTGTTAAGCAAAAATCCGGACATTTTGCAATTATAGCCACCAAAAACGGGGATACCCCACCAATAGATGAGGGGGAAGTTCTGTTTAACATTGATGTGTGGGAGCACGCGTATTATTTGGATTATCAAAATGCACGACAAAAATATGCTGAACAATTTGTTAGTAAAGTGCTTAAAATCTAGTTTTTGCTTGAAAGTCAAAAAAAAATCGGTTATACAGCGCTTATGTTAAGTTGTATTAGGGAGTTTTTTTGATGAAAAGCTATGTGTTTTTGCTTGGTATGTTGTTACTCAGCGGTTGTGCCGGTCATGAAGAGCCGACTTATCCGTATGGGTTGTCCGAACAAGAGTGGAATTCCCTTTCTATTCGTGATCAGACACGGCTCAGACGTGATTTTTACTTTTATGAAAAAGGGGCCACGGTATATGTTAACCCAAAGCTTGAGGTTGAAGGCAAAAATCCGTCATATAACGGCTATGCTGATTAAACTTTTTTATAAATTTAGGTATATTCGAATCCTCGCTTGCTTAAAGTGAGGATTTTTTGTTAAAAAACATCGTTTTTTGTGTGTGTATTATCCTTTTATTAAGAATATTTGCCTTAGAATCTAACAAAAGCAATTGTTTTTATGGTCTTGATAGATGAGATTTTGTGCAAATAAATGTGTTTCTACAATGGTTTTGGCTGCTTTTTTGGTAGCGCAAAGTCATTTGGCATATGCGCAAGGAACTCTAAGACCGCAAGACTTCAATAAAATGTATTATTTGGCAACGCAAGGTAAAGTCGGTATTTTGCGTGAAGCAGTACATCGCGGGCTTAACATTGATTCGGTTAATCCCAATGGTGATACCGGTTTATGTATTGCGGTTAAGCGCAAAAACTATACGGCGTATAACAGTTTTCGGATGAGTGGTGCTAACCCGAGGCATGCATGCACTTATCGGATGTATAAAGAATATCAGAAATTTTTAGCAGATGAAAAGGCTGCTAATGTGAATAAAGTCGTCGGCAATAAAGAATCGTTATATTACCAAGGAGATGATATAAATTGGTGGCCATGGATATTAGGCGGTGCGGCTGTTGGCGGGGGTGTTTGGGCTTTAACTCATAAAAAAGGCGGCGGACACAAAGCGCCGATTATTTCCGGTGGCGGAGATAGCGGCGGTGGTGATGAGTTTGAAAAGCTCGGTTACGGGTTGGCCGGTTATGTTACAAAGTATACGACCAAGGTTTCAGGCGGCAGTGTTCGTAATACAAAAACAATTGATGCAAGCAATCCGAATGCAGAAAAAACTGTCGATAATATTAAATTTTTGCCTAATATGCTCAGTAATGCCGAATATCTGAATATATATGCAAAGGTTATGGAAAATTCTTCTTATCAAAATGCCGAGCGGCAGGCTGACGGATCAGGTGGTGTGCTCAATTTGGGTGATGCGGCAATAGCACTGGCCTCACATGGTGATAATGCTAAAATTGAAAATCTCGGCAATATAAATATTACGGCGAAAAACGGTTCCATTGCGATGGTTGCCAGTAACGGATCCAAAGCTTTTAACAGTTCTGAGGACATTGGTGTCAGTCCGGACAATTCCAGTGATGGAAGTATAAATATCATTTTTAAGGGAAATAAAGAAGGCGATGCTGTAATCGGTATGTATGCGGATACACATTCTTCAGTTACTAACTACGGTAAGATTTCTGGAATTGCTTCTTTGCCGGCTACAAGCGGAAATCAGGAGAATGATGGTAATCCGTTATTATTTGTTGATGATGATAACATGGATGATGAAGGCAAAGAAAAAGCAGTTGCTGCAAATTCGGGAACCATTTTGGGAATGTCTTTGTTTGATTATTATACCGGAACAGATGTCAGCCAAAATACAGTTACTGCAACAAACCATGGAAATATTAAATTGCAGGCCGGACATAATAATGCTTCAAATGTTTCTATTTCGCTTATCGGTATGGGGAGTTATTTGGATGATAGATTCTTAAACGGCACCAGTAATCCGTTTTTTGCCGAGAAAATGATTTTATTTAATGACGGGATGATTGATTTAGCTTATCAGAAAACGTATAATTTGGCGTCAGAAGCACTAAAACTCGGTAATGGTGGTTTAATCGGTATGCGTGCTGATGCCTCAACAGGTGCATTAAATAAGGGTAAAATTAATATAGATATGCAGGCAACAACCATTACTCACGATAGCGATGTGGCGGCCGGTATGCTTTCGGTGCATGGCGCAAGTCTGGTTAACGGTACAACCGGAGTGGTTTATGATGGAACAAATGCAACCGGGGGCGAAATCAGCATGATTAATGAGGCTACGTCCGGTGGTGTATTTTATGGTATGTTGGCGGCAAAAGGTAGCGGCACACAAACAAATATTTATAAATGGAAGCCGCCGTCGATGTATAACTACGGTTTGATAGATATGCGTGTCAGTAATTCTTATGCGATGGCATCTTTTGCCGGCGGTGAAATTATCAACGATGGTGTGATTAATCTTGGTCAAGAAAACGGTCAATCTTATTATAAAAATAACAGAGGATTGTATGCTGCCGGTGAAGATATAACCGAAGAAGTTTCGCTTATTAATAGAGGAATTATCAATGTTTATTCCGAAGAATCCGCGGCGATAGAAAATGCGTTTTCCGGTTCGGTATCGCTTGCCAATGAGGGGGAAATTTATATTTCTAATAAAGCGACAAATTCAAAAGCGTTTGCCGGAAATTACTCTACGGCGACAAATTACAATGATATTTTTTATAAGGTCGGAAACAGTGAGTCATTTGCTTTTCCGGAAGGAAGTGCAAGCGATATCGGTTTTAATATTAAGACATTACCGATTGCTTCTGTAATTACATCTTCAACAGTTCAGGAATCAGAGGAAAAAAGTGCAACGAAACAATATGTTGATAATGAAACAAATGCCAAAATAGTTCTTGGTGAAGTCAGAACAAATGGTGTTGATTACGGTGGTACGTTCGGAACGGCCGGAATTCAAGTGTCACAACAAGGTTCAGCAGATAATAAGGGTTTGATTTCTTTAATCGGGTTTGATGAAGATATTGCACAATTTAATACCGGTATGTGGCTTACACCTCAAACTACGGCAGAGGCTTATATAGATAACTATGGGACGATTGAGGTATATGCTAAAAATTCTATAGGTTTAAGAAACGATTCCGGAAGAGATGATGAAAAATATGGAAACGCTTCGGCAACCAATTATGGAATTGTTAACATCGGGTCAGTGCGTTATAATGAAGATACAGGCAAATATGAAGTAACAGATGGTGGTGTTAGTGGTGCATGGGGTTATGGCATGGCCGCTACTCAGATTGGGGCAAATATTTTTAATGGGCGCTATCGTGCCGAGGATAGAAATGCAGTATTAAATATTGGCGGAATGAACTCTATTGCGATGTATGTCAAAAACGGTAATGCCTATAACTACGGGACGATTAATTTATTGGGGAATCGCACAACTGCATTTCAATTGGATGGTAAAACGGCATTCTTAAGAAATGTCGGTGATGTAAATTTTACTTATGGACTTAAAGATATTGTATGGTATTGGACAACTAATAAAGCATCTGTTACTTTATCTACTGTTGCTGAAGATAATAGTATAGTTGTGCCAAGTGTAATTGACGGATTTACTTTAGGCAAAGCAACAACGGATGAGGAGGGAGGTTTTGCGTATCTTTCTAAAACGTCTTCAGTGATTGTGCAGAAAGAAGATTCTCATTTGTTTATAGCTGAGGGTGAGGGCTCTACGGTTTATAACCATGGTAACGTTACGGTTAAAGACGGTGCAACAGCAATTAAAGTGAGTGAGGGGGCAACAGCGTATCATTCAGGCAAATATGCGATTATGACGGTTAAGGACAATTCCAGTGTGGGTATGAAAGCTATTGATGCAAATTCTACGGTAGAAGCAGTTTCCGGTTCGCAAGTCAATGTAGAAGGAGGTATTGGATTATCTGCGGAAAATTTGGCTAGTGCCGTTAATGGTGGAAATCTTAATGTTACCGGTGGTGTTGGTATGTTGGTTATGGATGGCAATACTAAAAATTGGTCCAAGGGTGAAAACACCGGTTCGGTTTTGGTAACGGGTAATGGGGTGATCGGTGTTAAGGTGGAAGGTGGTGCGCAATTTACCAATTCCGGTGAAATTAAAGCATCCACATCAACAGCAACAGCTGATATTAATCGCTATGCAATAGGTGTATATTCTAATTCCAAAGTATATAATACTGGTACGGATGCGGTTATAAATGTCGGAAATAACGCAGTTGGTGTTTATGGCGGAACAGTTTATAATCGGGGCAATGCGCAGATTTTAGTTAATGGTGCTAATTCCTATGGTATATATGGCGCAGAAGTTGAAAATGGCAGCTCAATTAAAGTATCATCAGGTGCTATCGGAATTTATGGCGGCTCTTTAGATAATACCGGAAAAATTGAGGTCAATGGTGGTATTGGTGTTCAAGACAGTATAGCAACAAATTCCGGCACGATAGAGGTTA
>CACWQT010000025.1:0-6338 GCA_902763185.1 uncultured Rhodospirillales bacterium | reverse complement strand
AGCGGGATTGGTGTGCAAGGTGACATAACGAACGTTGGCGATGTTGTCGTATATAGTGGGTATGGTATTATTGGTGGTGGTAGCAACACGGGCACAATTTCTAATTTAAGCGGTGATGCAGGTGTTAAAGTTACCGGTTCGTTTGTTAATAATGGCAGGATTGAAGGAAATGGTTCCAGTGTTTTGGTTGATGGCGGCGCATTTACCAATAAGAAAAATGTTACTGTTTCTGCAGGAACAGCTGTTAATGTGTTGCGGGGCGGTGCATCTAATATGGGTACTATCGGTGTCAATAATGGAACCGGTATGCATATTGCCAGCGGAGCATATGGTGTTAATGAGGCCAGTGGTGTGATTAATTTATCAGGAGCTGGTTATGGTGCGGTTGTTGACAGCGGTGGTAGTTTTACAAATAACGGTATCATTAATTATGATAGTAAAAAGGAAGGAGGATGTATTTCCGGCTTATATAACGGAAACGGACAGTGTATAGATGCTTCTGCAGAAACATCAGGTCCCAGCTCTGTTTCCTCGCCATTACTGTTAGGTAGCGGGGCTACCTTTATCAATAACGGTAGTGTTAATTTTGAAGATGTTGAATTAGATTTCTCAGAAGGTAATTATGTTTTGGGTAAGGACGGAACCTATCAGGCGACGAGCTTTAAGGGGGATATTTTAGCTTCTCAAGATATTGTAAAAGAGGGCTTTAGCGATACATACTCGACAGACAATGCTTTTACCGGAGAAAACAAGGGGCTGACAGCAACATCAGAATCATATCTTTTTGATGCAGAAGTTGAGGATAAAGGCGAGACTTCAGATATTAAGCTCACACGTAAGAGCTTTAATGATTTGGTTGAAGAGCAAGACCTTGCCAATTTCTTTGAAACCAATTATCAGCAACAACATAATGAAAAGATGTATCAATCCCTTAAGTCTGCTGCAAATCAGGCCGAGCTTAATGAGATTGTTGAAAGCGAATCGGGTAAGAAGTTTTATGCTAACCTGCCGCGTGAGAATATGGCTGTGCTTCGCGGTATTGAGCATGGCGAGCAAAAGAGAATCTTGGAAGATGGGTTGAACGGAGCT
Organism: uncultured Rhodospirillales bacterium; assembly: GCA_902763185.1. GTDB lineage: Bacteria > Pseudomonadota > Alphaproteobacteria > RF32 > CAG-239 > CAG-267. The sequence goes on along the minus strand of CACWQT010000025.1, from coordinate 5,249 downwards.
ACAATTGGCGCTAATTATTTCAGGACCGGCAAAGACGGTAACGGTGGTCTGAGCGATTATGCGGATAATGTGTATAGTGCAACACTCGGGTATGGTGGTCATCTAAATCGCAATTGGAGTATGGGCGGTGCGTTGACGGCGGCGTATGCTGATGCCAAGTATGATGATATTCACTCTAAACGTCATAATACGATTGTGATGGCGTTTATGCCGATATTATACCAAAACAGTCGGTTTAAGTATCTGGCAATGCCCTCTGTCGGTGTGGGGTATGGCGAATATGAGCGTCATGCAAATTCCGGAAACTACAAGGCCGATACGTTTGATTTATACTATGGCTTATATAATCATGCTGAATATAGTATTGACATGAAAGTTGCCGAATTGGTGGCAGAGGCCGAACTCAATTTACAAGGGGTTAATTCTGATACGGCCAAGGAAAAGGGTGGGCTTAACTTAGAGTCCAATGATTCCGTGTCATTGGAAGCCGGTGTCGGGCTAAAACTCAGAAAGCGGATTCAGTTGGCAAAGCAGCGTGAACTGATGTTAGCGGTTGGCACAAAGTATTATCACGAAATGCTTGATCCATATAAGAGTTTAACCGTCGGTATGGCCGGTTCACCGGTTAATTATAAGCTTAAAGGTTATGATGAAGATAAGAATCGCCTAAGAACTGCGGCAGAAGCTATGTATAAAGACGGACATTTTGCCGTTTCTGCCGAGATTGCACATAATGCCGAAAAAGAGAGCAATGTTGAAGGCGGATTGGGTGTTCGGTATAATTTCTAAAGACCTGTTTTTTGTTGCATTAGGGCTTTTTTTGTAGTAAATTAATCATAATGTTTAAGGATTAAATAATGTGTATGTGTGTTAAAAATAGTATTTTATTAAAGGAAAATGGTTCAAAATGGCTGTTTTCTACACATGTTTATAGAAGCCTAGTTAAGAAAATTTTATATGCCTCGTTGCGAGAGAAACTCGTCTCGGGGTGTTTTATTATGGGAAAAAGAGCATGAGTGAAAAGAAATTATCTTCCGAGTTAATAGACAAGATTGCTAAAACAGAATTGCCTGAAATTAAAATCAGATGTGACAGGGATGGTTTTTATAATGGATTGGCTAGTAATTTTCGTACTTATGAAGGAGGAGATGGGATAGGCCTGCATATGAAGCAGAATGATGATATTAAGGCACTCCAAATGGCACTTGCCTGTTTATCTGATAAGGTAGTTATTGATAAACCGTTAAAACTGTTAGATGAAGAGATACCTCAAGATATGCGAAATATCGGTATTAATATTTTCCGAAATAAGGTTGTTGTTGATTTCAGTGCAGAGCTTTCTGATATAGAAAAAAATAGTATTAATGGAGTTATTACGTCATTTGTCGGTCTTTTAAATGCATCAGGAAAAACACCTGAAGAATTACGACAAAAAGACTCAATTTTTAATGAGGTGCTTTTGACACTTGAAAATCACACATTCATGAAGATAAAAAATGAGGAAGATTTATTAAAAGCGATGAATAGAAATTATTATATAGAAAAGTTTGCAGCTAAGAGAGGTGGTATGTGTAGGAATTATCCTCATTGTATTAGTCTATCTGATATTGCTTTTATATGTAAAAAGGATGATAAAGAATCAATAGAGTTTGCTCAAGAGTTTGTTGAGCGACTACAATATGAGGTATTTTCAAATTTTTATCATGAAATAAAACATACTAAAAATGAATTGTTATTACAGCACAGACCATATGCATCTGATTATAAAATGCCAACAGAAAAAGAAAAATATTTGATAAATGTGGAAAATGAAAGGACAGCAACGTTTAATTCTGTTAATGAGGCTTTAAAAAAGTATTTAAAAACCGGAAATTATCAAGATTTTTCAATGTTTTCAAGTGAAATGGAATGGGTGGTTGAAAAATTAAAAGGAAAAACACCTAAGCAGATTAAAAAACTTTGTTATCCGCCAAATAAGTTGATGAATGAATGTTTGGAAAATTGGAATAATGATTTTCTTAATCAGTATTTTGAACAATTTCAGTCTGTATGTAAAGACAACTGTTGTGATTCTTTGTTAATACCGGTAGACACAAGTGGAAATGAGTTTAGAAAGCAACGTTCTTTGATGTATACCTATGAGGTTTATAATCCCTATACAAATAAAACAGAGATGGTTGATTTATCACCGGCAATAAGTGTAGAAATTCCGATTTCTGATAAAGTGAAAAAAGATATTATTAAGCCATGTGAGGGAGAAAGGGAAAAAGCTAAGAAAGAATTACATGCGTTAATTCCCGATAAGAAGACAGAAATTTTGGCAGCTAATTTTGCTGAAACATTGAAGCGTGAAAAAATGGCACAATGGCTTGCAAAATCAAAAAATAGTGATGCTGAGGCTATTTTGGATAAAGTTCGGTTTGCGCAGCCGGTTAAAATTTCAAAACGTAATTTTATTGCAAAACAAATAAAAATGGCAATGAGGCGGTTACCGTCACCAGAAAGAGCATTAAAATATGCAGCGGTTATCAGTGCTTTTGTTGTAACGACCGGTGCGACTACGGTCATGCCGTCTTTGCTTAAGGGGGAAAAGGGACAGCTGAGTATGGATTTTCCTCAGACAACATTTCTTAGTTATTCAGACTTACGTATTCAAGATGAAGAAGTGGCAAAGGCTGTTAAGATTTTTTCTGAGGAAGAGAAAATATCGCCGAATGTCTCATCTGATTTGAGTCAGGAAAAAGTAGGTATTTACAATAATTTCGTCTATAGTATAGATATGAAAGATGGTATAGTGTGTGTGAATGTATCAGATCGAACTACGGGAGAGACAAAAGAATTTAAATATGCAGTAAATGCCGATGGACAGGAAAAATTAAAAAGAGAGCAAGGAGCTGAAGATATAAATTTTGATGCAAATGCTTATGTTGCTACTCGTCGTAAAGTTAGCATTGAAATTGGTGGAAAAGTTGCAGATACAGAAGTGGTTACAAGAACTCTTTGCGAAGATGATGCTGAAGTTCTGGTTGGAACGTGGAAACCTCAACTTAATGATTCTAAAGAACGTTAATGTATTTCCTGTTATTTCTTACTCAACTCATATAAGGCAATAGCGGCGGCGGTGGCGACATTGAGGCTTTCAACGTTGGCTGAAATCGGGAGCTTAACCGCCGAATCGCAATTTTCTTCAACGAGGCGGCGCATACCTTTGCCCTCTGAGCCCATTACAATGGCGGTTTTTCCGGATTTATTTATCTTATCTATGGTGGTTTCGGCATAGCCGTCCATACCCATTACCCAAAAGCCGGCATCTTTTAGTTTTTCTATGGCGCGACTTAAATTGGTGACGCGTGCAATCTTCACAAACTCAATTGTGCCGGCGGCAGCTTTATCCATTGCGCCTGATTCTAATGGCGAGTTTTTATCTTGCATAATAAGACCTAAAGTTTCAAAAGCAGCGCAAGAACGGATAATGGCGCCGATATTTTGCGGATCGGTTACTTGGTCTAAAATCAAAACATGGCATTGTGCTTTATTTTCCGATAAAGCGATTAGGTCTTCAATGGCGGCATTTTCCAGCCGATTGCAATAGAGGGCGAATCCTTGGTGCACGGCGTCTTGGGGTAGAAATTTACTAAAGTCTTTTTTATCTATTACGGTCGGGGTGATATTAAGGTTTAAGCTTTCTATCTCAGTGCGGTTGTCTGCGGAAATCACGAGTTTTTTGATTTTTCTTTTTGGATTTTTTAAGGCACTTAAAACAGCATGGCGACCATAGATAATCAACTCGTCTTTAACCTTGCTTTCTTTTTCGCTATGTTTATGAAAGTTATTTCTCATCTCTTAAGACCTTTCTTAGAATCCCGTTATGTTTTTTTAGTTTTTGCTTTGCCTGCTGTTTGGTGCAACCTTTAAGATACATCACGCAGGCTACTTTTACATTGTTATCTGCTTTTATACGATAAGTTTCGGCTTTTGCAACAGGAATCTTGCAAATGGCGGCGATGATGCGGTTGGCTCGGTCAATCAGTTTATCGCATACCGGTTGTAAGTCTATCATATAGTTGCCATAGGTCTTACCGATTTTGACCATTGAGGCGGTTGAGAGCATGTTTAATACCATTTTTTGGGCTGTGCCGGATTTCATCCGCGAAGAGCCGGTTATTGCTTCTTCTCTGACAACAGTCAGAATCGTTAAATCTGCAATATCTTTTAATTTGGCATTGGGGTTTGAAGTGATACCTATGGTCTTAGCGCCTTTCTTTTTCGCTTCTGTTAAGGCAGTTAATACATAGTTCGGGTTGCCTGATGCAGAAATACCGACAACAACGTCTTTTTTGGTCGGTTTAAACTCTTTGATATGTTTCAATGCCTCGGTTTTATCATCTTCCGCGCCTTCTATGGAATGTTTGAGTGCATAATCTCCACCGGCTATAAATCCCGTTATCATACCGTCAGGGGCAGAAAAAGTCGGCCAACATTCAGAGGCGTCCAAAACACCCAAGCGCCCTGATGTCCCAGCACCAAAATAGGCTAATCTTCCACCGTTTAAGAAAGACTGACTTATAATATCTACGGCTTTTGTTATCTCGGGTAAGGCTTTTTCAACGGCTTTTGCTACTTTTTTATCTTCATTGTTGATGACTTTTACAATTTCTGAGGTTTTCATCAAATCGATGTTTTTTGTTTTGGAATTGCTTTTTTCGGTTAAACTATCGGTCATTAACGTATTCCTCCTTAGATATTATTATAAAAATAATGGGAAAACTTTAAGATTTGATAAAAAAGCTATTGACAAGAAGAGAAAAATAAGTTTTTATCACTCCTGTCAGGTTGAAAGACTTTGTCTTTTTCCCTTGTTGCGATTTAAGCGGAGGGGTGGCAGAGCGGTCAAATGCAACGGACTGTAAATCCGTCGACTTTCGTCTACGATGGTTCGAATCCATCCCCCTCCACCACTTGATATCGCAATTAACAGGTATAGGTTTTTGTTTGAGAGTTTATTGGTTTGAGCGGGTGTAGCTCAATGGTAGAGCAGAAGCCTTCCAAGCTTATTACGAGGGTTCGATTCCCTTCACCCGCTCCAATTTTCTCCTTAAATAAAGACTCTTACCATAAACGCAATATTTAGATTTTAAGGTATGTAAATTATGGCAAAAGAGAAGTTTGAACGCAGTAAGCCACACTGCAACATTGGTACCATCGGCCACGTTGACCATGGTAAAACAACATTAACCGCAGCTATTACC
>CACWQT010000024.1 GCA_902763185.1 uncultured Rhodospirillales bacterium | reverse complement strand
TCTCTGTCACCTCCGGTGACATCTCCCCCGTCTGAGGGGGAGATTGGGTATTGTGTGAAAAGTTATCCATAAGGTTTGTGTGCCCTTTCACACAAACAACCCCTGGGGGTAACTTTTGGAGTGTAAAAAAATTGCCGTAACGAAAAGAAAAAGTTATCCATAACCGTATGTACATTTTTTTAGCACTGGCGTGTGTTGCGAGTAACTTGATTACATGAATTTATATGTTTCACCCTCTCTGTCACCTCCGGTGACATCTCCTCCGTCTGAGGGGGAGATTGGGTATTGTGTGAAAAGTTATCCATAACCGTGCGTGCATTTTTTAGCACAAGCAAGTGTTGTGGGAAACTTGATTGCATGAATTTATATCTCTGTCACCTCCGGTGACATCTCCCCCGTCTGAGGGGGAGATTGGGTATTGTGTGAAAAGTTATCCATAAGGTTTGTGTGCCCTTTCACACAAACAAACCCTGTGGGTAACTTTTTAAGTATAAAAAAATAAATCAAAAAAGGCGCGCACAAAATAACAGGGCAAGGTCTTACCCTGCCCTGTTATTTTGTGTTTAGCCTTGCGCGCCTTTGAGCGACTTCGTCGCCGCCTGCACGGCGAGTGGCACTACGCGTGCGGCGGGGGCACTAGTGCCCCAAATAATTCGTTCCACTTGGCAATTATCTTTTCCGGCGCATAGGCTTTCATATCCTCGTGTGCGTTCTTGCCTAATCTAATCCTTAGCTCTTTATTTGCCATTAACTCCCCTAATCTCTTGGCAAACTCATCCACATCTTTAACCAAATAACCGTTATGTCCGTCTTTAATCACTTCATTGACACTATACGCGTCCTTAAACCCAATCTCCGGTAACCCAAGCGACATTGCATCTGCCAAAGCTAAACTGAACCCCTCGCCTTTTGACGGAAACGCCTGCATATCCGCATGACGATATATCTCCTCCACATTATCCGCATAGCCCATTAACTTAACTTGATTTTCCAATCCGTGCGTGGTGATGAAATCTTCAATCTCTTTGTCATAGTCCGGATACTTCCGCATCCCCCATATCTCTACGCGCCAATCAGGAAAATCTTTGGCAACTTTTTCAAACGCCTCTACCAATAAATGCGGACGCTTGATATTTTTTTCTATTCGGGCAATATAAATAATGCACTTCTTCTCATCGCTTAAATCAACAATCTCATCATCGCTATATTGCTTAACCGGATTGGCGATGCTTACAATATTTTTCGGTTCAAACCTTTTATCCACGTCTTCTTTATATGACTCCAACAACACTTGCCATGTATCAATTTGGCGCACACAACTCTTGCTATACCAAAGTTTTTTGATTAACTTTTTGGTGACCAAACACGGTCTGCCATGCACCATTTGGATAATCGGAATGCCGTGATTTTGAAAACGCGTTACATTACATAAATCTACCGGAAAATAACATACAATAACATCCGGCTTTTCTGCTTTTATCAGCTTCTTAAAGCGAAACCATGCCGGTATTAACTTGGAGCGTATCTTGCGATAAATATTCTTTATACCGGAATCGGTTTTGGCATTTAAATTTATAATCCGAACTTTTTCATCTAGTGCTAAATTAGGGGCTAACTTTCCGAATTTGGAATATGTATCACAGGCAATTATAACCTCGTGTCCGCTTTCAGTTAATAAATTGGCAAAATATATGAGCCAATTATTGTTTAAGACGTTTCTGTCTCTGACGAGCATTATCTTCATTGTTTCCCCCTACATCAGCTTTTTTAACCACTGAAAAGTTGCCGGCGCTGTCCAAAATAAAATACTTACTTCGGTTATGCCTAATTCTTTACATATACCGATGCGATGATGTCCTTGAAATAACTGATCTTTGGCTCCGAACTTGCGATTGAGCATCACAAACATCGGTTGTTTTTTATCATAACCTTTTTTTTGCATAGATGCTCTTAACTCGGCATAGCGCTTTTGGGCTTCTTCTTTTGATATTTGCCACCGCTTGTTCGTCCACTGATAAGCATTTTCGGCATTTCTTTCTCCGCGCGGTAATTTAGCTTGAATAATATCGTCTAAGCGCACTGTAAAACTTATCCAATATGACTTATAATATCGGCGCTTTAATGGCTTTATTAAGCAGAGCAACAGCCCGATTAATGCCGGAAATGTGTAATAAGCAATTTTGACTTTGATAAAATCATCATCTTTGGCGGTTGCCACAATCCCTTTGGCATCAACTAACTTGGCATTCCCTTCTTTCCTTAACAGCACAAGCGGAATCTCAAGATCCGATTGCAATGCTTTATCTTTCAGTGGCAATTGCTTTAAATCTGCCGCCTTGATATAGTAAAATTCTGATGAAAAAACCAAACGTTTCATATTCTGCCTATTTATTTTATGGTTATTTCAGCTAATGTTTCACCCATTTTGACGGCGCTTCCTTTCTTACCGTTTATGGTAACGCTGTTTTTGGGGAATACGCAAATAACCGTGCTTCCTAACATAAATCGCCCTAATTCTGCACCTTTTTTAAGGGTAATGTTTTCTTTTTCATATCGATAAATATTCTTCTCTCTACCGCCTGAAGGCGCAACCGTGCCGGCAAAGACAGTGGCGATACTTGCAACAATTGTCGCGCCGACCATAACAACCGCAAATTCGCCGATTGTCTTGTTCTTAAAAAAGCAAATAACACGTTCATTCTTGGCAAACAGATTATCAATATTGGTGGCGGTTAAGAGATTTACCGAAAAAAGATCTCCCGGCACAAATACCATTTTTTCTAACTTACCGTCTAGAGGCATATGCACACGATGATAGTTGGCCGGTGATAAATAAACGGTGGCAAATGTGCCGGACTCATAAACTTTGCTATCCTTTTCGTTACCACCTAATAGAGCGTTTAAGCTGTAATAATGACCTTTAGCCTGCACCATGGCGTCTTTATAAATCTCTCCATACTCGCTTAAAACGCCGTCTGCTGGCATTGCCACCGCATTTGATGCTTTAGTTATGGGGCGCGCATTTTTTTGCAACGCACGGGTAAAAAAGGCATTAAACGTTTCATACTCTTTGATATTTTTGACCTCTGCCTCGTTCATATCCACATTATAATGCTTAATAAACGTCGTGATTAAAAATGTGGTGAATTTACCTAATTTTGCTGATGCCAACTTCCCTGCCAAACGTGTAATAAGTGTTTTAGGCAGGAAATATTGGATGTTTACTTTCAGTTTGTTCAGCATTGTATCTGTCTCCCATTCTTTGATTTGATAAGATAACATTCATGGACAAACTGTCAAGTGATAAGCGCTTATTATCCTATTTTTAGCTCTGATTTATTTTTTAGACAAAAAACTTGATTTCTTGTTTTTTTCTGCTATAATCACTTTGTTTACTCTATTTTTATGCCCGCTATGTTTATGGGCTATTTTTATTTGAAAAACTTTAATCTTTAAATATATGAAACAGAAATGTACTAAGAGCTTCCACGTTTTGTGGTGCTCGCTCGCCATTCTTATGGCGCTGTTTGTTTCATGCGAAAAAGAGTCAACCTATGGGGTTACCGGAAACACCGGTGACCTAGGCACTCTCTCGTATGAATGGGCTGACGCTTTGGTGGTTAATGACACGGTTTATATGACCTGCAATCAGAATCTTGTCTACACCCAGAGCGGTAACTCTCAAACGATAGCACAAAAAGCTATCATTAAAATTTGGTGTCAAAAGCCGTTGGTGGAATATGCCGCAGGCATGAACCCGAAGCCTCGTCTGACAAAGATGAGCCCTACGGATAAAACCTATGCGGAAAATAACCCGAGGCGACGCATTGTCCGTCAGCAATGCACACTTCATGACGGGCAAATTGCGATGATAGAACTCTCTTTTGATTTGTATTCGTATGATTATCATAATCGTGAGCAGTTCTTTCCGCATGTTGAGCTTAGTGAAGCTCGGTTTAACAACGCCGATGCGGTTGCCGAGAACGGTTACTACAAAGCAACTGTTTTATTTGATGTTCCGTGGTCTGCCACAGACGGTAGCGGTCAGGGCACTAAGACAATTTCTGTTTCATACTTGAAAAAGCGTGTTGAAGAAGTTGATAAGGTGCTTAATACCAACTACGAAACAGGTATTGAATGGCTAGGTGCAAACACCTTTAAGCTCTATCTGGATAAAGTTGAGGAATGGCAAATTGCAGGATATCAGCCTTCTCGAACATATTCACCGGAGCTTAGCTTTGTGGTTAATAAGAGCGGCGATAAGTCAATTGAAGCCAAGGATTTCAACTTCGGGTTCACGACACAAGCGTCTGCAACGACAAAGCAAAAGGTGGATACCCCCTCCCCTTGGAACATCAAAAAGGCTGATGCTACGCAGACGCTGATGTTCACGAACGGTAGCGATTACTTTGAGGACAAATTTACCTATCCTCTGTATGATGCTACAATCGTTATGGATGGGCAGACGTTTGGCTTTGACCTCAACGTGGTGTTCAATGCAGTTAACCAGTTGAGTATTACTGATGGGAAAAACGTGACCACCGCAACGGTCAAATTCGGCGGTCGCTCATTTGATGCCAGTGTTATCACCAAAATTACCAAGAAAGAGGAAGAAATACCGGTTGTAGAAACAGGTAAAGGAAAAATTCTCTATTTTAGCGTAACGGCAGTGTTTGATACGGCTGAGGCTGACAAGGACGATGGTGATATCACCAAGAAATGTGTGTTAGTCAGGTATGAAAAAGGGTATGATTGGGGAATATGCACCTATGAGGACGATTTCCCGAGAACCTTTACTTATACCGAAAGCGATTACGGGGCATATAACTCAGCTGCCAAGAGAACCAAGGATAGTCCGTTTGAATTGGCTCGTGCAACCGAGACGACTTCGGCTATTCTCTGGTATGACGGCAATAACGATGAGTTGTCTGGAATCAGCGGATTAGAATGTCTTATCCTTGGCTGGAAAAATCAGTACAATGGGAAGAACTCCTATCGTATTGAGAGTTATGGCGAATCGCTTTCTGCTGATAAATACACCTTGACGCTGACCGCACCGAATGGTGCTACGCACGTTTTTGATGGTCATAACAAATAACAAATTGCGCCCTGAGAGTATATCTCAAGGCGCTTTTTTTATGTGTTGTGGATTTTTTGTTATTGGACTTGTGTTATAAGCGGAAAATGATAGTTTCTTTTTAAGGTGAGATTTATATGATGTTTGGTATACCTTTAAAATACAGTTGGATAGCGATGCCGCTCTTTTGGGCAGTAACACTTTGCGGCGTGCATTTCCGTTTGGATGTATCCGGTCTTAATTTGTGTTTTGCCGTATTGCTCCTATGGCTCTTTAACCCGATGAAAATAAGCGATAAAAAATATCTGTGGTTTGGTGGAATTGTTGCCATAATCATTTTGCTCACATTTTTTATCTCCGCACACTATTGGGGGGTATTACTATTTTTCTTGGCTGAAGTGATTTGCTATTTTTTAAGTGATAAAAACAAAACTGACGGAATTGCTTTTTTGATTATCGCATTGGCGGCTTTTGCGAACCTGTCATTTATAACCAATACGGATATAGGCGCGGTGCAATATGACTTTTTATCCTGCTATAATTACATTGAATATGTGATGGAAAATCACTTAATGTTTTGGCATGAGAATCCTTTATTGACGCGGCCGAGTTACTCTACATATCATCCGATTTTGCATTATCTTATAGCAGGACTTGCGGTGATGACAGGTGAAGCCTTCGGGGCAACACGCGCGGCGGCAAACGAAGCCTTACAGGTGCTTGTTGTCGGCTATATGCTGTGGTATTATGTGCTCTGTTATAAAATTTTAGATTTGCTGACCTTTAAGCCGGCGGTTAAGTCTGTGCTGTTGGCGTTTATTGTGTTGTTTCCTGCGTATAACGCGATTGCCGGATTTATCAATAACGATTGTCTGTTGCTGCCGTTACAGGCAGGAGCGGTTTATTATGCGCTTTTATACTATTTTAACGGAGGAAAGAAAAATCTCTTTTTAATTTGGATTTTTGTGACATTGGCTTGTTTAACCAAGCTTTCCGGCGTATTGGTATTGCCGATGATCGGTGTCGTATTACTTTTACGCCTATTTAATAAAAAAAAGCGCGAGATATTTTTTGAGCAAGTCATCTTTAGCATAGCAATTTTAGCCGGTGTGGCATTGTGGCCGTTGTATCAACATTATCAGCTTCATATCAGTGCGGATTTTGTGCCACCGCAGAACCATCTTTCTTTGACACAATTTTCATTTTGGGAGCGGTTTAATCCGTTAAATGCGTTTATTTATGAGCGGATGTTTTATGATGATTACGGACCGAATTTATGGGAAACGCTCACTAAAACCGCCCTTTTCGGACAATGGAATTTTGCTGTGCGCGGTGAAAAGATTATGGGGCTTATTTCGCTTATGGTTATCGGGTATAAGCTCATTAACGCGTCGATGATTATCGGGGTTTCATATCTCTTGATAAAATCAAAGGATAAAAAATTGACTGCAATCTTTATAGCGCTATTAGCAGGGCTTATCGGCGGATTGATTGCTTTTTCCTTAAAGCATCCGTTTATGTGCAATCAGGATTTTCGCTATATTGCGATTTTACCGCTTTCCTATGCGCTTATTTTAGGACAGTTTATGGAGCAACTGCCGCTCTCTTTCAGGCGCGTGATTGCCTTATTGCTCGGCTCATTTGCTGTGCTTTCTTGCTATATTTGGTTTTTTGTATCGCGTTAGATGCTTTTTTGTGAAGAAAATTATTGTTCTCGTTGCAAATGTTGGGAATATTACTTATGATACAGGCATATAACTGAAAGGAAAATTATGTGGCGTCCGGTATTAGCGGTTAACGGGTTTATTGTTTTGGTGTTAGGGCTGATGATGCTTATTCCTGCAGCTGCGCTTGATTATTACACCGGAACACCGGATTATCAGTTTATCAAAAGCGGTATTGTTGCAATCTTCTTTGGCGGAGCGGTATTCTTGGCGAACTTTGGCAAGGTTGAGCGTATTTCCATTTTACAAGGATATCTCATCACTGTCTCTACATGGTTTATCACGCCGCTTATTTGCTCGTTACCGTTTTATTTAAGTCATTCTATCGGCACATGGCATGACGCGGTATTTGAAGCTGCCGCAGGTATTACCACAACCGGATCAACAGTTATAAGCAATGTCTCCGCACAATCAAAATCATTGTTATTGTGGCGCTCAATGCTCAACGGCTTGGGCGGTATCGGTATTATCATTTTTGCGGTGGCGTTATCACCGTTTTTGGGCACAGGAGGAATGTATCTTTTCAGCAAAGAAAATTCGGACACTGAAGAAAAGTTTATGCCCAAAATCAGTTATATTGCCAAAGACATTATTATTGCTTACATTATCTTAAACGCGCTTTGCATGGTTCTCTTAAAGCAATTGGGAATGAACTGGTTTGAGGCGGTAACGTGGGGACTTTCAACTGTTTCAACCGGCGGCTCAGCAGTGAAATCGATTGCTTCTTATGATAATATGGCCATAGAGGGCGTGGTGGCGTTATTTATGTTGTTAGGGGCGTTACCGATTACTTATTTCATTTTATTCTTTAAAAAGCATAACTTAAAATCATTAACCAACAATCCGCAAGTTAATACCTTTATCAAGCTGATTATCATTTATACAGCGGTTTTGACGTTGCTTTATGCGCATCAGAAAAATGTGACACTTGCCGAAGGATTCCGTGTGGCCGGTTTTAATCTGATTGCGACCATTACCACCGCCGGTATTTATTCTTCGGACTTTACCACATGGGGAAGTTGGGCGGTGATTGTCTTTTTAATCCTCTTTTTCCACGGCGGGTGCACCGGTTCGACCACCGGTTCGATTAAGATTTTTCGCTGGCAGGTGGCTGCGGCATTTTTGCGCCAGAATATGATTAAATCGCTTTCGCCTAATCAGGTGGTGGTGATGAAAACCGGTGATAAGGTGATAGACAGCAAGGTTGTGGCCTCGGTATTTGCACTTATTTTATCGTTTATCGGGGCGACACTGTTTTTTACTCTATTGCTTTCGCTATTAGGGCTTGATTTTACGACGGCTTTAGGCGCAGTATCGGGGTGTATTACCGGTGTTGGCAGTGGTTTGACGGAATCTATCGGACCTAATGGAAATTTTGCGGCGTTTTCGCCGATGATAAAGTATATCCTTTCCTTTGTTATGGTATTGGGTAGGCTTGAAGTGATTACCGTATTTGTGCTGTTAGGGAAGATAAAGTTTTAGTTATCCCCTATTGTCAACTTACTTTGACGTTTTCTTTCTAAAGGCAAAGAGATTGCCACGGTGTCGGCGATACGTATAATAATATCTTTCACCCTCTCTGACGGCTCCGCCGCCATCTCCCCCGTCAAGGGGGAGAAACAATTTTGAAGATTCCTTATCCTCACCTTTGGCTCGGAGGAATGACAATTAAGGTGCCATCGCTCGGAGGAATGACTGTTAAGGCATCATCGATCGGAGGAATGACGTCATAGAGGTGTCTTTATTTACTTTGTGGTGGAGCCGAGGCCGCCATTGCGGATAGAGGTTACATTATCGCTTAATGTGATACC
>CACWQT010000023.1 GCA_902763185.1 uncultured Rhodospirillales bacterium | reverse complement strand
TCAAAAAAGGAATTTCTTCGGCATTACAAAGCATTGCCTGAAGAGAATGTACGTGAAATGATAAGAAATACCGGTTCTTCAACAACAATAAAGGCTTGTATGTTTTCCACCTGGAAAGGTGCAATTGAAGATGATTTACATTGATTCAAAAAAAGTTATCGAAACTCGTATTGCCGAGAGCATGGGGTTTGACAAATATAAGCAGATCATGGAAACAGTCCGGAAGACGAACGTTTCTACGGACTTGGACTTCCAACGTATTTTCAATGCATTCTACAGGGTGCGCAGGAATGCAGAATGGCGGAAAACATATTATGACCTGTTCGAGACTTCAAAGAACAGTACTCCTTCTTTCGAATCTATCATCAGGACAATGTATGAAGCCACCGGAAACATTGAAGCCTCGTTCTCCAGTAAAATGCTTGCGACAATCAATCCTGAGATGCCAATCTGGGATCGTTATGTTGTCCAAAATCTTTGCCTGGAGATGAGAGGAAAAACAAAAGAAGATCAACTTAAATGTGCAGTTGATCTCTATAACAAGATGATCAGCTGGTATGAGGGCTTTCTTCAAACAGAAAATGGCAGAGATTGTATTGCAGAATTTGATCGGATATTACCTGGGTATGTGTGGATGAGTGATGTAAAAAAGATTGACTTCTACCTTTGGAGCATCCGAGACTAAATGACAGAATCGAGATTTCTCATAGAGATAATTGATGAACGAACATACGGCGCAGCAAAATTTCGCTTTTTAGGTTAGGCACGTGGCGCTGCCACTGCCTCCGCGGCATAAGCGGCACCCGCCGTGCAGGCGGCGACGAAGTCGCTCGGCGCGTCAGTCAAACATAAAATTATGGAACAAGGTTTGCCTTGTCCCATAATTTTATACGCGCCGCAATTTTATATATTGTTCCGCAAAAGTTACCAACCGTCGGTGTTTGCGTGTGAAAACACACACCGCCGGATGAATAACTTTCATGCCAAAAACTTTTTTGCATTACCTATCAACAGCGCACACAAATCCGCAGAGGGCATTTGCGCAATTTGACCAAGCTTTAATAAATTCTCCTGCACAATTTCATTATAGCGCTCTTCATCAAACCGATACGGCGCATCTGTTTCAAATAAAATTTTATCTTTAGGCATCTGTTCCCATAATTCGCGCGCCTTTTCCTGTCTTAAAAACAAACTGCCCAATCCGAAATAACCGCCGGTTTTATTGATAAACTTAAGTAACTCCGGATTTTTAACAAACGCATGATGCACATATTTGACCTCTTTAAGCTCGGCCTCATGCGCCATCAACCCTTCAAACGCTTTTGCCGCATGGACAATCACCGGACGATTAAACGTCCACGCCACCGCCAACTGCTTGGAAAAAAGTTGATGTTGTCCGTCCGAGACCGGCTCTTTGAGCGCATCCACGCCAATTTCACCCACCAACGCAGAAGGAAACTTTTTAAGCATATCCTTAAGATATTCAACTGAAAAATCATCATCAGAATACCACGGATGCACACCAAACGCCCCAATCAGTTTATCAGGATATTCTCTTATCAGCTCTGCAATTTTATCAAAATCTTCCGTTGAGGCAGAAACAAGCACCAACTTATCCGCCTCAGGATTGTCCAAAACCCGCGGTGCAAAATCCGGTTTAAAATCTTGCAAATGGATGTGCGTATCAATAAACTGCATATAACTTAAACCTTATAAGAGATAATAACTATGCCTATATATACCACACCGATACTAAATATCAACTTAAAAAAACTTATTGAAAACTACCGACTGTTACAAAAGCTCTCCGGCCCGGCCATTGCCGCCGCCGTGGTTAAAGATGACGCATACGGCCTGGGCGCAACAGCGGTTACCGAAACACTTTATAAAGAGGGTTGCCGCCATTTTTTTGTTGCTCACGGGAGCGAAGGCGCCATTATCCGCAAGGTCGCACCGGAGGCAACTATTTTTGCCCTCCAAGGTATCGGCGAAGATTCACTTAGCTATTTCAAAGAAGCCCACCTAACACCGGTAATATGCTCTAAGGATATGCTCTCTTTTTGGAAATCCCACAAAATTGAGGGTATTCGTCCGGCGATACAGGTAGAAACCGGCTTAAACCGCTTGGGCTTTAGCGTTGATGACCTAAAGACCTTATCTGATGTTGATTTAAGCGAGTTCTCGTATGTGCTTTCACACCTATCTTGTGCCGACGAACAAGCGCACTTCATGAACGCCCGTCAACTCAACAACTTTAGAAAAATCAAACAAACATTTTTCAAAGATACACCGGCAACCTTATCTGCCTCGGACGGTGTCTTTTTAGGGCATGATTTTTGCTTTAACTTAACGCGTTTGGGCGCCGCCATGTATGGCATAAATACAGCCCCTTATCGCGAAAACGAAATGCACAACATCTTAGAGCTAAAAGCCCCTGTTTTGCAGGTTAAGCCCTTAGCCAAAGGGGAGTTTGTCGGTTACTCGGCAACTTTCCGCGCCCCGACAGATATGAAAATTGCCATTATTTCCATCGGCTATGGTGACGGCTTACCGCGCTCGCTTTCTAACCGCGGCAAAGTCATTTTTTATGAAAACGGCAAGCCCTGTTTCTGCACTATATTAGGCCGCGTTTCCATGGATAACGTAATATGTGATGTAACCCCGCTTAAAGAACTTAAGACCGGCGATTGGGGCTACCTCATCAATGATGATTATACGGTTGATGACATCGCCCGCGATGCCGGAACAATCGCTTATGAACTGATTTCAAACCTCGGCCACAATCCGCGATTTATTAAAAATTATCAGAAGTAATTTAAAAAAGTTGAACCGCTCCTTTGGGCGGTTCTTTTTTCGGGTTATTTACTTGGTTATTCATCGGGTGCGCAGACGGTCTGTAGCGCGGACGAGTGATGAATAACCGGTTACTTTTTTTAAGTGGCGTTTTTACCACTGTTTTTTTTAGGGGGGGATCTCATATTCTTAATTTTTTTGGCGGAGGCGTTTGTCTGAAGCCTAATGCCTACGCGCTCCACCGGGTTACTAATCTTATGACGTCGTAACTAAGAACCGGGAGATCTGATCCTAAATTGTCTCTTTGCCATAGTTGTATTTGGTTTAGAGGGTTAAAATAATTATCCGACTTTATTCAGAACTTGCAGCTCTGTGATGTCAACACTCACATCTAAAGTCCGGAGGCGACAATCAGTCTGGTCACCATAATAATTATTTACAAGGATTAATATACCACAATTTTGACGCCTCATCAAGACAAAAAAATAAAAATTTGTCAAAAAATTTAAATACAGACAGTTAAAGTAATACAGGTGGTGCGCACACAAATCTTGCTTTGACACCGCAGATGTCCTGCCCTCGCTCCATGTTTTTTGTCACTCACGCTCCGACATATTTTAAGGCGGGAAATTTTACCAAACGTTACTCTCGTTTCGACTTGTTTTAAGGAGGGAAATTTTGCGAGAGGGCCGCAGATGTCCTGCCCTAAAGCGGAGCTTACATAGAAGTAAGTGAGCATTTAGGGACAGGCATCCATCCGCGAGTCATATCGCAAAATTTACCCCTTAAAATAGGCAGCGACTTTGTATACTTGCGACGAATAGTGTGATCCTTTAATCAGAACGGCGTCGCCGTTTTGAAGGATTTTATCTTGTAAAAATTCACTTACCCCGTCAACGGTTTCAAAATAATGCTGTTCCACCGACGCTGGTAATTCTGCCAACATATCTTTCGTTTCCGCACAAACGCCGATTACCACATCAATCTGATTTTCTTTTAACGCCTTGCCAACGCGAACATGCGCCTCTTTGGTATAATCGCCAAGCTCTGCCATTTTACCGATAACGGCAATTTTTCGCCCCTGAACCTTAAGCTGTCCTAAGCTGTTAACTGCCATCACCGTGGCATCCGGCCCGCCCGAATAACTGTTATCAATCAAGGTAATGTGTTTCCCGTCTAACACCACATCATACCTTTTGCCTCTGCCTTCCGGTGCTGAAAAATGATTGATAGCCTGAACCGCCTTATCCAAAGGCAAACCCAACGCTTCAATAACCGCCAATACAGCCCACGCATTATAGTAATAATGTTCACCAACTTCACTTAAATCAAGCGTCACATCCGCGTGATGATTTTTACCGAAAGCAAAGACTTTTGTTGTTGCTTTTTCTGCCGCCGCTTTTAAGATTTCCGCATGGTTGGTATCTTCGTTATAAACGGCAATTCCGTTTTGTTTCAAACCGCCGAAAATCTCAGCTTTTGCCTTTGCGATATTTTCTATCGTTTTCAAAAACTCAATATGCATCGGATAAACATTGGTGACAAGCGCCACATCAGGCTCGGTTAAATGCACCAAATAATCTATCTCTAAAGGCGCTGACATACCCATTTCAATAATCGCATATTTGGCACTCATATCAATATCCAAGAGCGAACGCGGCACCCCGATAAAATTATTAAAATTACCGCTGGTGGCATAAGTCGGCGCATAGGCGGAAAGCGCCGCCTTAAGCTCTTCTTTGGTGGTCGTTTTTCCGGAACTTCCGGTTAAAGCAATCACCGTTCCCTTATATTGGCGACGATTATATTGTGCAAGCTTACCGAATGCTTTAAGCGTATCAGGCACAATAATTACGCGAGTTTCATCTGCACCATCAATTTTTTTCTCGGATAAGACCAGCGGCGCACCATTTTTTAACACATCCAAAATAAAATCATGTCCGTCAAACTTTTCACCTTTTAACGCAATAAACAAAGTTTTATCATCAACCTTGCGACTGTCGGTTGAAATTTCAGCAATCTCTGCCTTGGCAACTTTTCCATCACAGCCTAAAATCTCGGCAATTTTTTGAGCAGTTAATTTTATCATTTTTCCCTCACTCTCGTTATAAAATTAAGTTATTATCACCCGCAAAAGTTAATATCAGGTTAGATATCCGTAAAAAAGCACTGATGTGCGTAATTTAACTTTGCATTTGACAGCAGATAGCTCTTCTTTTAGGGTAATCTTATGAGAATGCATTTTAACATCAGCCAAATCATTTACACGCTTGGCTTATTTGCCGTTTGCTTTGCTGTATCACTTTATGATTCACAAAACCCGTTGACCAAGATATACGCCAGAGGCGATACTTCCGTTTATCAGTATATCGGTAAAATGATGTGGCAGGGTATTTTACCGTATCGCGATATTTTTGACCACAAAGGTCCTGTTGTTTATTTATGGAACATGCTGGGCTACGGCTTGCACCCAATGACCGGACAATGGCTTTTGGAATTTTTGCTGTTGCTGGGCTCTGCATTTATTGCCTTTAAGATTGCCCATAAATACCTTTCAGAACTCACATCTTTCATAATAACGTCAATCGTCATACTATTTACCCCTTATGAGGATACAATCGGTAATACCGAAAACATATCGGTATTCCTTAATTTTGCCTTTTTATATTACGACCTTAAGCTTCAGTCTCGCCCCAAAACAATCTCTTTTGTCTTGGGTTTCATCCTTGCTCTTCAACTTCTTATCAAACCTCCACATAGCATATTGCCCATAATTTTTTGCACTGGTACATTCTTAAACCTGCTGATTAAAAAAAATTATCTGTTGTTAAAAACATTTACTTTTTACACCGCTTTGGGTTTTATATCTGTTACGGCATGCTTTCTTTTGGCACTTGAGGCCTACGGAGGTCTTACAAATTTTTATCACGATTACCTCCTGTTTAATCTTCAATATACCCCCTATTGGAAACAAACCTATAGTCTAAAATTCATCACAGATTTTTATCTGACGGAACCTATAATCAAATTACAATTGATTTTACTCGTTATCTCAGCTTTACTCTGCTTCAAACCTAACACACCACTTCATCTGCTAAACTGCCTGAACACAATAACGGCAATATCCACGATATATTTAATTATCATGCCTAATAACCCACTAAAGCATTACACATACATGCTTTCTCCGATTCTTTTCACCTCTTTGGTTTTATTTTGCCACAGCTTCAACAAATATCGTGCTTCTATCTTAGTTATAATAACCACCATCTTTATCTACGGGATTTGTCAAACCACCTCACATCTCACCAATAACTCACCAAAAGAACAAAACGACGTCGTAACCGATACCGCAATTTTTTTGCAAAACAACTTGAAAGAAAAAGAACCTTTTATAGTCTTAGGATATGATATGTGCAGACTTCACTTGCTGACCAATCGCCCCTTTACAACACACTACCCTATGAACCCGATGGTCAACCGAATTATGCCCCAAAAACTGTTTACCGAATTAAAACAAGCCAAACCTAAATTTATCTTATTAAGAGTTGAAGAAATTTCGCATTACAAAAACAGTTTTTACACTTACTGGCCTGAATTCTCCAACGAATACCCATTAATTAAACAAAACAGTGAATACTACATCTTTATGCGGATAAACCCATAACCATCCATCCCCCAACACTATTGACCTTAAAAATCCCCTTGATTTTTAATCTCCGATAGACTATACATAGCACATAACAGGAGTAAAAATATGAGATGTCCGTTTTGTGGGTGCACCAATACCCAAGTTAAAGATTCGCGCGATACGATAGATGAAAACGCTATTCGTCGCCGTCGTGAATGTCCTGATTGCGGCGGGCGTTTCACCACTTACGAACGTATCCAGTTGCAAGAACTGATGGTGATTAAAAAGAACGGCGAGCGCGTGCCATTTGACCGCGAAAAATTATTGCGTTCCATCACCCTTGCCGTCAGTAAATGCGGTATCTCTAACTTTGAAGTTGAGAAGTTGGTTGAGGAAATTCGTCGCGAGCTTGAAAATTCCGGCGTCATCGAAATCAGCTCCAAAGATATCGGCGAAAAAGTAATGGAAAAACTCCTTCACATTAACAAAGTTGCTTATATCCGCTTTGCTTCTGTTTATAAAGATTTTAAACAAGTTAAAGATTTTGAAGACTTTGTTACAAACATCACTGCAAATAACTGTTGATAGAGATAGGAAAGAAAATGGCAAAATTCGTTTCTGAAAAGATAAGAAAAAAATCCGGTGCACGGCTGGCTGCCGTTCAAGCGACATATATGTGTGCCTTCTCCGGTCTAAGCGTTGATGAAGTTATCACCGATTTTACCACAGGTGATCTTGGCCGCTATGCCATAGAAGAAGATACCCTAACCGGTGAGCACACGGTTGAACTTGAAGATATGGACAAACCTTATTTTGAATCTTTAGTGCGCGGTGTCCATGCCAAAAAAGAGTCTCTTGAAACAGCTCTTCGCACTTATTTAAAGGACGGCTCGGCTTATGACCATATGAATGCAACCATGCAGGCGATTCTCCTCTGTGCGGTTTATGAACTGGGTTATTCAACCGATATAGATACCAAAGTCATCATCCAAGAATATGTTGATTTAGCCTATGCCTTCTTTACCAAAAACGAACCAAAAATGATAAACGCTTTGTTGGATCAAATTGCGCACAAAGTAAGGATCTAAAAAATGTCTGTCTTAAAGCTTTATACATACCCCGATAAAATTTTAAGCACCCCTTGTGAAGAGGTCAAAAAAATTACTGCCGAAACAAGAAAGCTTTTAGACGACATGTTAGAAACCATGTATGCTGATAAGGGTGTTGGTTTAGCCGCCCCGCAAATCGGTCTGTCGCTTAAGATGATTGTGGTTGATGATAAGGTTGGAGAAAACGGAGAAGCTGGCCCTCACCCGATGAAGATGGTAAATCCCGAGATTATCGAAAAATCATCAGAAACCATATTTTTTAACGAAGGTTGCCTATCTCTTCCCGGACAATGCGCCGAAGTTGAGCGCCACGCCGCCATCAAAGTAAAATACCAAGACGAAAACGGTAAAGAGCATATTTTAGAGGCTTCTGATTATTTAGCCGTGATACTGCAACATGAAATAGACCATTTATCTGGCATTTTATACATAGACCATTTAAGTCGCCTAAAACGTAATATGATTATCAAAAAACTTCAAAAACAAGCTCAAGAATAATCCCTATACCGCCATTGCGAGCGCTCTTAAACCGCGTGGCAATCTTTTAACCCACCAAAAATATCAAAAAAAATGAAATCCGCTCTTGCTTTTTTTACTTAAAAAGCGTATAAACAATCCTTGATAAATATTTTTATAAACTTTAAGGATTATGAAAGAACAAGAAAAGAAAGAAGAAATGACCATCTTTGATGGTTTTGGGGCGTATGTGATTGCCAAAGACTACATCCAATCCGGTTATGAGTTCTGTCCAACCGCACAGGTAAAATTCTTCACACTTGAGGATGATATTGCCGAGGAATTAGCAATTTTGCACCTAAGCCAAGGCTTCTCCCTCTCAGATGAGGCTCAAAAAGAAATGTTCAAGCTTCCCCAAGAGCGCACTGAACGCATTGTCATAAAGATGCTTGAACAGGGCTTTAATCTGAATGAGGAAATATTACCTCAAATTGCCGAGCTACCGCAAGGTGACATCATTTTAGAAAGTTATTACCTTTCATCGGATCGGGTGTTCTCTGATGAGGCTCAAAAGTTGCTCATCACTCTACCGAAACTAAAGGAAACGGCGCAAAAATTCATCCATATGAATAAAAAAGCACCGCACAGACTAAGCCCCGAACTCCAAGATTATGCCCAAAAGCATGGCTGGCTTCGCACACCTATGCAAAAGGTAAATTGACCATTTTAATCTTTTCAAAAGACCGCCCATTTGTGGCGGTTTTTTTATGAATTTTTACTGGACAGAAAACAAATTTTGTGATAGCAAGAAGACCTGAATAAAAAAATTATGTAACCTCAATTATTAACCCAAAAATCAAAAATTATGGCTTCATTTAATTCGTATGTAATGATTGCTAGCCCGATGCTCAGCAACGGTTCATTTGCGTTCTTAGGAACAATGACCGGACACGGTAAAAACTGTGTGAACAACGTCAATGTCATTGCATGGAATTGCGATGACAAGTATGGCATTAAACCTCTGATTGAGAAACTCTTAAAAGAGGCCCAAAAGCAGACATTAGCGGATGTACCTCTGCTCACCGACTGCTTAAACAGTATCCGCGAGCGAACATTCCACCACGACATTTCTAAAGGGCTCCTTTTTGCAGTTCTTGAACAGGTGCGATGTTCTTATGGTTCCAAGTTTGTTGAAGAGCTAAAAGACGGAAGTGATCGGTTTATACTTCTTTCTAGCGTAGACACCAGAACCCTCTAACTATCACTCTCTTCCTTCCCCGAACATCGTTCGGGGATTTTTTATTTTCAAAAATATAATTTAAACTGAAAAGAGCCCTCAAAAGAGAGCTCTTTTGCAATGGGGGGGTAAAGTGTGGTGCTATCGTTAAATCAGCGACTACGGTGTACAAAGAATAGTACATAAAGGAGCTGATTTGGCGATTTGACCATACTTTAGCACATCCCC
>CACWQT010000022.1 GCA_902763185.1 uncultured Rhodospirillales bacterium | reverse complement strand
GGGGATGTGCTAAAGTATGGTCAAATCGCCAAATCAGCTCCTTTATGTACTATTCTTTGTACACCGTAGTCGCTGATTTAACGATAGCACCACACTTTATCCCACCCATTGCAAAGACCGCCTAGAAATAGGCGGTCTTTAAATTTTCTTATAAAAAACCGCCCTTTATCGCTTTTTTATACCACAGAGCAGGCTAAGTATATGTGATGTGTTTTTATTAGTTAAGTTTTTATAGCTAGAAGAGAAGTCGTCCTTGTGGCGACTTTTCTGTTTAAGGACAAAAATTCATTTACCATTTTTGTAAACTAAAATTTTTGCGGACCTTCCATTCGCTTCCATTCATCTCAAATTTTCCGCCTTTATTTAGCACATAGCGAGCCTCATTTTGTGGCTCGTTTTTTATGTGTTAATTTCAGCGGGGCATTTTCCCCCACCCATTGCAAAAGAGCTCTCTTTTGAGGGCTCTTTTCTATTTTGAAAGTTTTTATTTTCTTTATAATAGCCAAAAGTCGGGGTTTAAATGCCTTAATGTATGGATTATCTCTTAAGCGTTGTTCTTAAGTTTTAGGAGGTAATTCATGAAAATTTGCAGGAGTGAGCTGTTGTTAATGGGGGGAATGTATCAAATCCTTGCGTTTATTATTGCAATGTTTAGCTCAGAGATTAGTTTTGCTATGAATGGTGTGCTTTATGTATTGTTTTGGGCCGCTGTTTTTGCATTATCTTTTTCGTTTGTGTCATCTTGGGGATTTGTTTATAAGATGAATGATAATTTCCCAAGGTTATCTGTCTTTTTGGCCTCAATCGGGTGGATACCGTATTTTTCGGTATTATATGCGCTAATTACGTGGGGAGTTGACACAATGACCTCAACGGCAGATAGTGTCACACTGTTTTTAAATAACTATATGCCGGTATATGATGTATTTGTTGGTGCTGTTGTCTTATCGCTTTTATACGCGACATATAAAGTGTTTATCCGCGGTGAAGAACTAGAAATGAGTTGCCTGACAACAATGTAATAGTATTTGTCAGGTTGGTGAAGGGTAAAGTCGCAAGATGTTTTGTGACTTTACTCTTTATTTATTGCTTAAATGTTTCTTTTATTTGGATTATGTTTTGGCATAAGCCGTTAGCGGTCGTTTCTATCAATACGCCCCAGATGGTCAATTCTTTGCCGTTAGCCGGAGTAAGTTTGTTTTGAACGGTTAATTTTTCGGCTAAGCGTTCCATAGGCGCTTCGGGCTCAAAGCCCAAAACAGAATTGAAGTCACCGCACATACCGACGTCTGTGATATAGCCGGTGGATTTGGGAAGAATCCGTGCATCGGCAGTCGGAACATGGGTATGCGTGCCGGCAACGAGGCTCACTTTGCCGTCAAGGTAATAGCCTAAAGCCAGTTTTTCGGAAGTGGCTTCGCCGTGAATATCAACGATAATTGCGTCAACGTTTTTGCCCAAAGTATAGAGCTTTAATAGTTTATCTAAAGGCTCGGTAATACTGTTAATCGGAGGCATAAACAAGCGTCCGAGAACTTGGGCAACTAAGAGCTTTTTCCCGTTAATTTCAAGGAGCTGATATCCTTTACCGGGAAGATTTTCCGGATAGTTTAAGGGGCGAATAATCTGTTTGGAGCTATCTAAAAACGGATAAATTTCCTTTTGTTGCCAAATGTGATTGCCGGTCGTGATGCAGTCAACTCCGCTATTTAGCAGGTCATCGGCATTTTTTGGGGTTAAACCGAAACCGTGTGCGGCATTCTCAGCATTAACAATAACCGCATCAACGGTATATTTTTGTCTTAATTCATTGATGTGGTGGGTTATGACACTTCTGCCGGCGCGACCGACTAAATCTCCGCAGTATAAAATTTTCAAATTACTATTCCTTTTAATAGAGGCGGACCGCCCGAACCGTATGGATGATCATTCTACCCGATACCCTTTATAGAAAGGTGGGCACCATATAACAGGACCACGATCCTGACAGTGACAGTTCCCTAGTAGATAGTGTTGGCCCGGAAGACATGTGGTTCCACACGCGATGGGCAGTCCAATTATTATATAGTCTATGTTAAACAGATTTTAATTTAAGTGCAACAGATTTTATTGCTTCGTTTAAGGAATTTATATTATCGGCAAGTGCCGTATCTAAATCATCTAAGTCTTTTTCGGTAACAGCCGGTTCTGTTTGAGTGACGGAGTTGATAACAGGTGCTACCGATGCCGAGGACGGAGCAGATGTGTTTTTCTTTAAGTCATTTAATTCATCAGCCAAGATAAGTCCGGTCATTGCTAAAAGCATATTTTCGTTAATCGGACCAAGGGCATTGATAAGCGATTGCGCTTTTTCATCAAGCAAGTTTCCCAGTCTTATAATGTTACCTTCTTCGCCGTTTTCACAAGAAATCGGATATTCGCGGTGATTTATTGTGATAATTACCTGAGCCATATTAGTCTATCGCTCCTTTTAATTTATCTATAATGCTGTCGATACGGTTGGCTTTTTCGTGTATTTCTTGGCGTAAAGAGGCAATTTTTGCCTGAAGCCGAATGTTATTATTGATTTCTTCATCCGTATTTATCGCCAATTCTTCTGCTGTTTGACGCAAATTCCTTAAAGCCTCAGCTGTCTTTGTAAAATATTTTGAATTTTGTTCCATTTTAAACTTTCGTTTATAAAAACAATGTGCTATGGTCTTTATATTAAGAATTAAACTGAGATTTACAAGAGGTTAAAACAACTTATGCAAAAGATAATTCGGATTGATGAGCCAAATGAGACAATTTTAAGTGATATGAGTGCTGAATGCTATGTGCTTAACAGTGCTTTGGCAGATGATTTTTGCAAGCGTTTTATTGAAAAAGCATCTGATAAAGTGGTGTTGTTTTATGGGGATAAGGCAGAGGAGAAAAGCAAAGTGCTTAATGCAGACGGGGTGATTGTCGATTTTGGGGCGGATGATTTAAAAGAAAAGAAGGCTCAACTTCGTAAAACACTCGGTAAAGGGAAGTATGTCGGGTTGTTTACACGGAACCGTCGGCACGAAAGCATGCTCGTCTCTGAGGTGGAGCCGGATTTTGTGGTATTTAAGGTTTATAAAGACGGGTTTGACAAGGTTAAAGAATTGACTGATTGGTATCAGGAGTTTTTCCTTATTCAGTCAGCGGCATGGATTATGGAAGATGACGTTCCGATTGATGAGTTGAATACAGATTTTGTGATTGTTTGTGCGTAAATAGTGTATTTAAAACAGAGAAACCGTCGGTGATACCGACGGTTTTCTTTTTTTGAACAAGCTTAGAGCCAACCTTTTCTTCTGGCGACGAACGCAATCGTCTGTGGGAAGATATACTTCTTCTCCTCGTAGAACGGAGACATCTTTTCAACGTAAAGGTCAAAAAGCGGTCTGCTCTTTAAGAGGAAGAAGAGCCCGTTGTTGCAAAGCGAACGCTCAGCATGGTTCTTTTCGGTGATTCCGCTGATGAACTTAGCTACCAATTTCAAGGCCTGCTCTTTGGGCAAAGCAAAGATTTTCTTTTGAGCTTTTGCGCAAAGGCCGTGACCGTAAGAAAGATACTTTGTGAGCAGTTCGTTCCAGTTGGGCAGGGTGCAAATTGCCAATTCAGCATCATCAGAGAAATCGTTTCCCTGCTGCCAGTAAGCATCTAACAGAGAGATGTTTGCCAAAAGAGAAATCTGAGTGTCTTCATTAAAGCCCCTAAATTCGGGATGATTCATTACAGTCGTCAGAATCTTCTCAGCGAATGGCTTGTCCTTTGTGGCAGAAGCAATTGTTGCCAAGTCTCCGTCTTGCAGAACATCATCTTTTTTTTCTAAGATGAAGAGGTAGATTGCCTCGGCATTTGGCTCTTCAGCAATTGTTTTTAAGAAACCTGTCATTTCTTTTTCTGCTGTCGAAAATTTTTTACCAAGAGAATGCTCTTCCATAACCTTGTCGAGCTCGATAAGCTTTTGATAAGCTTGTTCGGGTGTTAAAGTGTTTTGTTTCATAAAAATTAAAATTAAAAATTAGACATGTGACCTAAAAATGTGTTATTGATTGTAGACATAGCATACTGTTTTTAAAAACGCAAATATTTTTTTGTCCAATTTCGATTTTTGTTGCAAAATAATTTTTTTTGTGTATCGTGGCGGCAGTTGAGCGGGTAGCTCGTGAACGTTAACATTGTAAATATGGAGAACAAATCAAATGAAACAGTTGGCAGGTGCAATCAGAATTGGTTGGGTTATTGAATATAAAGGCAAACCATGGACAATTACCAAATCTCAACACATTAAGCCGGGCAAAGGCGGTGCGTTTATGCAAGTTGAGATGAAGTCCGTTGAAGAAGGAACCAAAACAAACGAGCGTTTCCGCACAGAAGATACCGTTGAAAAGATGATGGTTGAAGACAAAGATTGCCAATTCTTGTTTGAAGACGGCACCGGTCTTAACTTTATGGAAAATGAGACATTTGAGCAGTTCTCTATGCCTGCCGATATTTTGGGCGACTCGCGTCCGTTCTTGACCGAAGGTATGGTTGTTCGTATTTCTCACATTAATGACAGACCGATTTCCGTGCAATTACCGCAACAAGTTATCTGCACAGTTGTTGAAACCGAACCGGTGATTAAAGGTCAGACCGTTACTTCTTCTTATAAACCGGCAGTTTTGGATAATGGCGTCAGAATCGGTGTGCCACCGTTTATTGCCGCAGGTGAAAAAATTGTGGTTGGCACCGAAGAAGCAAACTATGTTGAGAGAGCGAAATAATGGCTTATATTTCTCCTATGCTCACTAATATTGTTACCGCGGTTAAAAAGGCATCTATTAACCTCAATCGTGATTTTAGTGAGATTGAACGTTTGCAAAACTCAGTTAAAGGCAGTCTTGATTTTACTAAAATTGCTTTTGATAAGGTAGAAAAAGGTGTTCGCATTGAGTTTGGTAAAGTGATACCGAATATTCCCGTTGTGCTTATCAACGACAAACGTCCTAAAGACGGCATGTATTTGAGCGTTTCAGCATTGGAAGGTATTGCCAATTTTGCGCACGGTAATCCGGAGTTCGCCATTTCTGCCGCGCTTATGGACGGTGATACAATCATCGCCGGTGTGGTTTATAATCCGGCGCGTGATGAGCTTTTCTTTGCCGAGAAAGGTAAGGGCGCGTTTAAGGAGGGGTTTCGCAGTCATGAACGGTTGCGTGTGGCTTCTAAGTCTGAACTCGACGGTGCTTTGATTGCCTTAAAACCGGCAACTGCGGATATGGAACAATCCTTAAAGCTTATCAATAATACGATGGCGCTTTGCCACGATGTCAGAGTCAGCGGAACGGTTGCGCTTGATTTGGCATACGTTGCGGCAGGCAAACTTGATGCAGTGATTGCCCCGTTATCAAGTTTGGCCAGTATTGCGGCCGGTGTGCTGTTGGTTAAAGAAGCCGGCGGTATTGCTCTTGATATTGAGCAATCCGATACCAGAACCGAAGATTTGGCGATGTTGTTAAATTCCGGTAATTTGGCGGCTGTCAGCTTTAATTTGAGCCAAAAAATCGCTAAGATTTTAAAATAGTTTAAAAATTTGTAAAATTATGCTTGCAATCTAAAAAAGCAGAGTGTATAAATGACGCAAATTTTAATGCAGTTTAGTTTTTGGAGATAATAATGAAAAAAGGTATTCATCCTGACTATCATAAGATTACTTATGTAATGACCGATGGAACGGAAAAAGAAGTTTATTCTACTTGGGGTAAAGAAGGCGATAAAATGACGCTTGAAATTGATCCGAAATCTCATCCGGCTTGGACAGGTGTTCATCGTATGGTGGATTCCGGCGGACAGGTGAGCAAGTTTAATTCTAAGTTTGCCAAGTTCAGCCTCAAGAAGTAAGGCTTGTATAGCACCAATCAAAAAGGCGGATTTAAGGTCTTATGTATTAATTTATACATCGCGACTTTAGATCCGCCTTTAGCATTGGCACTCTCCAAGCTTATTGCAAAGGCGCTTTTTAGAGCGCTTTTAATTTTAAATTTATTTAGGTGTAGCACTCCGTTTGGGGTGCTTTTTTTTGCTTTAGATGACAAAAAATATTGTTTTAAGCAGAGAAAATGTTGTATTTATTGTAAAAAAGTGTGTTTTTTTAAAGCATTTATTAAGTTTTTTTAGTTTATAAACTTTTGTAGAAAAACTAAATATCCCCTTGTATCTCATAGAAAATGGGTTTAGCCTGATATAAAATATGAGAAATTTTAAGAAAGGATAATAATATGACTGCACCATTAATGCCTAAGGCTACAGCGGTTTGGTTGGTTGAAAACACCACTTTGACTTTTAAGCAAATTGCAACGTTTTGCGAATTGCATGAATTGGAAGTGCAAGCAATTGCAGACGGTGATATTGCTTATAATATTTTGGGTGTCAGCCCAATCTCTAACGGGCAATTGACTATCGAAGAAATCAAGCGCTGTGAAGCTGATGAAAAGGCTGTTTTAACGGCTTCTCCTTTGGAAAGAAGCGTTAAAGAAAGAAATGCCAAGGCAAAGAAAGTTCTTTCGCCGACGCAACGTGCTGAAAAGCCGAATGCTGTTTTGTGGATTTTGAAAAACTGTCCTGAGGTTATTGATTCACAAATTTGCAAACTTATCGGCACAACTAAAACCACCATTAACGCTATTCGTAATGGGACTCACTCTAACATGGCAAATCTTCGTCCGATAAATCCGATGGGCGTGGGTTTGTGCTCAGAAAAGGATTTGGAGAAAGCTATGATGATATCTCAACAACAAACCGAATTGAAAGAAAACAAAGGCAAGAAAACCGCCAAGAAAACAACCGCTAAAAAGAAACCTGTTGCTAAAAAGGCACCGGCTAAAGCGGCTCAAAAGAAAACAACTAAGGCAGCTGCCGCTAAAACCGTTAAGAAAACAACGGCAAAGAAGGCTGCTCCTAAAAAGACAGTTGCCAAGAAAACCGCAGCTAAGAAGACAACCGTAAAAGCTGTTGCTAAAAAAGCTCCGGCTAAAAAAGTTGCCGCAAAGAAAGCTCCTGCTAAAAAGCCGGTTGCAAAGAAAGCCGCAACCAAGACAACGGTTAAAAAAGTTGCTGTTAAAAAAGCTCCTGCAAAGAAGGCTGTAGCTAAGAAAGCGACCTCAAAAAAGGTAGCTGCTAAAAAACCTGTGGCAAAGAAAGCCGCAACTAAAACTGCCGTTAAAAAGGCTCCTGCAAAGAAGGCTGCTCCTAAAAAAGCACCTGCTAAGAAAGCGGCAAAACCTGCAGCTAAAAAAGCTCCTGCCAAAAAGGCTCCGGCTAAAAAGCCTGTAGCAAAGAAGGCACCGGCTAAAAAGAAATAGTTGATCTTTTAAGTCTATGTTTAAAAGGGCGTCTTTGGGCGCTCTTTTTTGTTGGGCGGAATGGTATAATTTTTTTTGAGCGGATTGTCTCTATACGTCATCCCTCCGAGCCGTAGGCGAGGATAAGGGATCTTCTGATTAATTTGAAGACCCCTGATTTCGCTCCTGTCAGTCGCTCAAGGGGTGACGATTTAAGGTGACTTGTGCCGATTGGGTGATTGCAGTTAATAATCATATTTTGTGATATTTTAGTTTTGAGGTTAGGCATAAAAAAAACCTTGAAACCGGAGACCTTTTGAGGGGTGTCAGGTTTCAAGGCGGAAGTTGGTATATTCAATCGGCACGAAGTATGTCGTGATATTGATAGATACACCAATTCTTGAAACGCAGATAAGGCTGCGTTTTCTGGATTTTTGTTATCAGCCACAGCCAGCCCGGAAGGGCAAAGAGTGCAATGATGAGACCGAGTGAAAACTCAAGTCCCCATCCTAACTTGCCACCAATTGCTAAAAAGCCATCGGCTAGCTTAATGATAACACATACGGCTGTCATTACTGATGCAATAGCAGCCAACCCGAGTTTAAAGTACTTCATATGCTATGGTTTTAGTAAATATTCTTGGGATTACCTAGAAGTATGGAGGAGAAGAAAGGAAATAGTAATCCTTTGAATATCAATGCATAGCAATGACAGTCCTTCACATAACGTATATCTAAGTAATATTTTTCAACTTTCAGCATACCACATTTTACGTTTTTTGTCAAATAAAATCTCGTCCTCAAAATAATTATACATACCAAATGGTATGATTAACGCTTGCAATTTAAATTTTTAACTGCTATATAATGAACAGGTCAACTTTAACAGAGGTGCCCTATGGATATTCAAAAGCAAGTTATTCGCGTTTATCCATTCGCCTATCATAAGATTATCGGTGGACAACGCAAGATTGATATTCGCCCCTATGTGCCAGCCCTGCATGAGCTTAAAATCGGCGATATGATAGAATATGTTAATGTGGAAACCAATACTTCGGTTATGCGCGAGATTAAAGGTATTGCCACTTTTTCCGATTTTGATACGATGATTAAAATGCTTCCGCCCGAACTCATCGGCTATGAAACGCGTGAGGAGGTAAAACTTCGGATTGAGCGGATGTATCCACACTCAGAGCAAACCGAAAACGGGGTTTGTGCGCTCTTTATTGATGAGCCGAATGTGAGGAGGATGATGAAGATGAATAGTCTTCAACGCGTCGCATAATATTGGGGTGGGGCTCGTATAGCACTAATCAAATCGCCAAATGGAAGCCTGTCCCCTAATGCTCACGTAGGTCTAACTACGCTCCGCTTAGGTGTAGGACATTTGACGATAGCATTAGCACTATCCGAGCCCATTGCAAAAATCGTCTTTTCAGACGATTTTTAAGTTTAAATTGGTATTGCTAACCACCCCACTTTATCCCACTTTTTACCGAGCTTTGAGGCAGGACATTTGACGATAGCATTAGCACTATCCGAGCCCATTGCAAAAATCGTCTTTTCAGACGATTTTTCGGTTTAAATGCATTTTGTTTAGGAATTAAAAATGTTTTCTGACGGCTTTTTTGAGCATCTTTCCGCCGTGTCCGCTGTCTGCAATTATTTCTATTTTGGCATTGTTTAAGGCGCGGTAGAGTGTCCATGCGCCTCTTAACGGGCAACACATATCTAAGCGATTATGGAAGATAAATGTCGGGATGTCTTGAATCTTGTCGGCATTTTTAAGAATTTCATCATCGTCTAGAAAGTATTTGTTGGCGGCGTAATAAAGTGCAATGCGGCATGAATTTATGGTATCGTTATCAATGCGCGTATCTTCAAATTGGGCATCAGTTCTTCCTAAAATACGTTCATAATTTGCCATGTATTTAATGGCGCGTTGAATCGAGCTTAAGTCTTCGGAAAAGATTAGCTTAGCATAATATGTGTAGGGATTAACGCCCTCGCTTTGGCTGTAAATTTCTTCCAATAAATCCGGATAGAACAGACTGCTGTCTTTAAGCATCCAATTCATACTGTCGCGATTGGCAAGAAATATGGAGTAAACATAAAGTTCTTTTACTAAATTCGGATAGCGTTCGGCAAATAACAAAGCCAAAGTTGAGCCCCAAGAAACACCGGCAACGGTGATTTTATCTTTGATATTTAAGTGGTCTAAAAGGCGTTTAGCATCTTTTAACAATCGTTTGGTATCGTTAAAAACAAAAGTGTCTTCGGCTTT
Organism: uncultured Rhodospirillales bacterium; assembly: GCA_902763185.1. GTDB lineage: Bacteria > Pseudomonadota > Alphaproteobacteria > RF32 > CAG-239 > CAG-267. The sequence continues at coordinate 2,957 of CACWQT010000022.1, read as the reverse complement.
GGATTGTCCTGAGCCTCGTTGGTCAAACATAATGATGCGTTGCTTCTTGACGTTAAAATAATCGGCGTGGCTCAGTTTGCAACAGCCGCCGGGGCCACCGTGGAAAAATAATACCGGCTCACCTTGAGGATTACCAACTTGTTGGTAGTAAATTTCGTGTCCTTCCTCGCGGGGAAGCCACCCTTTATCAAAAACTTTATTGTTGAAAAATCCGAACATTATTTTTCCTTTTTTTGATATTTTTCTTAGTATTTATGATAAGAGCTTAATATTTATTTAATTTGAGGGGAAAAATATGAAAATTGTCGGCACCGCGATTATTGTAAACGATGAGGGGAAAATTTTAATCGGGCAAAGACCGGAAGGAAAAGATTTGGCCGGTCTTTGGGAGTTTCCGGGCGGTAAGCAGGAAGAAGGCGAATCGATTAAAGATTGTATTGTTCGCGAGATATATGAAGAGCTTGATGTTCATTGCGAAGTCGGGCGGTTTTTGCTCTCTGTTTCTAAAAAATATCCGCATGGAGAGTTTAAACTGATGGTTTATGAAGTGCGTGTTAAGGATATAGAAAACTTAAAGGCCAATGTGCATCAAGATATTCGGTGGGTATCGCCTGATGATATGGATAATTATGAATTTCCACCGGCTGATATAGAAATTATTGATTATTTACAAGAAAAATTCTGATTAGTTTTAAAGTTTTTTTAGCATTTTGGCGTATATACTCTGGTAACAGGTTTTGTTCTGGAGTTTTATTATGGCTTTAAGAAAAAGCACACTATGTTTGGTTGCAGCAGGTATTTTGGGTAGTATTTTGCCACAAAATTCGTTTGCGTATGATTTAAGCGCCAGAACAATTTATCAGCAAGCCAAAAAAGGTAATCATGAGTATTTTGGCCTTCTTAGGCGGTATAGGCTGGCTATTGATAAAATGGATAGCAGAGGTAATACGGCATATTGTATGGCGTTAGCTATGCATGATGATAGAACAGCTAATTTCTTGGCAAAGGAAGGGGCTAATGTTAATCATCAATGTGTGAAACGCAATCAACGGTTGGCAAAACAAGCAGAGCCCAGGCCGCGTAAAACATATGCAGAGAGAACAGTGCGTCGTCCGGAGCCTGTAAAAGAAAGTTTCTCAATAGATGATGATTATTTGTGGTATGGTTTGGGCGTTTTGGCGCTCGGCGGCGGAATTGCGGCGCTTGCATCCGGCGGTGGCGGCGGACACGGCGGCGGTGGTGGTTGGAATAAGCACTTACCCTTGACTCCGGCTCCGGATTCTGATCCGATGGTCAGGCCGACTGTCCCGATTGGGTCATTAAGTGATATGACTGCAGAAGAGTTTAAAACGAGCGAATTCCTTAAAACAAACGGTCTTAATGAAATTAAGGCGGCAGAAGCGTATGCTCATATTTATCAAAAAGATGAAATGGAAAATATATTCAGTCATCAGGCTAATTCAGCCAGTCCCTTAGCAATGGTTAAAGTAGGTATTATTGATACCGGTATTTATACAAACAGGGAATTAGCCGGTAAAATTATTAAAGCGTATGATAAAAATGCGTATAATGAGGAAATTTCTGCGTGGGGTTATGTTGATTCTCAAGGTAAAGAAACTTATGTTTTGAAAAATGACTCTCAATACTATGCTTTTCAGTATTATTCGGGAGATGCGACGCTTATAAAATTTTCGGAAAACAGATTAGAGATGTCTGAAGATGAACTCAGAAAAGTTTTGGATAATCTGGGTATAGATATCGGTAATATGTATTTGATAAATGGTGGTGGCGGCAGGTATCCCGGTTCAGATGGAAGCGGATTAGTGTTTGATAATGATTCTCAATCCTTATCAGTGTCGAGTTGGTATGAGTATGTGCGTAGTTTAAGCCATGGCACACATGTGGCAGGAATTGTTGCCGCTGATAAAAATGATAAAGATATGCATGGTGTTGCATTTGATAACGCTAAACTTTATACGATAAGTTGGGACTATATGCAAAACTGGGGTGATAGTGTTCAGAATATGGTAGATGATGGAGTTGTCGTCTTAAATCAAAGTTGGGAAGGATATATCGTAGAGCCTGATGGGACTAGAAGAAGCAACATAGATGAAGCAGAAGATTTCTTCATTGTTGACCGAAGAGATGATGATAGATTATATGCATATGTGTATGGTGCCAACAGAGGGGCTGTTTGGGTACAAGCGACGGGTAACGAGGCAAATAGATATGCCGGTTTGTATAATGGTATCGGAAAGATTGATTTAACAGAATTCGGATATAATGGTCCGGGGAGGTATGAAGCTCCATATGTGGCGGTTGCGGCTTTAGATACTTCCAGAAAATCATCTTCAGCACCTTCGGGGGTATTGGCCAGTTGGTCTAATTGGTGTAAAGGGGCGGAGAATTATTGCTTGGCAGCTCCGGGAACAAGTGTTGTTTCGACAACAGCTGTTAAGGATGGGGTGTATAAGTCGAGCGGAACGTCAATGGCAACGCCGATGGTTTCCGGTAGTATTGCCCTCTTAAACGGTTATTATCCGTGGCTTTCAGCGCAAAATGTGGCCTGGTTAATTCTAGAAACAGCTAATAATAAAGGGGAATACGCTGACAGTGATAAGTATGGTAAAGGTGCTTTGGATTTAGAGGCAGCCATTACAACGCCGATTGGAGAATTGGGTTTGCCTGTTGGGGCTTCGGTTAATTCTCTTACGCCTGTTTCGGGAAGTAAAATTGTTGGATCATCAGTGATGAACGGGTCGCTTGCAAAAGCCATGCCTGCAAAGATAACGGTATTTGATGAGTTAAAACGTCCGTTTGAATATGATACGGCAAACATGATAAGTAAGACGCATGCATCAAATGCAAATTTCAGAAATGCCGTAGCTCATGCAGGCGTGTTTAAGCAAAAGAAGAAAATTACAGATGAAAAAACTGGTTTTCAGTTTAACACAAGC
>CACWQT010000021.1 GCA_902763185.1 uncultured Rhodospirillales bacterium | reverse complement strand
CTGTCTGCAAATTGGGATTCCCTCAATAACAGTTTCCTGCGCTTCATTGATTACAGGGTGGGTGCATTTTTACTGTCTACTTTTTGGGGGACAATTTAATTGCTTTGGCAATGGCTCTTTTCTTTTCAGAAGTACAAATTCTGTCTATCTGAAATGATATAATAAAAAATGAAAAGTTGTTTCCAGAAAGCCAAATTTTGTCCAACTGGTTTCGTATAATGGAAGCAGACAAGCATACAACTCGATACTTTTGTGATGTCATTGAACAGTTCCATACAAGACTTGATCGGTAATCCATTACGGTCTTTAGGAGGTGATAGCTGTGTACTGGACGATGATAATAGATCACGGTCTGCATTGATTGCCTTGCGGATTTGTTTGTGCTGATACAGAAGTTGAGTATGTTATGCTGTAAACTCTCGGCATAAGGGGCGGTCTGAGCAGATCAGGCCGCCCTTTTTCCTATGCCTAATGTGATAGAAAGATGAAATTTTAGTGAAAAGTTGCCGCACTATAATTTTGCACAAAGAGTTTTTTTTCAACATGGGACTGAGGTTTGAATGAGTTAGGTGGAAATGTTGAATCGATAGTGCATTATCGAAAAGTGCTGGAAAAAGGGGGCTTTTATAAAAATCGGGTGTTCCCGAACGGGAACGCTGAGAAGTTGCTTTTTACGCTGTAATGGTTCATAATAATATAGAACGCATCGGCGCGTTGCTCCAATGGTGAACCTTACTGCGCAGGAGGGTTACTCGATCACTGTATGGAAACTGAATATGGAACAATCGAATGGACGAGTAATGTTTGATTGTCGGACGGGTATATTCCGAATGACAGGCTTACTATGTTCATTTGCTGATTTCCGTCCGACAGAAAGGACGGAACCAGTATGATGAATGATTTACATACTCCTCAGATTCCATTATTCAGCGAACTGGAGGAGCCGCAAAGCTACGAAGTCTACGTTTACGGGACTGATGATCTAATTGAGCAGCATACGGACAGCTTTAGCTTGGCGATAGGTCGGTATTTAGGCGAGATCGGCATTAGCCAAAATATGCTGTCAAAGGTGACGGGTATTGCTTCCTCTACGCTCTCACGCTATCTTTCAGGAAAAAGGAAGATACGATATGATTACCTCTGTGCGGTCTGTATAGCACTCAGACTTCACCCTTGCAGGCAGCGTCACTTGTTTTCGCTCCTGCTGTATGAGATGCCTTGTGAGCGTGATTTCAGTCAATCAGATAAATATATCATCAGGGCATATCTTGACGGTTGTGCATTTGACAAGCGATATACACTGATAGCCTGCAATGACCAGTTGACAGCAATCCATGCAAAACCTCTTACAAATCTGACCTCTGCTAAGGAGGACAGCGAGTAATGGGGAGATTTATGTATGTCCATTTTGGTGATGACGTTCCCCGTAACATCGAGAAAGAGTACAACAAGCTCTTGCGAAAAGAGCGATACCTTGAGGAGCGAGATGCAGAAAACGGAATGATCTATCCTGATTTCGACGAGGTTCTCGCTGCGAATCCCGATCCTGCAAGTATCCCTATAAGTGAGGAAGAAGAACAGGAGCTGACCAGGCACCGGAACAGGCTTGACTATCTGCCTGATGCCTTAGAACTGCTGAAAGCGGATTTTCCTGAAGGGTATGAGCTGATACGGGACTACTTTCTGAGAGAGGACAAGGTGACAATGTGGTATCTCGTTGAAAAATACGGCTTATCAATTGATAAGGTACGTTACCGGATCAAGATTGCCAAACAGAAACTCAAGGAGTATATCATCTTGCATGAAAATGAATGAAGAAATATGTGCAGAACGCTGATTTTTTCTTTTTGGAGAAAGAAATATGGGAAAATCCTTCCCGATTTTGCAAAATCCTCGGTTGATAGATAGAGGGGTTCATACCACTGATCTCTGAAACGGGTACGGATCACTCGCTGACATATCCTATCCTCCGTGATGAGGGGCGGTACGGTTCTTCCATTTGCCGCATCGCCCCATACTTTCAACTATGCTTTCATGTTAATTCCTTTTATTTTCTATCAACAGCAGAGATGCTGTTGGGAGTGTCCGTCTTTCGGGGCGGACATTGCCAAAGGCATCTCACACATTCCTCTTAGTTTTGTTTGACGGCTGATGTGCCGTCGGGAGCTTCCTCTTGATCTGAGGGGGAGCTGCCAACAGTACATCAATTTCGGGTATAAAAATAACGGATAGACGATGTATTACTCAGTATCTTGAAAACTGAATACAATCACTTATGCTAAATCTACAAGGGTTAGACGGGAGGTGTAGAACGGCTTATGAGTCTTTCTAAAAGAAACTATAACAAGATGTTCAAGGATTACCCTGATGTAGTGTCTGCTAAAGAAGTGGCTGAAATGGTGGGCATCGGCTTAAAGAAAGCATATAGGCTTCTTCGCACCGGAGAAATACGGGCTTTTCGCTGTGGCAACACATTTAAGGCCGCCAAAATCGAGGTTATCGAATATATTTACGTTCGACAATGCGCACAACATAATGGCAACGATCCTGAACAAAAATGACTGGTTGGTAGAAATACGGACGGGACTTTCAAAAATGCTTGAATTTCCCTATATTCTGCGCTATACTAATAGTGCAACAGCAGACTTCTACCAAGCTTTCATCACGAACAGGAGGATAAAAGGAAATGAAAGCAAGTCTGCCCTTTAAGTACATTACCGCTGTCAAAGGCGGTAAACACTATGTTGTCTTTGATTATAAGGATAACGAAGGAAAACGCAAGAGAAAATGGATCGGTACAGATCTGCCTGAGAAATGCCCTAAGAAGGCTCTGAACGTCAAGGTCGAGGAGATCGTGACGCAGTTCTATGAGGACTATATCCACGGACAGCTCTTCAAAAAGGCTCAGGAACAGGCAAGAGCAAAGCTCACGGCTGCTGATTACAAGTTTACAGTGTTTATGCGTGACTGGCTTGAAGCCATCAAGCCTACAATTGCAGAAACAACCTATGAGAGTTACAGCCAGAAGCTCAACAGCGTGGTTCGCTACTTCGATACGGTATTTCCCGACATTACACTTGCTGAGGTGACGGCTGTGGAGCTTCAGAAGTTCTATAACGACAAGTTTGCAGAGGGAATGACCGCCAACACAATCAAGCATTATCACGCAAATATTCATAAGGCTTTGAAGTCGTATCGCAAGGGTAAAAACGGGCAATTTGTGCCGACGGTGGCGCAGTTTAAGGAATATCTTTATCCTTATGAAAAGCGCGTGGTAAAAGATGATTTGCCGCTTTCTCCAGAAAGGTATCTGATGGAAGAAGACATTAAACGCGGGCAATGTAAATATTTGTTTCCGGTTTATGTTAAGGCGGTTGATTATGTGTTTAACGTCAAGGTTAAAGAGGCGGTGGGTGAGAAGGTTTTTAGGGATTTTACGTTGGGGAAAAAGTATCGCACCGCGGTTGATTACGGTTTGTTTGCGGATTTTGATAAGATTTTGGATATGGTGTATGCTGAGGGGAAAAAACATGAGCAGGGAATCGCTAAAAAGAGCTAAAGAATCGGTGTTTTTGTTGGAAAAATATTATCGTTTGGGGTGGCTTGAGCGCAAGTATTTGGTCAACTGCAAATATATTCAACCGTATAGTGCCGAGGACAGACTCCTTATCGGTAAAAGGCTTTATAACGATTTTGTTGCTTGGCAAAAGGGGGCAAGGCTGACACGCGACTATGATGAGATTTATGTTGATGTGTCGCCTGCCGTGACGCGAGATATGCATGAGGGATATTCGGCAGAGCGGTTTCGCCATGCTATCGGCCGGCTTTCCAAAAACCTGTTACCGATTGTGTATCGGATTGTGTTGGAAGAAAAGGAAATCAAGGCTCCGACCAAAATGAGCGCCAGAGAAAAACTTTATTTTAATGATGAAGTTAAGGGGATGTTGTGTCGCGGTTTAGATGAGTTGATTAAATATCGGCACAGATAGTAAAAAAAAGTTACTTTGGTGATGTTTTTTATTTGACACCTCTATCTGATTTATGATATAATCCTTTTTAGAGGTAATAAAGATTATTTTTACAGGAGGCTGTTATGAGCACAAAAGACGAATTAAGAGCACAGGCTGATGAAGCTAAAGTGGATTTTGCCAATATTGTTAATGAAGTAACCGGTAAAAAACCGACCGAATATCAAATTCAGGCGGCTGATCACTTTGCTAATCAAGTTATGATCGGCAGAAAGAAAGAAAATCCGAGTATGACCGAGGAAGAGGTTAAAAAAGAGTTGGTTGCTTTGAAGATTGAAGCGTTGAGAACCAAAGATTTGAAGGAATTGGCTGATGATATGACAGCTGATCTTAAAGATCCGTCACGCATGGAAAGAAGGCAAAATACTTCCGGTCTTATCGCTCAAGTTTTTAAGAATGAGCGCGAATAATTTTGAGCTTGTTATTGCTATAAAGAAGCAGGTTGTTCGGTAAGCAGCCTGCTTTTATTTATTCACACACTTAAAAAATGCTTGATTATTAAAAAAAAGTAGTATATCTCATTGGTGTTTTGATGATGTGCGGCCATGGCGGAATTGGTAGACGCGTAACGTTGAGGTCGTTATGGGCTAAGCCCGTGGAAGTTCAAGTCTTCTTGGCCGCACCACTATTTTTGAGTTAATATGGGGGGTGGGGCGATGTTTAGAATCTATAAATCTGAAGACAACGGCAAACTCGCAAAGCTCAAAAAGGGTAAACTTATCCCGTTTTCTTGGTTATCTCTTATCAATCCGAATGAAGATGAACTGCAGTATATCGCCAGTCATCTAAAGGTGGATTATGATTTATTGAGCAATTCTCTTGACGCCGATGAGCGCTCACGTATTGAGCAAGAACCCAATTCTTTGGCAATCATTATTAACTTGCCGCTTTTAGATGACGAGGGCAATTTTGATACGCTCCCGTGCGGGCTCATCTTAACCGCAAAGAACTTTATTACCATTTGTGCACGTGATAACCGTGTGCTTAACTCGTTTAACCGCTCAACGGCACACACGTTTGATACGCGTAACCGTGCCGCGTTTCTCTTAAATATTCTCTATAAATGCACGCAATTCTATTTGAAATATTTGATGATTATCAATAAGCGCACTGAAGATATTGAATATGCGCTCCGGAAAACAACCTCTAATAAAGAGTTGTTTCAGTTGATGGAGATTCAAAAGTCGCTCGTTTACTTTACAACCGCCTTGAAAGATAATCATCTTGTGCTCTTAAAGCTGTTACGTCTTTTAAAAATGCCGGCCGTCACCCGTTTGGTCAGCTTTACGGCCGATGATGAAGAGCTTCTTGATGATGTTATCATTGAAAATAAGCAGGCTATCGAAATGGTTGATATGCACCGCTCCATTTTGGAAGGTATGATGGACGGTTTTGCCAGCATTATCAACAACAATGTAAACCAGATTATGAAATTTTTGGCTGCTATCACGATTATTCTTTCTATTCCGACCATGCTTGCCTCTTTCTGGGGGATGAATGTGCCGGTGGCTTATGCTGACAACCCGAACGGTTTTTGGGTGGTTATCGGTATCTCCGCAATCGCGACGGTGGCTACTATACTGTTTTTCCGCCGCAAGCGTATGTTTTAATTTTTAAGGGGTAAATTTTGGTGTCTGATTGCGAATGGAGGCCCCACTTCGTCGCGTCATTTACTAATATGTAAACTCGTGCTCCTCGGGGGACATTCGCTTCCATCCACTCAAAATTTACCGCCTTAAAAGTGAGCGGGAGGTGAGTAACGTTGAGCTTCTATCCACTCAAAATTTGTGCCAGCGGTACCTGCATCACTTTATTCTGTCGGAAGATAGGAAAAAGTTATCCATCAAGCGCGCGAGCCTTTTTTTAGCTCAAGCGCGATTGTGGGTAACTTTTTTAGTTGCTGAAAGGTGAATAAAAATATTTTTAGTTTGCCTCCGTAACCTATTGACATTATGTCAGAGGCGGTGTATGACTTCTCTATAATTGGTTTTTTGCGTCCGGTTTCGGGCGCTTTTTTTGTATCTGTTTTTTAGCAGATATGGGCGGCGCACAGGCATTTTTTGGTAACAAAAAATGCCTTTTTCTTTTGTGCGCCGTGCGACTTTGTCGCCGCCTACACGGCGGGTGCCGCTCAAGCCGCGGTGGCTGGGCACTTGTGCCCGTAATTTAATTTTTTTTAGGAGTGCTTTTATGATAGGTCAAACAAACAGTCTTGTCGGCGGTAAAGAAACTCTTGTGTATGCTGAGCCGCTTCCATCACAAATACTTCATAAAGATGATAAAGTCTTTATCAAAAAGGCAGATTTAAATGCTGAACAGTCGCTTACGGTAGAAATTACCGGAACGGCAGATACGACGAATACTTATGTTGTACCGTTTTTTATAAATGATGCAATAGCCGTATGTCTGTCATCACACTATGATATGTCTTTGAAATACTTCAAATATTCAACCGGATGGTCGTCTTTAAGTGGTGCTTTTGAAGCAGATGCTTTAGGATTTGCAACGTTTCGCTCGTTGGCTCGAGGGGATTTTTTGGTAATTAATGGTAAGCATTTTCTTTTGCATAATGAATCGCGATGCGATGATTTGAGCTGTAACGGAATTTATTATGCCGGAAAATTCGGAAATAATGATTATGCCGTTTCTTCGGTTGATGGTTCGGTGTATCTCTATGATTGGGAAATTAAAAGTTCCGGAAATCAGGTTCATTCATGTTCTCTCAGCTATGCCGCACATGGAACGGATGAAAATGCTAATTTGCTCTTTGTGCAAGATACAAATATGGCGTTTCATCTGTTTGGTTTTGCAAATAATGCTTTTACAGAGGTCGGTTCTTCTGCGTTAACAGGGTTTATTGTGGCTTATACAGGTCTTGATGTCGGTGATTATTTGTTTACTGTTGAGCCGCATGGGGCTATTTATAATAAAAATTATTTGTCTTATTCTGATACCGATTATGAAGCAGGTGACGGCACATGCCATTTAAAAATTTATGTGTCTGACGGCCAAGGCGGTGTGACACCTATTAGTGCATCTTCTCCGCTCTATCGGTTTACCCAAGAAAAAGCGATTGCGCATTATGATTCGCGAACGCATATCCTCTTTATCGGAACAACTTCAGAGATACATTTCTTTTATTGGGATGAAACAGACCATACGTTTACGGAAGTTCAGATTGAAGGGATTGTTCTTCCGACAAATCCGGACGGAAACCATATTTATAATGCGGCGATTTCCCCACAGTTTATAAACTTAATGGTTTATTGCGGTAATGCCGGAAGTGGCGGCAGAAATGTCAAAATCTATGATTTGGATTGTGTTGCTTCAGGCGATTGGAAAGTGGTTAGTGCAACGGATGCGGCAACTGCGCCTGATATGGTTTTTAGTGCGATTGCTACCGGTAACACGGATGATGCCGGTCAAGCAGAGCTTAAAGTGGCGCTGCCCACAGAGATTAGTGTGGCGGTTGATGTAACGCCGACACCGGATAGTTTTATTTTTTTAGGAGATGAATAATGGTTTTTAATAAAAAATTTCATGCCGGTTCTTTTTGCGGCTATAAGGCTTCAAAACGCAACTACTATGATGTTTCAGGACTTTTTAAGGTAAGTGGCGAAAAAACATCAGAAAACATAACAATGCTTCCTTATACCTTGCCAACGATAACGCTTAGTACTCCTCTTACTAGATGTGTATTAACCTTTAACCAAGGTATGTTACCGAATTACACTATATTACCTGCTCAGGTTTGTATTTTGGCCAGAGCTGGGGATTGTTATTTGGTATGTCTGAGTGATGGAACCGTTGAAATATGGGATAACGGCGTGTTGGACAATGTTGATGATACGCGACTGGGTAAAGAATATAACTTTTTTATTAAGAATGGAAAACCTTTGTTTAGTTTTTCCAATAATGTGGAGAATGCCGTTTATTGCGGAAAATACAGAATTCCTTTACATACTGTAAGACGTCTTTATAAAATAAACTTTAGTACCAGAGTGGCGCAATTTTTCGGCACTGATATTAGTGCAGTGAAGATTACGAGCGGTTATATCGATTCATCTTATAGCTTTCCTAATCAAAATACGAGAGAATATGAGTGTGATATCATCCTTAAAGTTACAACCGGAAGTAGCCTGTCAGGGCAACAAAAATTGGTTAAATTCGGGGGATTTTGGTTTGGTATTAACGAAGGGAAGTTTGCTTTTGCCAGACTTTCTACCGTGGTTGACGGTGTGACGGCAACGGCTAATAAAACCTATTGGTTTCGTGTGATGCAGACCGGATTTGATGTGTTAAACTATACGTTGCTTTATTTGGAAGATGACGGCAGTTATACGTTGGATACGCTTCCCGCTATGGGACAATGGCAAATAGGGGCACATGCACAATTTATTGATTGTGCGGCGCATGAAACCGCTATTCGCTTTAGTGATATGGCAAACCCGTGGGGAGGAACAATAAATTTCTTGAATTGCCGGGCTTGTATCAAATATGCTGATGCCACATCGTGGGAAGAGGTTTGGCACGCTGTAGATATTGTCAATTAGCGATTGGCGATAAAGTCATTATAGGCTTTGACAATGGCATTAAAAACGGTTTCTTCATCAGGGGAGGCATCTATGATACGAAAGCGCTCCGGATCTTTTTTTGCCATTTCTAAATAGCCTTGTCTTAAACGTTCATGAAAAGCGGTTTCAACGTTTTCAAAACGGAGTTCTTTGGTTGCCATGGTGGCGGCTTTGTCAAAGCTCCGTTTGAGACCTTTTTTGACGTCAATGTCTAGAAGAAACGTTAAATCCGGCTTGAAATTCGGCGCTACCAAATTGTATAAGGTATCCAAAATTGAGGTATCCTTAAATTTGGCGGCGCCGTAATATTGATAGGCTACCGTTGAGTCATTAAAACGATCGGATAAAACGATTTTACCTTCGTTTAATGCCGGAAATACCACTTGTGTTAAGTTTATGCGGCGGTCGGCATAAAACAAAAGAACTTCGGTTAATTCATCAAATTTATCTTTATCTCCCTCAACCAAGAGCTTACGGATGGCTTTGCCGGTTTCGGTGGCTCCGGGTTCTCGGGTTAAAACAACGGATTCACCTAGTGATTCAAGATAGCTGGCAAAACGCTTGATTTGAGAGGATTTTCCGGCACCTTCGCCACCCTCAAATGTGATGAAAAGACCGCGGTTTGAGCTCATCTTACTTTCCTAAAATAAAATATTTTAAGTTAGCAATAAAGCGGCTGACAGTGTTTACTTTGGCGATGTCTTCTTTGGCTACAAGCGGAATTGTTTGCAAGATTTTTTCGCCGTAAGTGATTTTTAATTCGCCTAATTTATCACCTTTAAATATCGGGGCTTTAACCGGTGTATCATAATCGATTTTGGCACCGTATTTATTTTTGGTGCTCTTTTTTACGGTAACGATTACGTCTTCGGGAACAACCAAATCTACATTGGGAAGCGCTCCATACCAAACCGGAACGTTGGCCATGATTTGATTTTTGTTAAAGAACTTATAGTTGTCAAAGCTGGCAAAGCCCCATGTCATTAAGCTTTCGCTTTCTTCGGAGCGTTCTTTGTTACTCTCTAATCCGGCAACAACTTCAATCAGGCGGCGGTTACCTCTTACGGCAGATGCAGTTAAGCAATAACCGGCTTCGTTGGTGTGTCCGGTTTTTAAGCCATCGGCGCCGTTTAGTGTGTATAAAAGCGGATTGCGGTTGCCTTGTTTGATGCCGTTATAGGTGAATTCTTTTTCGGAGAATATTTTGTAATATTCCGGAAATTCTTTAATAATGTGCCGTGCAAGTTTGGCTAAATCTTCTGCCGAAATCTTATGTTCGGGATGCGGAAGACCGGTGGAATTTTCAAAGTGAGCATTTTCTAAGCCTAATTTTTCGGCGGTTTCGTTCATCAGTTCGGCAAATTCGTCTTCACTGCCTGCGATATTTTCGGCAACAGTGATGCAAGCGTCATTGCCGGATTGAATTAAAATACCGCGGAGTAAATCTTCAACTTTGACCTCTTGACCGATTTTTAAGAACATGGTGGAACCGCCGGAGGCCGCACCGCCTTTTTCCCATGCTTTTTGGCTGACGGTAAAGGTATCTTCTAAGGAAATTTCGCCTTCTTTGATTTTATGCAACAGGATATAAACGGTCATCAATTTGCTCATGGAAGCCGGAGCAATCATCACTTGGTGATTTTTGGTAAAAAGATACGTGCCGGTTTCGTAATCCATTAAAATCGCATTTTGGGCTTTGGTTTCAAAGGCATGAGCCGATGTGGCAAATGCTAAAAGCGAGATGCCTAAAGTCATGAGGCGTAAGTTCTGTTTCATTTGATTTTTATCTCCTAAATATTATCCTTCAACGATTGAAACATCGGCGTGACCATAGTCAAGCACACGGTCTAAGATTTGCAAGGCTTCGTCACGAGAGTGATAAGCCCCTAAACGGACGCGATAAACGCCGTCTTTGCTTAAATAGGCTTCGTGAATTGTCACGGTGCCGAAACGTTGCATGTTATTTGCCATTTCTTTGGCTTTGGTTAAGTCTGAAAAGGCGCCGACTTGAACAAAGAAAGTGCCTGTTTCAATCGGCTGGTTTACCGCTGCCGGTTGTGGGGCGGTTACAGCGGCAGTTTTGACTGCCGGAGTTGTGTTCTTTGGGGCTAAGCCGTAATTTATTTTATTATTGGTTAATTTGGATTTGTTGTTATCAGCCAGCATAGCTTCTTTGATGGCGCGGCTTTCTTTTTCCAATACTTCAACTTTTACCTTGGCGGTGCCTTGCATCTTGTAGCCTAAAAGTTCGGCACCTTTTTCCGATAAATCTATGATACGATTTTTAACATATGGTCCGCGGTCATTAACACGGGCGATGATGGAGCGTCCGTTTTCAAGATTGGTGACGCGAACAATGGACGGCAACGGGAGCGTGCGGTGAGCGGCGGTAATGGCGCGCATGTCATAAGTTTCGCCATTGGCGGTCTTTTTGTTATGGAAGTCTTTGCCATACCACGATGCCATACCGGTCTCGGAGTAATTATAATCTTCTCTCGGGGTATAGGTTTGGCCTAATGCCGTATATGTTGTGCCTACTTTATAAACACCGCCGTTTGTTTTGATGGAGTGAACTTCTTCTGCCAAATCAGCGTAGTCATAATTGCGCGGTGCTGACGAACAAGCTGTAAGCATCAATAGCGCGGCAAGGCTTAAAACAAGCGGTTTATGTGTTAATGTTTTCATCGTTTTATCCTTCTTACTAATCTAATTATCCTTTGGGGTTTGTAAAGCCTTTTTCACATTTTGTCACAGGTTTCACTTTTACCCAACGTCGGATAAAAAATTTTGACAATTACAAAGTTTGCTTTATGATACCTCTATAATTCTTAATAAATCGTATAGGAATTGCTGATTATGGGGAAGAATATTTTGTTTTTAAAAGTTTTTTTAGCGACAATTTTAATGATTGGGGCGGCGCATGCCGAACAAATTGCCGACGATATGTGGATTGTGGAGCCGGGGGCAGGGCGCAAACTTAAGCAAGTTATGCAGGACGCCGTTGATGAAACCAACGCGCCGGTTACGAGTGCGGTTAAAATAACCGATACCAAAGGTTTGCAAGAGGTGGCGGTCAAAGTTGAAAATACCGCGGCCAATGTTAATGAAAAAGCTGAACTTGTTAAAGAAGATGTTACCGCTTTAGATGAAATTGCTCAAAAAGCCAAAGAGCAAGGTTCAAACATTGTAACGATAAATAATAAAACCTATGAAGTGGTGCCGATTGAAGATGCCGTGGTGATTAAAAGCGCAACTCCTAAAGCCAATGCTCAGCCGGAGGTTGTGGTTGGAGATAAGATTATCAGAAACGGCGCCATTGAACCGGAATTTGCACCGGAGCTTAAAGGCGAAAAAAATATTATTAAAGATAAAATTCATAATCAAACCTATATGGTGCAGTCGGTTGAAACAAGTGCGAATCGAAGAGCTCGGGAAGAGGCGGAAAATGTGCGTTCGGCACCGGTGCAACTGATTAAAGTTCCCGATGAAGCAAGAGCTGACGAAATATGGTATCAAAATGATGCGGATATGACGGTCAGAGCCAATACACCGCGCTCGTTTAACTATCCGATCGGTGACGAAAGACGTGAAAGAAACGAAGATTTACGTGCCGCGTTTGACCCGATGCTTCGTATGGCGGAAGTTAAAAACGGCGATAATCCGGAGCATAAAGAAGCCGTGGCGCATTATAAAGCCGAAGTGCTCAGATGCACACGCGACAGAAGCGAAAAAACGTCTTTGGAAACGGATATGCTGGAATATGACGGCAGAATGTATGATAATGCCGCGTATCTTTCCAACACGTTGGCAGAAACAGAAAGTTGTTTGCGCGAGTTGGGCTATGAAATTGTGGAAGTGATGTATCTAAATGATCCGGAAGTGATGATGGATTATGACGAACATGCGGAAAAGCTCCATGTGGACAGCACCAGTGTTGATTTTAAGCCGAAGTTCTGCGGCGAAAATTGTTCGCTTAAGGCCGTGGTTGATGCGCAACGCACGAGAATTGCAGAGTTTCAAAAGTATCTTTGCCAACTCTTAAACGAATCGCCTAAAGATGCTTTGAAAGCGCAAGATGTGTTAAAACCGGAAGATTTGAACGATATGCCGTATTATGATGAGGAGGCGCGTTATTATACACCGGAATTGGTCAACAGACCGGCAAAGCGTCGTGCGGTTAATCAAGAGCCGCAAGTAATCAGGCGTCGCGTTGCAACACCGCCGGTTCGTGCTAATAATCAGCAACAGGAAATCGTATTGCGTTCTAAACCGCAGCCGCGTCGCCAAATTGAACGGCAAAAAGCAGTCGCAAAGCAGGCGGCAGAGGAACAGATTTATTACGAAGGGATGGAAATCCCGATGATTGACGAAAGTGAGCTCTATTAAAATGGCGGAGCGCATTGAACCGTATGCTAACCCTTATCTTATTGGGCATGATGACGAAGTAAAACTGTTTTTAAACGCGTATAATTCGGGGGCTCTTCATCACGGGTGGCTTATTACCGGCGATGAGGGAATCGGTAAGGCGACACTTGCCTATAAAATTGCTCGTTTTTTGTTATCTGTTGAAGAGGGGAAAACTTATACTTCGCTTGAAGTGCCGCAAGATGGGACTGTGTTTGCTCAAGTGGCACAAAAATCTCATCCGGATTTTAAGGTTTTGGAACGCGATTTTATCGATACCGATAAAAAAAAGCTGTTAAAAGCGATTAAGCAGGGTGAGGTGGTTGATGATGATATGCTTGGCTCATTAAAGCGTTCGCAGGTTATTAAAGTGGAAGATGTGCGCGATGTGGTGTCGTTTTTGATGAAAAAATCATTTAATGATAGTTGGCGCGTGGTGATTGTGGATAGCGCTGATGACCTTAATACATCTTCTGCCAATGCACTCTTAAAAATTTTGGAAGAGCCGCCGCTTAAAAGTATTTTGCTCCTTGTTTCGCATAATCCGGCGCGGTTGTTACCGACAATTCGTTCGCGCTGTGCCAAGCTTGCTCTTTCGCCGTTAAAAACAACCGAGGTGGCTTCGTTACTCAGGCGCTATTTGCCGGAGCTATCGGAAAAAGAAGTGAAAGGGTTGGCAGAAATTTCCGGCGGCAGTATCGGGCGCGCCATGCGTTATGCCGAGAATGATGCGCTTTTGATGTATGAGGATATTCAAAAAGTTTGTTATGCCGGTGCTAAAGCTGACGGAGAGCTTCTTTTGAGTTTGGCGGAGCGTGCCGCCGCTGATGAGGACAGTTGGGCGCTTTTTTCTGAGTTGATTGTTAAGTTTATGCGCTCGTATATGGCTGATTGTGCCGATAAGCGTGCGTTTTATGATGTGTATGCGGCGAACATCAAAGTTCTAGATGAGACAGAGAGGCTGAATATGGACAAGAAACTGGCTATTTTGACTATATTAAGAGGTGTGGGGGCTTGAGGGCGTGCTAAAGCGCGGTCAGTGGCAGCGCCACCTGCATTACTTAGGAAGCCACTCATCGGCGCGTCACGTAGGTCTAACTACGCTCGTGCGCCTCGGTGGGCTCACGACGATAGCACCGCACTTTATCCCACCCATTGCTGGATTAATTTGGTGCAAAATTTTCTCCTTAAAATCCCGTTGAGACGTGAGTGACGGAAATTGTCGGATGGTTGATACCGAAAGACATTTACTTCTATCTCCTCAAAATTTTCTGTCCTAAGGTTAGCAAAATTATCCATAAGGTGAGCGAGCAATTTTTAAGCTCAGGCGAGCCTTGTGGGTAATTTTTTTGTTGTTAAGTTTAATTTGAAGA
>CACWQT010000020.1 GCA_902763185.1 uncultured Rhodospirillales bacterium | reverse complement strand
GAAACGGCTGCTATTTTAAACCGCGCGGATGAGCGGTCGTTTGTGATATTAGATGAAATCGGGCGCGGCACGGCAACCTTTGATGGTCTCTCAATTGCATGGGCGGTGGTGGAGCAACTTTCGGAAGTCAATAAGTGTCGGACGTTGTTTGCAACCCACTATCACGAGTTGACCAAACTCAATAACCGCTTATCGGCGTTAAGTTTGCATTGTATGAAAATCAAAGAGTTTAACGGCGATGTGGTGTTTATGCACGAAGTGATAGAAGGGGCGGCGGATCGCTCATACGGTATTCATGTGGCACGGCTTGCGGGGCTTCCGAAGTTGACGGTTAAACGCGCCGAGCAAGTGTTGCAATTTTTAGAAGAGAGCAAGCAAAATAAAATGCTTTCAGTGATGGAAGATGATTTGCCGCTATTTGAAGTATTGCGCAAGGAAGTGGTTAAAAAAGAAGAAAAAAATCCGCTTGTTGAAGAGCTCAAAACTCTTGATGTGGACAGCTTGTCGCCAAGGGAAGCGTTAGATAAATTGTATCAGCTTAAAAAAGAAGCGATGAAGCCTTAGGGGTTACTCTTAAAAGTATCTGCAATAATCTTTTCGGTTAAAATTTGGGGAAGAATCTGCGGTTGTTTCGCGTGTGGCGGATAGTAGACATAAAGCGGCACACTGTTGCGGTTATAGTTTTCAAGAGCTTTTTTGATATTGTCATCGCGGTTGGTCCAGTCGGCTTTAACGAGACGAATATGTTTGGCTTTGACAAGGTTTTTAAATGTATCCGATGAAAGAACGGTCTTATCGTTCAGTAAGCAAATTAGGCACCATTTGGCGGTAAAGTCAATGAATACCGGTGCGTCGTTATTAACAGCTTCGGCAACGGTTGGTTCGTTATATTCTTCCCAAATAATATCGGTTGAAATGTTCGGTTTTAATTGGTTATATGTTACCCAACCGAGCCAAAGGCAGGTTAAGGCAATCGGGAGGGATAAGATGCGTTTTAAGGTTATCATCCAATGCCCCGGTTTGGGGATGTATTTTAAGAGCATGCTCGGGAATGTCTCTATTAAAACATAAGGGAGTGCATAGCCCAACGCCAGCATGATGAATATGCCGAAGTAGATAAACGGCGCTTGTGTGATGGCATAACCCAAAGCTCCGCCCATAAACGGTCCGGTGCAGGGGCAGGCGATGAGCACCGCAAAAAATCCGGTTAAAAAACTGCGACCGCTCGAAAGACGATTTAGTTTGTCTGTCCATAAAGCCGGAACAGGGAGTTTGTCCAAAAGGCTTAAGAAAATGATGAAAAAGAGGATAAACAGGAAAATATTAAAAGCGGGGGATTGCAGTTGAAAGCCCCAGCCGAGTTCCATGCCTATCGTTTTTAAATAATAGAGCACGCCGGATAAAAGCAAAAATGAGCTTATAACGCCGGTTAAATACATTAGTGCCGAAAATACAGATGATTTTTCTTTATGAGCGGCGAGATAAAGTGCTTTAAGGCTCAATATCGGTAGGACGCAAGGCATGAGGTTTAAGATAAGACCGGCTAAAAAGGCGGTTAAAAGGTAGTATATCCATGATTTTGCAGGCGTTTGGGGTGGTGAGAGAAAATTTGTATTTTCAGGTGTTACCTCATAAGCTAAATCATCACATAAGAGCAGACCTTTGCCGTCTTTTGGGGTTTCGCCTTCATCAAAAGTTACCAATAAATGATTGTTTTCTTTGAGTGCGGTTTTAGGTAAATCGGCAAGGATGTTCTGTTTTTTGTAATGGCTGACGAATTCAGGGGCGATACAAGCTTTCATAATGCTTTCGGAGAGGCTCAATTCTAAGTGCTCATTGTTGATTTCGGCTTTTGCATTCAACGGGAGCGGAAAGGTGTTTTCTGCCTCTAAAAGAGTGGGGAGGTAAGATGTGTTTTGTTTTTGGGTATCGGCAATCGGGAGATTGATGTCTAAGGTAATCGTTTCTGGTAAACAGTTTTTGCGGCAAACGGTATAAGATAAAACCAACTTAAATGGGAGATTATCCAAGTTTTTTAAGTTGCTTAAGGCAAAGGTTGTTTTGTAATATAATTTTTGGCGGTGAACATAGGTGGTGATAATGTCTTCTAAAACAAACTTTTTGGGAGCGCTGTGGGCGGCAGTCGTTATGGTGTAATGCGGACTGTCATAAAAAGTTAAGGTGGTCGGATCTCCCGAATCACCGGGGTTATCCCAATAAATATGCCAATCGGGTTTGATGTTGATTTCGGCGATGAGCGAGATGTTTTTTGTGTTTTCGGTGATGGTTTCATATTCCGGAATGACGGTAATGCCCACGTGATTGGTTTTTGAGGTAAAAGTTGACGCATCTGCATTAAAAACAAATGCAAATAAAAAGCATAAAATGTTATAAATCAGGTAGCGCATTTTTTTATCCGTTTCATTATATGGCGACTATAGCTTTAAGTGTTAAAATAATCGTTAAAAATTTATTCGGCGGTGATACGAATTTCAAGCGGTGCGATACCAAGTGTGGTTATCCTTCGGACATCACTGCTGTTGTGGAATTTTAACTGTAATTTGTTATCGGTAACCAATTTTGACGGCACGGTAAAATCTAAGGTATATGGTGGAACAGCGCCTTTTTCAGGTTTGAAAGAAAAGGCTTCGGTGTTATTTGCCATGATGCTTAAAACACCGTGCGGGCGGAATAATCCGTTGAATTTTATATGAACCTTAAAAGTAGTTGCGGTGCTCGGCAAAGAATCCTGAAATTCCAAGTTGAGGCGATCCAAATAGTATTGCCCTAAGACATCTTCAAAAACATCGGTGTAACGAATGCTTGATTGATTATCTAAAGGTTTGCCCAAAGTATAAGGGACGTATTTGTCGATATGTTGATGTTTGGGAGCGGATAATTTATCATAAACTTCAGAATGTTGCAGGAGGTGTCGGTTTAAGTTATTTCCTAATTTTTCTAATAAAGAAGGAACGTCTGTAAAAATCGATCTCCCTAAGCCGTAAGAGTGGTCTTTGAGGTTAAAGTTGATACTTTCTAAAAGAGTGGCCGGTATGTCAAGAGCAGAAAATATTTTTTTATTATCAATTTTTTTGCTGTCAGGTAAGTTTAAGAATACATTGAAGATTTTGTGTTTGATGTGTTTTTTTGTTTTAATTCGATTAGGCAAAGGGTGGTCGCCTAAAATAACTACGGTGGTATTTTCCCAATAAGGGGAAGTTTTTAGCCAACTGATAAAATCATTGACAGCAATATCCGAACACATGTAAGCATCGCGGATGTCGTGATAAGGGGTGGCGCACGCTTTATCTAAGTGATAGCCAGGAATGTGGGTGTCTAAAGAAAACAGGGTTAAGAAAAACGGTTTATCAGGAGAAAATTCGGCCAGTTCTTTTTTTGCCACTTCATATAAGGCACGGTCGGTTAAGCCATTAAAAGTTCCCTGATATTGCGGTGCGCTGAATTCGCTGTATTTGGCAAGGATTTGGTCTTTACCAAGTGCTTTTTCGTAACCGTGATTTAAGACAAATTTATCCGTATCGGTAAAATGAATATCGGCAACTTTTATAATTTCGGTTTGATAATTGTTTTCTTTTAAAATTTCAGGAAAACAAACGGCTCCGGGAAGAAAGAATGTTCTGGCATACATATCATGGTTGTCCAAGAAAAAGAGCGGAATGCCGCAATGAGTAGCAACAAGGGCAGCGATGGAATATTGCACACCTCTGAAGGAACGGTATTCTTCAGAGTGATTATTATTTGTTTGTAAGGCATTTATGTGCGGTATCAGATTGGTATTATAATGCTCGGCTAAAGTATAATTTTGTTCAAAGCTTTCAAGGTAGATTAAGATGAGATTGCGTTTTGACTTTGGTGCGGTAATGTTTGAATCCGGATATACATAATATTCTTCATATAAAGTGGTGTCGGTGTTACTTAAAATCATATATTCCGGCCATTCGGTGAGATAGAGGGCACCTAATCCCATAAGGGTTGCGGCGATCAGTTGTTTTGAAGGTGTTAAAAACAGGTAGCACAGTGGCCATACAATAATAAAGAAAGACAGACCTAAGATATAATCGGTTAAAGATATATTGGTCTTGATGACATCAGGTGAAAGAGTCATTACGGTTAAAGCGATTTGGATATAATCGGCATCCGGATAAAGGTAGCGTGCATATAACATTATGGATAACGCAAGCGTGCTGATAGAAAGGAATGTGATGATTAAAATTGATGCGATTGATTTTAATTTCATTTTATGATTTCCGTGATTTTATTTATGATGTTACAAAACATTTGATAGCTCAAAACGCCGGTATTGATGTTGTAGCGTGAAGTATGATAGCTGTCGATAATAAGCGGCAGATGCTCAAATTGATGAACGGCACCATGTGTAAATTTGGCTAGAGATTGTTTGATACCTAAAGTATGTAAAACATTTTTATGCGAAATTGCACCTAAGCACAAAATAACTTTTAAATTGGGCATGGCGTTAATTTCTGCGCTTAAAAACGAGCGACAATTTTTTTCTTCAAGGGGTGTCGGCTTATTTTGCGGTGGCACACAGCGCACGGCATTGGTGATGCGCACATTTATAAGTTCAAAGCCGTCATCTTTTCTTTTTTTGTAAGTGCCTTTAGCTAAACCATATTGTTTAAGTGCCGGATAGAGTATATCTCCGGCATAGTCGTTGGTAAAAGGGCGACCGGTTTGGTTGGCGCCGTGAAGCCCGGGGGCAAGTCCCACTACCAAAATCTCTGCTGTCAGCGAACCGAAAGATTCGACGGGTGCGTTATGATAAGTCGGAAAGTCTGTGCGATTTTTTTCTCTAAAAGCGCAAAGTCTTTCACATAAGGTGCAGTTTGGTTGCGGTGGGATAAAATTCATGATGTTTCCTTCGGATTAATTTTAAAGTATTTTAAATGGGTTAGAGTAAAGAAAACGTAAAAAATTTTTGTGACCTATTTAAAAGCTTAAATTGAGGCTTATATAGCTTAGCGAAAAGTATTATACGGTTATAATACTTTAGGACTAAAGTTAATTTTAGTTAGTTCAGGAGAATAAAATATGAAGAAAATTTATTTATATGCAGCAATGGCGTCTGTTATTGCAACTCAAGCACAAGCTAACGATTGGAATATGCATGACAGTTGGGTTCACCCATATATCGGTGCGGATTATGTCTATTCTCATGCGGATATCGGCGGCGATGCTAAAGGGGCCAAGAAGGATTATAATTCATGGGCGGTAAATGTCGGTGCCGAGATTGCTAAGTATATGGATATTGAAGCATTTTTTCAACAGGCCTTTGAGAGAAAATCGCATACCGTAACAGGGGCTAAAATAAAGTCTGAATTTTATGCCATGGGTATGGACTTATACGGTAAAATGCCGGTCGGTTGTTCGGGTTTTGATTTGTTAGCGTCAGTCGGCTTAGCTGACTACAATGTGAAGTATAAGCACGAAATCGGAAGTGAGGATAAGCAGCGCGTCGGTTATCGCGGCGGTATCGGTTTTTCATACGATTTTACCGAAAATATTTCCATGCGGGTGATGGGACGTTATTCATACATAGGTATGAGTGGTCTTGATAATTTGATGGAAGTAACTGCCGGTCTGAGATATACTTTCTAACGGTAAATAAGCATATAAATGTTGATGAAAGTGCTTTTTATCATCTGATAAAGAGCACCTATTTTTATCTGTATTTTAAGCCGATGGTGCAGGCTATATCCGGACAATCACAGGCGATAGCTGCTTCTGCTACGGAAAGGGGAATGCCGTTGTCATGTGAACCGGCGGTATATATACCTTGCGCCGGATTAGAATCGGCTAATGTTAAAACATCCTCCATTTGTTTGTCGGTAATATAACCAGAGCCGACAAACATACTCATAAATCCGGAAGAAGTTTCCTGACTCCAGTCAATGGAAACGAGTGCTTTACAGGCAGATTCAGAAACGCCGGTCAGATAAAGTTCAAATGCACCGTCTGACTGCGTGGCAGTAGTGCTCGGAAATATCAGAATTTGACCGCCGAGCGCATGGTGTGCGGTGCTTTCATCTGCGCCTGCACGCATAATTGCCGGTATGGCTCCGGTATTTAGAAGTGCCGGAATACTGATGCCGGCATAAGATTTTTGTGAGGTAAATAAAGTGCGGACGCCGATAACGACTTCTGTAATTTGCGCAATCAGTTGATTGGTTTTGTATTTATCCATAGCTTTAGAATAACCGGCAATACCCCCGACGGATAAAACGCCGACAATCGCTAGCACACCAAGCATTTCTATCATGGAGCGACCGTTTTCGTTGAATCTCATTATAAATGTCCTTTTATTCAGATTTTCATTGCAAGTATTGTGCACTTGAAAAGGTAAATTTTTTATAAAAATGCTAATGATGTGTATAAAAAATAAAAAGCACTTTTATGTTTTTTGCATCTCTTTTATGCTCAAGCCGTATGTAATTTAAGGAGTTATAATGTCTTCTTTTGAGTTGACAGAACCTGAAGGAATGCCTGAAAATTGGCAGAAGCGCGGCATAAGCGGGCAGAGCGTGATGCTCTTTTTGTATGCGGCAATAGTGGCGTTTGCATTTGTTTTGGTTATTAATAAAAACTTTGAATCGCCGGAGCAAATTTTAGAAGATGAGCAAATGGCTGAAGTTGATAAATTGGCTAATCAGGCGCAGGTTGCTGCCAACAATAATGTGTTGTTGCCGGAAGTGTATGAAGATGAAAACAGTGAACTGGAAAACAGTTTTGATAATCCGGATGTGGCATGGACCGTGCAAGGTGAGGAAAATGAACCCGAGGTTAAAGATGATGTATTGATTGTGGAAAAAGGCGATAATTTTATCGGAATTTTGCAAAAACTCGGAATGGAGTATGCCGAAGCGAGCCAAGCGGCAGACAGTCTTAAAAAAGCCGGATTTGATGTCAGATCTTTAAGAGCCGGACAAAAAATAAATATTACCAAAACGGTTGATATGCCGTTTGGAGAGCTTTTGAGTGTTGATAAAATCGTCTTAGAACCTAATATGGGAATTAAATATATCGTTACCCGTAATGAAGATGAAAAATATGTGGCAGAGGCCGAACAACTTGAGCTTACCAAAGAAAATAAAGTGATTGAAGGTAAAATTTATTCTTCGTTATCGGCAACGATGAGAAATGCCGGTGTGCCGTCTAATATTATCAATAATTTTACCAATATCTTTCTTTATAAAGTGAATTTCCGTTCGGATATTAAAGCCGGTGACGGGTTTAAGGTTTTATACGAGCGCAAAATGGCGCCGGACGGGAGAGTGGTTAAAAACGGTGATATTCTTTATGCCGAGCTTCAGTTGGGTAAGAAAAAGAAAATCGCGCTTTATCGTTATAAAGATACCGGTGGCAATATCGACTATTATGATGAAAAAGGTATGGTCTTAAAAAGAACACTTGACCGTAAACCGATGGAGTTTCGCTCGGCGCGTGTATCTTCTCGTTTCGGCTGGCGTCGTCATCCGATATTAAAACAACGTATTTTGCACAGCGGTGTTGATTATGCGGCACCTATGGGGTCACGAATTTATGCCAGCGGTGACGGTGTGGTTAAACGTGCGCAGTGGGCCGGTGGTTACGGACGTTATGTCGTTATCAGGCATAACTCCGAATATTCAACCGGTTATGCCCATATGAGCGGTTTTGCCAGAGGAATTCGTCCGGGTGTTCGGGTAAAACAAGGGCAAGTAATCGGTTACGTCGGTTCAACAGGACGTTCGACAGGTCCGCATTTGCACTTTGAAGTGATTAAGAACGGTAAAAAGGTAGATCCGTTGAAAATTCAGGCTGCTACCGGTAATAATTTGACCGGTAAAGAATTGCAGCGCTTTAAGGCAGAAATGTCGAGGATTGTTGCATTGGCAGATGAGCAAAGTAAATTAGCCGAGGCCGAAAAAGTGGAAGCGGTTATTGCTCCGGCGCCGGCAGTTGTTACCGAGTAAAATTTATTTTTCATTAGAAAATTAGAAATGATGGTAAAAAGTTATCCATCCGGTGGTGGGTAACTTTTATGATAATGTGATGTTTGATAAAAATCGGCGCGCATAAAATTATGGGACAAGATTTTATCCTGTCCCATAATTTTATCTTATGCATTGCGCGCCGGAGCGACTAAGGTCGCCGCCTGCACGGCGGGTGCCGCTTAAGCCGCGGAGGCTGGGCACTTGTGCCCGTTAGAACGGGATGTCGTCGTCAACAACAGCATCTGTTCCGGCAGTCGCCGAGCTATCCCAGCCGCTTGCGGAAGAATCATAAATATCGCCGCTTCCTGCCGGAGCTCCGTCACCTTTGCCGTCTAACATGACAAGTGAGCTACTGAAATTTTGTAATACAACCTCGGTGGTGAAATGACGTTGACCGTCTTTTTCATATTCTCTGGTTTGTAAAGATCCCTCAAGATATACTTTTGAGCCTTTGCGCAAATATCTTTCGGCGGTGTCTGCAAGACCAGGGTTAAAAATAACAACACGATGCCATTCCGTGCGGTCTTTACGCTCGCCTGATGCTTTATCGCGCCAAGTGTCGGTGGTGGCTAATGAAAAAGAAACGATTTTGCTTCCGCTTTGGGTGTTGCTGACACGAGGATCTTGTCCCAAGTTGCCAACAAGAATTACTTTATTTATGCTTCCTGCCATTGTTTTTACTTTCAAAAAAAATTAAACTTCGTCTAATATAGGGAGGATTTTTATTTGTTGCAAGAGATTTCTGTTTTTAATAAACTTGTTTAAAGTCACCGTCTTTATACATTTCTATGGTATATTTAACGTCGTCGGCTTTGCCGCTGTGCATTAAGAAATCTTGCCATTTTTCCTGTTGTTCCGGCTTTTTTGCTTGTTTAACCAGTGCGGAATAATCAAATTTTTTGGTTTGTTTAACCAGATCACTCCAAAGCTTTAAGGCGGTGTAACTATAAGCTTCAAGTCCCTCGGGAGATGTGCCGGAAAGCCTTAAGTTAACCAGTGTTTCGGTAAAAATCAGGCTGTCTTTAATGTCGGCTAAATCCATGGCGTATAAGCCGTTGGTATCTTCATCTAAATCATCAATCAGTTCCGGAGTGAGATTTTTCTTATTTGTGAAAACAATCAGGTTTTTGTTTTGCTCTTTAGCCGCTTCAATAATCGGGGTAACGTATTTGGTGCGCCCGACAATCAAAATCACATTGATGTTGTCATCTTTTAGTCGTTTGGCTATTTTATCTTCTGATTTATGAGAGGTATAAGGGTAAAATGCTAATAAATCGGCTTTACCGAAGCGTGCGAAAGCGGCTTGCAACTCTGTTGCTGTTTCTTCATAACCGGCAGAAAGCGTGCTGTCATAAATAAAGCCGACCTTAAGACCGGCAAAATTATTGTTGTAAAATTGGAAAAAGTCTGAGCTTAAACGGGTTTTGGTGTTAAGCAAAATAAATTTATCTTTTTTTTCGGTGTCATCAGCGTGGAGAGCAACTGTCGTGGGGACAATCTGGAAGATTTTGCCTTCTTCGTAAATGCGGGCAATATCATCATATTTTTCGGCGCAATACGGACCGATTACCAAGACAATTTTTTTGGAATTTAATAATGAAAGCATTTCGGCGGTGGAAACGGCTAAGCGGTCATCACATCGGTCATCTATGGTTAATAAATCTATTTTGTGTTTTAAGAGTCCGCCGTCGGCGTTTAATTCATCGGCGGCAAGTTTGGCACCGGCGATAAGCTCGTTTCCCGCTTCAATATTTTCTCCGGCTTTAGGTGCAATAACGGCAACCGTCACTTCCGCGCCAAAGGCCAGAGGAGCACAGAATAAACAAAGCAACAGAATATAAAATAAACGTTTTTTCATTATATTATGTCAGTTATTGTATCCTCTGACTTTATATACGGTATTTTTTATTTGGCAAGGAAAAAATACCTTGATTTAACGTTCTTTTTTCTTAAAAACAGCACCGGTTTCAGGGTGTTTGCGAATGCGGTTGATTTCGGTTTTAAGAAAATTATAGCGGTTGTTCATGGTTTCTTTGAAGATAAAATTAAAGGGGCGTTCTTTGAAAATATCAGGCAGTTCGGTTAATTCTTTTTGATTTTGCAGGGCATGGTTAACAAGTCGATTGAGCAATAGATTAAAGGTCATACTCATGCGGTCACCGGAAATAGAGCGGAAGGCATCTTCTTTGTCGGTATAGGCATCGTAGCTGTGTTCTACGGCTGGTGAGGTGAGACCAGGGTTTTCTTTGTCTTCCACATAAAGGGCATCGGTTGCAAAAATGGTTTCATTGGCGGTGGGGCGAAACAGCGATATATTCATAATCGGCTTATCGTCATCAAGTTGGCGGTCGGTTAGGTAAGCGGTTTCTGAGGTGTTGACCGAAAGCACAGTTTCATCGCGCAAAGTCATAAATTTAAATGCGGTGGTTTTGGTGATACCAATCGGGGTAACCGGTGAGATATTAATAGAGTGAATTTGGTGACATAAGTAATCCTGTTGGGGGTTTGTATATCCTAAATCAGTCATATCTTTTAAGAGCAGATATTCCAGTTGAAACAGAACGGTTGAGCCTTGGCAATGGGTAACAACAGGCATCATATTAAAGCGTTGTGCAACAAGTGACAGTGGGGCCTTATTACCATTTTCCGCACGCAGACGCGGGGCAAGGGTTGCGGCGTATAATTCGCGGATATACTGCGGCACATAGGTTTTATCTTCTTCTTTAACTTTACGGATATAGGGATAACGCGGATTAGCCTGATTGTGACGCGCCAGCACAGCCTCGCGATCTTGGCGAAAATTGCGGTCGGCTTTGTCATAGGCTGCTGCATAGACAGGAAAATTTTTATCTTTGATAAGTTCTTTGGTATCTCTGGCATAGCTGTTGGCTTGTTTGTCGGTTGTGGAGTCAGAACCGGTCAGTATCACAAGACAGGCCTCATCCGGCGAGATGGTATCTGCCTGACACCATTTGTTCGGGAAAAGTTTGTGCTTCTTAGCCCTTTTGCCAAGTTTGATATGTGAATTATCCTGTTCCATTTCTGTCTCCATAACGGCAGTATAGCGAAATTTTAAAAATCTGGCAATATTTTTTATAGCCGTGTTTTTTGGTAACAAAATTGAGATTTAGCTTGTAAATCATCAGGAGCCTTTTATATTGGCGCATTATTGTATAATTTTAGTTGAAAAGAGATAAAAGATGACTGATGAAAATATGATTGAAAATGAAAAGAAAGATGATGAAGTAAACCAAGGTAAAATTGAGTATGGTATGGACGGGGGCTATCCAAAAGTAAAGTGGCAGCCTGTGGCGTATTTAGACCCTTATGAAGATGCGCCGGAGAAAGTTAAACTTTTCCATAAAAGTTATGTTGAGATGTGGCTGAAGGATAATAGAAGATAGCAGGATTTTGCAGTATTTTATTGAAAAAGGGTAGCTATATTTAGCCACCCTTTTTCTTGTTGGTACGCCCGAGGCGATTCGAACGCCTGACCCACAGCTTAGAAGGCTGTTGCTCTATCCAGCTGAGCTACGGGCGCATAGTAGCTTCTCTCTTATATGATTTGTTTTGATTTGTAAAGTGTTTTTTTATGCGAATTTGTAAAATTTTGTGTATAAGGCTGAAACAATTATATTAAGTTTGTGAAAATATGGTTTGATGTTTGCATTGGTTAGGGAGTATCAGTGAATAATGCGCAAATGCCTGATTAGATTGTTCTTGTTTTTACTGTTGTCTGCAGTGGTTGGGGCAGGGGGGTATTTTCTATATTTTAATCAAGGCAATACATCGAATTCGGTTAAAATTTTTGTGACGTATCACAAACCTTATCAGGTACCAGTTAAGGGAAATATAGTGCAACCTATACAAGTTGGGCGGGCAATAGAAAAAGAGCCTTTTGTAGGTAAGGCAATGTTGGTAGAATAATTCTTATTTCCCGATTCGGCAGCGGGCTTTAAACACATTTAAATTAAAAAATGTTTAAAATAAGGGTTGACAGATGAGAAAAAATCGGTATTGTATGCGCAACTAATCAGGGGTTAAGTGTGCTCGAATGCACCTGAACCCAAGGTTTGTTTGCCGTTAAAACGGCGCATAAATAAAGGCTTTTAGGTAATATAGAGGGCAAAGGAATCGGTGAGGTTCTTGTATGTCTTTTTATTTGTTACTTAAAAAGATTTTGTTTGGGGCTGTTTTAGAGGTAAGTCGTTTTAATTTATAACTTTTTAAGGAAATTTGTGATGCCTACAATTAATCAGTTAATTCGTAAATCACGAACACCAAAAGAGAAGAGAAACAAAGTCCCGGCTCTCGATGCGTGTCCACAAAAAAGAGGTGTTTGCACAAGGGTTTATACAACAACCCCGAAAAAGCCGAACTCCGCTTTGCGTAAAGTAGCGCGTGTACGTCTGACCAACGGCTCTGAAGTAATCAGCTATATCCCTGGTGAAGGTCATAATCTTCAAGAACACTCAGTGGTGCTGATTAGAGGAGGCCGTGTGAAAGACTTGCCTGGTGTTCGTTATCATATTATTCGCGGAACCTTGGATACTCAAGGAATTGCTAAACGTCGTCAACGTCGTTCTTTATACGGCGCTAAGAGACCTAAATAGGAGAATGCCAGATGTCACGTCGTCATAGTGCTATTAAAAGAGTTGTGCTTCCTGATGCAAAATTTAATGATCAGGTTGTTGCAAAATTTATTAACAATATTATGGAACAAGGCAAAAAGGCTGTTGCAGAAAAGATTGTTTATTCTGCATTTGACATTATTGCCCAAAAATCCAAACAAGATCCGTTGACAGTTTTCCACGAGAGTTTGGAAAATGTTAAACCTGTTTTGGAAGTTCGTTCTCGCCGTGTGGGCGGTGCTACATATCAAGTACCTTGCGAGGTGCGTGCTGATCGCCGTCAAGCATTGGCTATCCGTTGGATTATTGCCGCGGCTAAGAAACGTTCTGAAACAACCATGACGGAAAAAGTTGCAAACGAACTTTTGGATGCATTTGCTAATCGCGGTGCCGCCGTTAAAAAGCGTGAAGATACGCATAAAATGGCTGAAGCGAACAAAGCATTCTCTCATTATAAGTTCTAGTATTATTAAAAGGATCATAAGACAATGGCTCGTACACATAAATTGGAAATGTACAGAAACATCGGTATCATGGCTCATATTGATGCCGGTAAAACAACCACTTCGGAACGTATCCTTTATTATACCGGCTTAACACACAAAATCGGTGAAGTTCACGATGGCGCTGCCACAATGGACTGGATGGAACAAGAGCAAGAGCGTGGTATTACCATTACCTCTGCTGCGACCACCTGCTATTGGAAGGGCTATCGTATTAACCTTATCGATACTCCGGGACACGTTGACTTTACAGTTGAAGTTGAACGTTCTCTTCGCGTGTTGGACGGTGCAATTACCGTATTTGACTCGGTTGCCGGTGTTGAACCGCAATCTGAAACGGTTTGGCGTCAAGCTGATAAATACAATGTTCCGAGAATTTGCTTCTGCAATAAAATGGACAGAATCGGTGCTAACTTTTATCGCTGTCTTGATATGATTGTTGATCGTTTGGGGGCAAGGCCGATGGCTATGCAACTCCCGATTGGCGCAGAGGCAGATTTTAAAGGTGTAGTTGATTTAATCAACATGAAAGCTATCGTTTATACCGGCGATACCGCTGATTCTCCGATTGAAATTCAAGAAATTCCGGCAGAGTTAAAAGATAAGGCTGAAGAATATCATTCTAAGCTTGTTGAAATGGCTGTCGAAATGGATGATCAGGCAATGGAAGACTTCTTTGAAGGTAAAGAAATCTCTGTTGAGACATTAAAGAAATGTATTCGTAAGGGTACACTTGCAATGTCTTTCGTTCCTGTATTTTGCGGAACAGCTTTCAAGAACAAAGGTGTTCAACCGTTACTTGATGCTGTGATTGATTATCTCCCGTCTCCGTTGGATTTGCCTGATGTATCAGGAACAAAGCCGGGGTCTGATGAAGTTATTACCCGCAAAGCCGATGATAATGAGCCTTTGTCTGCATTGGCCTTTAAGATTATGAATGACCCGTTCGTCGGTTCGCTCACATTTACACGTATTTATTCCGGAACATTGACTGCCGGTTCTTATATTTATAACTCAGTTAAAGATAAGAAGGAAAGAATCGGTCGTATGTTGTTGATGCACTCCAACAAACGTGATGATATCAAAGAGGCTCATGCCGGTGATATTGTTGCTTTGGCAGGTTTAAAAGATACAACAACCGGTGATACGCTTTGTGATGCGTCTCATCCGATCGTCTTAGAAAACATGGTATTCCCAGAGCCGGTTATTGAATTAGCCGTTGAGCCGAAGACCAAAGCCGATGTTGAAAAAATGGGCTTGGCTTTGTCAAGACTTGCTATGGAAGATCCTTCGTTTAAGGTTTCTTCTGATCCGGATTCCGGTCAAACCATTATTAAGGGTATGGGCGAACTTCACTTGGATATTATCGTTGACCGTTTGAGACGTGAATTCAAGGTTGATGCCAACGTCGGTAATCCGCAAGTTGCTTACCGTGAAACCATCACCAAGCCGTGTGATATTGAATATACACACAAGAAGCAATCAGGTGGTGCCGGTCAATTTGCTAAGGTTAAAATTAAATTTGAACCGATGGAAGGCTATACCGGATTTGAATTTACCAATACGGTTGTCGGCGGTAATGTTCCGAAGGAATATATCCCCGGTGTTGAAAAAGGTTTACGCTCCGCTATGGATGCCGGCGTTATCGCGGGCTATCCGGTAACGGGTGTTAAATGTAACCTTTATGACGGTGGATACCACGAAGTTGACTCTAACGTTATGTGCTTTGAAATTGCTGCACGTGCTGCCTTCCGTGAAGGTATGCGTCAGGCAGATCCGAAGCTCTTAGAGCCGATTATGAAGGTTGAAGTTGTTACCCCTGAAGAATATATGGGTGATATTATCGGTGACCTGAACTCTCGTCGCGGTTTGGTAAACGGTATGGATCAACGTGCTAATGCGCGTGTGATTGATGCCCATGTGCCTTTGGCAAATATGTTCGGTTATGTGAACACGTTGCGTTCTTTATCTCAAGGACGTGCACAGTTCACCATGATTTTCGATCATTATGCCGAAGTTCCGCGCGATGTTGCTGAAACCGTTAAGGCGAAGAACAGCTAAAGTTTAATCGGAGCGGCAGTCAGTGCTGCTGCTCCATGTTTTTTTGATTATGGATT
>CACWQT010000019.1 GCA_902763185.1 uncultured Rhodospirillales bacterium | reverse complement strand
TATAAAACACAAAATTAAAAATATCTTTTTCATCTGCTTGCTCCTTTCTTGATATAATATTCTTATTTTCTTAAAATACAACAAAAAGAAAATCAATGAACTGTTGGATAAATACAGGAGCCGCGAGGCACTTTTACAAAGTGCCGACTTGACGGATAGCATCAACTATGACTTTGCTCACGGCGATGATTTGATTGACGAGGTATTAAGAGAAAGGGCTGCGGCAGAAAATCCGCTACAAAATCCACTGCTACAAACAGATTAAGTGATTATTTGGATGAGTGTCAGGATATTGTTCCGCTTTTTGTTAACTACCCCTACGACTGGTAGTATCAAATCGTAAAAGGCGAGGATTATTTCCTTGCCTTTTACTTTATGTCACTGTATAAAAAATCCATGAATGTGATATTAAGGAAATATGATGATTAAAGATAAAATAAAACAAAACATCGCCGAAACTTTTAAACTATTATGGCTGTTTAAATGGTATATCTTGGTATATTTTTTATGGTGGATTACATCTTTTGTAGAAATGTTCAATCCCCCTCAAGAAAATGACCCCATTCTTAATTATGAATATATTCGCGGAGCTTGGAATTATATTAATCAAGAAGTCTATATCCATAGTATGGAGCTATATTGTGTCATTGACGGTTTAATCTTCCTTATTGGCACAAGCAATATGCGCAATCACCCATTGCTCGCAAAATGTATATTTCTATATCCTCTCATCGGTATTGTCTTAGGATTATTGGTAATAATTGTAAAATGGATGCTCAATCTGGTTTAATAGAGTGTTACTATAAATGCAATATTAAGGAAATATGATGATTAACGAAAAAATAAAACAAAACATCGCCGAAACCGAATAGATAGTTTAGCAAAAATAGAAATATCCATAGACTCTAAAACTCTTAAACCTCAATTACAAAAATTTAATAACGGCAAAGCCACCGATAAGCAACAATAAAAAGAGTATTGAAAGCAAATTCAAATTCTTTTCAATAAATACCTTCATCGGCTCGCCAAAATGCTTTAACAGCACTGCAATAATATAAAATCTCAGTCCGCGCGCCAAGATAGATGCAACCGTAAAGACTGCCAAATTCAGATGAACCACACCACTGGCAATTGTAATAATTTTATACGGAAACGGCGTAATTCCGGCACCAAATACAATCCATGCGCCATATTCCTGATAATAATTTTCAAATTTGGTAAATTGCGCCATATAGCCATAAAACTCTAACAACGGTTTGGCAATCACTTCATACCCGAAAATACCGATACTATACCCCAAATAGCCACCCAACACACTGGCCAATGTTGCAACACCGGCAATCCGATACGCATTTTTAGGCATTGCCAACACCATCGGAATAATCATAATATCCGGTGGAATAGGAAAGAAAGAACTCTCAATAAACGAAATGGCAAACAACCACCAAATAGCATTTTTGCGCGATGCCAAATCAAGCGTTGTATCATAAATCTTGCGCGTAAAGTTCTTAAAACTCATCTAAAATCCTAAATAAATTGCCTCTTTGCAAATCATCTAGCTTAAAAATGGCTCTATTTCCTCAATATTTTGCTTGTTTTCCACATAAAAAGTTTTCGAAAAAGAAAAAAGCTTTTGTGATTGGCTTAAAGCCGGCAAAAAGTTTATGCAAATAACCTTAGGACTGTTTTTAGCCAAATAACATTTTGCCGCCGTCAAATTATGCACCTCAAAAACAGAATAGCCCTTACTGCGCGCCGAACTGACAAAGTCATGCCTTTCATACGGTTTAAGATTGATATATAAAACCTGATGATTTTTATTGCCCGTACAATAGCTCTCCAAAATATCCAAAAGATGCTCCTTTGCCTCGTTATGCGTCAAATAGTGGCTTACCGCCGGATGATAAATCAATGCTTTGGGAGCTTCGGAAACAACCACCAACGGTGTGTCTGTGCGTTCAAATCGTCTTCCCAACGAGATAATAAAATCGACCGGTGTTGTCCTGTCAAAATCAAACAACATCACCTGTGGCATAATCTCCTTATGATACAAACTGAATTTATGCAAATTATCCGTATCAAACAAAAAATATCCGCGCTCCTCCAATCCTTGATGATAGAGTGCTTTATTTATCGTATTATTGTTATAGATAAAAACATTTCCCAAATGACGCATATCGACCTCCTACAAACGTGATATAAGCCTAAATATAATGCGCCAAATAAAAATTTTAAGAGCGGTTCTGCTTTAAATATGCCTGATAAGTATTTTCTAATAACATTGCAATCGTCATCGGTCCCACGCCTTTAGGCACCGGCGTCAGATATGACGCCAAACCATATGCATCATCAAAGCATACGTCACCTTTAAGCCCCTCATCAGTGCGATTAATCCCGACATCAACGACAATTGCCCCCGGTTTAATATATTCTTTGGTTATAAATTGAGGCTTTCCGATTGCTACAACCAAAATATCAGCTTCCCTACAAATCTCAGGAAGATTTTTGGTCTTGGAGTGCGCAATGGTGACAGTGCAATTTTCTTGCAATAATAAATTGGCAACCGGTAACCCGACAATCTGCGAGCGCCCAACCACCACTGCATGCAAACCTGTTATATCCTCCTTGGCATAATGCACAATCCTCATGATACCCTTTGGGGTGCAAGGCACAAATGCATTTTCTCTTTTCTGCACCATACAACCGGTATTAAGCGGATGAAAACCATCCACATCTTTTTCAGGCGCAATCGCATATAGAACCCGTTTTTCATCCAAATGCTTCGGTAGCGGCAGTTGCACCAATATTCCGGTCACATCACGATTGTGATTAAGAGAGTCAATCAAATCCAAAACTTCTTCTTCGCTGGCATCTTCCTCCAAATGATGTTGGCTTGAGATTATTCCCACTTCCGCACAAGCTCTTTCTTTTGCCTTAACATATATCTCACTTGCCGGATTATGCCCGACCATCACCACCGCCAATTCCGGTGTTTTATCCAAAAGGGCAACCTTATCCTTAAGATCAAACCGCACTTGTTCTGCCAACACCTGACCATTAATCACAACCGCTGCTGTCATCTTTTTGCTCCATTTTATGAAATATATTTTCTATCTGTTCACTGTGCTCAATATTTAACGCGATTTTCTTATACTTATCGGTTTCCCCGCTAACGATACTGAAAAGACTTTTAGCCACTTTTAATTCTTTACTCAAAAACTTAATCAGTTCTTGGTTTGCTTTGCCCTTTTCCGGAACAGAAACTAATGCAATTTTAAGATACGCTATTTGAGAGGCATCATAAAAAATACCTTTTACAGCGCACTTTGATGCATTTGGCGAAACACGGATTCGCAAAATATATCCCTTATCCGTGCGCTCAAAAAACATCTAAACCCTATCCTTGTAAACTAATTCTTGTGACTTCCAAAATATGCAATACCAACATCAAAGCCAAAATCAATACATATGGCGAAATATCAAACCCCGAAACAGGCTTAACTTTTTCACGAAGCTTTGCATACACCGGCTCGGTAATCTGATGCAAAAATTTAAGAAACTTCTTAAACGACTCACCGCCCTGCCCGATAAGACCAAAGTGCATCAACCAATAAAGCACAACATTAACCACCGTCAATATAAAATAAACTTCCAATGCGCACTCAATGCACCAAAGCAAAGTTTCTAACATAACTTCCATAAGTTTTCTCCTATATAATCATTTACCATTCGCATCGCGACCCTGCGACATCAATACCAACTCCGCCGGAGTAATCTCGTTTGTGTGCACATCGGTTTGCTGACTTTGAAGAAACAATTTTCGCCTGTGCCAAAGCATTCGCCCGATAACTTTCCGCAAGTGCTCCAAAAAGAAAACATCATCTTCAAAATCTTCGTCTTTTGTATTATCATACTTTTTAAGTTTTAATTTCAAGCGAAATTTAGAAATATCACGCATATTTTGTTTTAAGAGCATTTGACAATACTCATAATATTGCCGAAGTTGGTCTTTTCCACCACGTTTTTGTGAAGCAATCACACGAGATGCCTTAAACACAATATTGCGCAATTCCCGCAACCTTTCCAACT
Source organism: uncultured Rhodospirillales bacterium (assembly GCA_902763185.1). Taxonomy (GTDB): domain Bacteria; phylum Pseudomonadota; class Alphaproteobacteria; order RF32; family CAG-239; genus CAG-267. The sequence continues at coordinate 12,993 of CACWQT010000019.1, read as the reverse complement.
TGAACATCAACAAATCAAGCCTATCTTCAAGCTTTTCACCTTTAGCCCCTTGATAAAGCGCCAAACAGAGCATCAACAGAGCTTCTCGATCATAGCTCATACTGATAAATATTCGCCTTTCTGCCGCATCATCACGCGTAACCACCCCATCGCTTGTATGCTCTAAGATATCCATGACCACATGAACCCACCGATAATACTCATCCATTGAAGAGTTCTCTCTTGTATTGTCCTCAATCAAATCGGCAAGTTCCGCATCAATTGAATAGGGAATAAAACTTTTAACAGAGGCTTCACGCTCAATAAAATTAGCCAAGAATTTGCGAACACCAGCAACTGTTTTAGGCACATCCGGTAGTTCAACTTCGTCAGTTTCCGAGCCAAAAATCACCATCCGACATAAACCGCGCATTTCTCTTTCCCCTAAATGCGGATACTGTTTTTTAAGATAGCGTTTTATCAACGAATAATAATTCACCGTTGATTGCTCTTCTTCTGCCAAATCTTCCATTTTTTCTCCTTTTAACTGACCTCATTTTGCCAATAAAACCCTAAAATTTCAATAACAAAATCAGCTTTAAAAATAAATTTCTCTTTCGCAAAATTTCATTTGAAAAAAAGAAAGTTTGCCCCTATAATGCCTAAAAATTGATAATTTTAGGGTTTATAACAAAGTAAGATGGCAAAAAAATATTTTATAAAAACTTTCGGCTGTCAGATGAATGTCTACGATTCTAACCGTATGGCAAATATGTTAGACCAAATGGGATTAACAGCAACCAATCGTCAAAAAGACGCCGATGTGGTGATTTTTAATACCTGCCATATCCGCGAAAAAGCCGCCGAAAAAGTTTTTTCTGATTTAGGACGTGCTTATCAACTGAAATTGGAGCGTGCCGAAGAGGGCAAAGACACCATTATCGGCGTTACCGGTTGTGTGGTTCAAGCCGAAGATAAACAAATCTTAAAGCGTGCCCCTTATGTAGATTTTGCTTTAGGACCGTTGCGCTACTTCCGCTTAAAAGAAGTCGTTCAAGAGATTTTTAACAAACGTGAAATGCAATTGTTGGATACCGAATTTTCCGCCATCTCTAAATTTGATCTTTTGCCGGAAAACAAAGCCGAAGGAGGCTGCTCTTTTCTAGCTATTCAAGAAGGTTGCAATAATTTCTGCACCTATTGCGTTGTGCCTTATACGCGTGGCATAGAAATGTCTCGCCCCGTAGAAGATATCTTAAAAGAAGCCAGACGTTTGGCAGATACCGGTAGCGTTGAACTCAATCTTTTGGGACAAAATGTAAACTCTTATCATGGCGAAGATATAAACGGCAAAGAGCGTAATCTGGCTTATCTCTTAAACAAAGTTGCCGAAATTGACGGTATCAAACGGATTCGCTATACCACCTCATATCCGGCAGATGTTGATGATGATTTAATTGCTTGTCATAAAAACTTAAAAAAATTGATGCCTTATCTGCATTTGCCGATTCAATCCGGCTCTGACGATGTCTTAAAACGGATGAACCGTCGTCACACCAAGGGAGACTATTTGCGCGTAATAGAAAAACTAAAAACCGCCAATCCGGATATCGGTATGTCATCTGACTTTATTGTCGGCTTCCCCGGAGAAACCGATGATGATTTCAAACAAACTTTAGACGTTGTAAACGAAGTCAAATATATTCAAGCCTTTTCTTTCAAATACAGCAAACGCCCCGGCACCCCTGCCGCAGTAATGGAAAATCAAATTGAAGAAAAAGTAAAAAAAGAACGCTTGCAAATCTTACAAGACTTGTTGTTTGACTATCAGACCAAATTTAACCTATCAAGCATCGGTAAGGTAATGCCAGTCCTTTTTGAGGGCAAAGGTCGACACGCCAGACAATTAACCGGACGCACCCCTTATATGCAAAACCTATATGCTGAGGCTGATAATTCGCTCTTAAACAAAATCGTTAATGTGCGCATCACAGGCGCATCCACAAACTCACTAAGCGGGGAGGTAATATAACATGGCAGAACTTAGTTTTGAACTCTTTAATAATCAATTAGTCAAAGTCGTTGTCGGCGCACGCGATGAGAATATGCGGCTGATAGAAAAAATGCTCAATGTAGAGATATTGAGCTTTGGTAATCAACTCACCATTAAAGGCGCAAACGGCGATATCGAAAACGCTAAAACCGCCATTGATATCTTATATGAAAAAGCTTCCAAAGGCCATGTTATCGGCGAACAAGAAGTCAAAGCCGCCGTTCGTATTTGCAGTGGTGCAGGTACTGCTGATGAAAAACAATCCTTAAGTGAAATGGTCTTAAAAACCAAAAAACGTTATATTTATCCGCGCTCGGCAACCCAAGCCGCCTACATTACCGAAATGATGAATAACGAACTCGTATTCGGCTTAGGCCCCGCCGGTACCGGTAAAACTTATTTGGCGGTTGCCTTGGCTGTTTCCATGATGCTTGAGGGAACAGTTGATAAAATCATCTTATCCCGTCCGGCAGTTGAGGCCGGTGAAAACTTAGGCTTTCTCCCCGGTGATTTGAAAGAAAAAGTCGATCCGTATTTAAGACCTCTTTATGATGCTTTATACGAAATGTTACCGGCTGAACAAGTAGATAAAAAATTAGCTTTAGGCGAAATAGAAATTGCGCCTCTTGCCTTCATGCGCGGTAGAACTTTATCAAACGCATTTGTTATCTTAGATGAAGCCCAAAACACCACTCCGATGCAAATGAAAATGTTTTTAACTCGTCTAGGTGAAAATTCTCGCATGGTCGTCAACGGTGACTTAAGCCAAGTTGACTTGCCTCGCGGCACAATCTCCGGATTGCGCGATGCACTTGATACCCTAAAAGGCATTAAAAACATTGGTTCGGTAACCTTCTCTGCCAATGACGTTGTCCGCCATGGTTTGGTTGCCAAAATCGTTAAAGCCTATGAAGAAAAGATAAAGAAGGCACAAGATGAAAAGTAATATCATCTTAAATACCGACATCGCTGATGATAGCTGGTTGAACGCTGTTGACTTTGATGTCATCAAGACATCTGAAGAACTAAAAGATTTAGCATTCCAATATGTAGCGGAAAACGTTGAACATGAGCTACTGGAAAAAGATAAAACTTATATTGTCAATCTCTGTTTAAGTAACGATGACGAAGTTCATCGCCTGAATAAACAATTTAGAAATATGGATAAACCAACTAATGTTTTATCTTTTGCCAACATTGATGACGATTCATTTTGGGATACGCTTGATATAGATGGTGAGGTTGAATTAGGTGATATCATCATTGCCTTTGAAACGCTTGCAAAAGAAGCAGAGCTAAAGCATATCAGCACTTATGCGCATTTTTGCCACTTGGCTGTGCATGGTTTCTTGCATATCTTAGGCTTTGATCATCAAGAAGATAAAGAAGCCGAAGAAATGGAAAACCTTGAGACGGAAATTTTGGCGGCCTTTTCAATTGATAATCCCTACAAGGATACAGAAGCCTAAAAGATGACAACACCAAACAGACATTCCTCACGCACCATAGCTTTTAGTATATCAATTCTAAAAACACTCGGCTTGCTCTGTTTGGGCGCAGTTGCTTCTCTCATTTTTCCACCGTTTGTCAATGCATTTTTCGGCTATTTAACACTGATTGTTTTTTTATGTTTATTGTTTGACAAAGACTACAACAAAAAACAATTATTTGCCCGAGCTTATGCCTTCGGATTCGGCTTTTTTGCCATCGGCTTTTCTTGGATAAACAATGCCCTTTTGATTGATGAAGAAAAGTTTATTACTTTTATTCCATTGGTTATCTGTGCTATCGGTTTCTTCTTCGGATTATTTTGGGCAATCCCTGCGATTTTTATCACACTCGGGAGAAATATCTATACAAAAACAATACTGTTTTGTTGTCTTTTTACACTAATGGAGTGGATTAGGAGTTTCATCTTCACCGGATTCCCATGGAATTTATTGGGCACCGCACTCAGTTTCAATTATCAACTCATCCAACCGGCCGCCTATATAGGCACATATGGTTTGTCTTTACTTTTGCTCATCTTCTGTTGCGGTATCAGTTTAATTTTACTAGGGCTGAAACACAAAACATTTTACTCCGGAAGTATCTTTTTTATTCTTATACCGATTATCGCAATCATATTATCACAGCAAAATTTAACTGCATCCGCGGAAACAACCGCAACCAAACCGCTCACGATTCGTCTGGTGCAGCCGAGCATTCCCCAAACCTTCAAGTGGCATCCGGCTTTATTATACAAAAACTTCCGCCAATATATTGATCTGACACGCTCAAAATCACTTGATGATATAGATTTGGTGGTATGGGGAGAAACGGCCACGCCCTATGATTTAGACCATGATACCGAACATTTAGAAGAATTGGTCACCGCCGTTCCGCCGCACGGCTTTTTAGCAACCGGTATTTTACGCCTTGGCATGGAAAGGGGCAAAAGAGTATTATATAACTCTCTTTACATCTTAAATCACGCCGGAGAAATCAAAGACTACTATGATAAAGCCCACCTTGTTCCTTTTGGCGAATACTTACCATTTAGAGATTATCTGCCAGATTTTATGACACCGGTTGCAAATGTTGTCGGCGAATTGGGAAAAGGCGAAAAACAAAAACCGATTCGCGTTTCAGGCTTGCCCTCAATGAGCGGCGCGATATGTTACGAAAGCATATTTCCCAAAGAAACAATTAACCCTGAATCCAAAACAAAAATACTTTTAATTGTTGCTAACGACGGTTGGTATGGCATATCTGCCGGACCATATCAACACTTAAGCGCCGCCCAAATGCGCGCCGTAGAAGAAGGTATTACAGTCTTACGCAGTGCCAACACCGGCATTAGTGCCGTTATAAATGATAAGGGAAAAATTCTTTCATCAATTCCTCTAAATGAAATTGCAATCACCGACACGATTCTTCCCCAACAGCTATCTCACCCGACCTTATATGGAAAAGCAGGAGACAGCGTTCCGCTTCGTTTGCTTATATTGCTGCTGGTTCTAGCGCTTGTCACAAACAAGAATACCACACATACAAAAAAATAAGTTGATATTTTGTTTAATCCACTTGATTTATCTAAAAACAACACTAACATCTTAAACGTATATTATTTTAGGGAGTAAACACATGAAAAGTGATGTAAATTCTGGTTCTAACACAAAGTTATTCGTAGCTGGTGTTGCTATTGTAGCAATTTTGGCTTGGGCAGGTTGCTGCTTTTTCTGCTGCAACAAATCTCAAAAAGTTGCTGTTGTTGATGTTCAGCAAATCGTTGCCAATGCGCAACCTGTTGTTCAATTAAGACAAGAAATGCAAGATAAAGTAACAAGCTTGCAACAATGGATTGACAGCTCAAATGCAACTATTAACCAAGAAGAGTCTCAAGAAAAGAAAGACGCTTTGGCTCAGCAATATCAAGCAGAGTTATTACAAAGACAGCAAGTTATCCAACAAGATTATGCGTTGAAACTTCAACAAATTGATTCTGCTTTGACAAAGTTGATAGAAGAAGTTGCTAAGAAAGAAGGCTTCAGCGTAACTTTTGTTAAAGGTTCAGTTGCTGCCGGTGGAACAGATATTACCGATAAAGTTATCGCAAAACTTCAAAAGTAATTGTTCTTTAAAAAGCAAGATAAAAACACCGCCTGCTTAGGCGGCGTTTTTTTATGATAAAATATAACTCACAAATATTGTCCACAAAAGCAAGCTGATAGACAGCACTAAGGTAAACCTCAACTTCTGAACTATTGATATATTTGGTTTATCTCGCCAACCAAAATTATGAATAATAACAACGCCCATAACCTCACAACAAATAAAGGTAATCAATTCCACCTTCACAACTATTATCCATGCATCATAACAAAATATTACTCACTGCATAAACGTGAAAAAATCAGCGGATAAACAAATGTGATATAAAAACTAATGATAAACAACCCGCAAAAACATGCGCAGTGCTCTTGAAAAAAGCACTTGCAAAAAATTGAAACAAACCCCAACAGCAAGAATAACGGAAGCAATCCACCTGTTGCACGCTTAAATAAAGATTTTAATTCACTCCCGCAAACTTCAAAACGAATATATTTCCGCTCCAAATACCAGCCCCAAAATCCACCGAGCACAAATCCCAATTTAGAAAAAACTTCCAATTTGCATTTATACGGATCAATCAACGCAACCCCATCTGCAAACTCAAGTGGATAACTCTTAAAATAAATATAAGCACTTAAAAGAATACTGAACAACGATACCAAGATTGTCAGAATCAAATCACGTTTTTCTTTTTTTTCTGCCCAACAAAAAACGCGCCACCCTACAACTAAAATAAGTGCTGAAACAATAGCCGCAACTGCCACATCTTGAAATGTATGCACCCCGACATAATTACGCGAAAAAGCAATTAACAGACATAACAAAATCATCAATGGCAACATTCCTTTAATATGTCGCCAAAACACCCCGATTGCCCCCCAACACGAAACCGCTATTGTGGTATGTCCGCTTGGAAAGGAATATCCTCCGGCATATTTAAGCGCTGCTTCTACCGGCTTTATCCGCGTATCTAAAATCCATGGACGATAAATACAGGCTATATTTTTGATGAGCAAGTTGAACATCATAGAAAAACCGCAACTCAGAATCAAAAATACGCCGATACGCTTATCAATACACCAATAAATCACTGCAAAAACAGAAAATGGTATCAAATACTCACCAAACTTCGTCACATATAATAAAAGGGACGTCAGCACATCATTCGTTGCTTCTCTTAAATCCTGTAAATAAAGCAAATATTCCATTTTACGTCCTAATATAATCGCCTTATCTTCCGGCTTTAATCGCCTCAATCAACTCATGTGTTGTTGGTATATGCCCGTTTGCGTAAAGAGGATCTTCACGAAACTTATAAACCTGATGACCGGCAAACAACAAATTATCATCCGTTTTGCCATTATGAGCAATATCAAACAAGGTCTTATGAATACAATAAGTGCGCGGATCAGGAATTTTACCGGTTGTGCCGTTTGCACCGGACCAACTGGAGAACTGACATTGCGACAAACACCCCAGACATTCCGCTCTGTCCTTTTTCATTATCTCCCACTCATCAGGCGTTAAAAAGACAACCGTGCTATCCGGTGTTTCTTGAATAACACTAAAACCGGCATTTATCTGATTATTAGCCTTTGCCAAATCAGAAGCCGCAATATAAACTGTCTTTGACGAACTTAAGCTAAGTGGCGTATCATACTGCTCACTTTTTTCGGTTGCAAAAGATATTTCACCGTTTTTACGTTCCATCAGTCTTAGCAAAAATTTATTCTTAATCGCCGAAGAATAAAACCCGGTCGGACTGAACTGCTGTAACGCCACATCTCCCGGCTTGGTATTAAGCATTACTTTTTTCCACGCATCGCTGATTGGACTTTCGGTCGTAATCATCGGACGTGTGCCGAATTGGAAGGCAACGGTTCCGATTTCGGGATTATCCAAATAGTTTTCCCAATCTTTTAAACACCAAACACCACCGGCAATAATAATCGGTGTTTGGTTTAATCCCAACTTATTCAACGCACTGCGCAATTCACAAACACGATTATATGGGTCTTGCGGCACTTCCGGATTTTCAGCATTGGATAAACCATTATGCCCGCCAGCCAACCACGGATCTTCATAAACAACTCCGCCTAAAAACGCGCTATAATTAACGTATGCACGTTTCCATAAAATTTGAAAAGCACGGGCAGATGATACAATCGGATAATAGTAAACACCAAAGGATGATGCCAACTCACCCAATTTATACGGCAATCCCGCTCCACAGGTGACGCCATGAATAAGCCCTTTTGCGCCTTCTAAAACGCCCCTGATAACCGATTCGGAATCAGCCATTTCCCACAACTGGTTAATATGGATACGCCCGTTATCACCGGCAATTTCATGAGCGATTTGCGCTTGTGCAATACCACCTTTAATTGCCCCTTCAATCAAATCTGCATGGCGATCTAATCTTTTTACTTTATGTGAACGTTCCAAAACCACTTTGCCGTTATTATCATAATAATCAGCGCTAACCAAAGAGATTGTCCCGACACATCCTTCTTTTGCAAAATGACCGCTGCTTCTGCCATCGGTTCCGTTAATACCTTTTCCGCCTTCAATAATCGGCAAAACTTCTTTTCCTGAAATAACTACATTCTTAAGATTTATCACGGGTTTTTCCTTATGCTAAAGTTAATACAAGAAAACTAAACTATTTTTCCGTAAATGAAAAGTAGGAACTTTTTTATCCTCTAGTATCCTAAAGGAAACTATTGGCTAAAAAGCGTTAAACAGCCGTGCCCAACTAATATCATTACCTAACACAAATGCCATTACAACACAAATGTAAGTATATGAAATTAAAGCATAAACCAAAAAATTCCCCATCCACAGCGTTAAAAATGAACAGAATTTTTTAACACTCCAATGCAACAAATTAAAAAACAAGATATACACAATCAGCTGTATGGATATCCCGATTTGAGCCAAATCTGCCTTATGCATTTTGGCAATACTTGGCAAAAATGTAATAAATAAGCTATACACCGTAATCCCCAAATACGTCAGCCGCAAAGTGCGCTTTTCGGATTGTTGCAATTGGATTGTATCTTCTTTAAGGCTCTCTTTAGAGAGTTTATCAACTTCAAACCCTCTGATTTTTTTAGGCTCTGCTTGTTTTTCTTGCACCACTTTCAAATTAGATTTAAACTTTTCTTCAGCCACACACAAACCGCAACCCTTATTGGTAAAATAGGCATGATTCGGATTCTTTTTACAATGCTTTAAATTTTTTAATAAGAAATCCAACTCCGTTTGCCACTCCATAGCGGTTGGTCTCTTTTGCCCCTTAACAAACGCACGATCAAAAAGTTTTAGAGTGCTTTGCGGTAAGAAAGTATGAATACTATACGGATGCGGTGCTTGATAACTGTCCGCCCACATACCGTAAGCATAGTGATAATTTGCGATTCGCTCTTGAATAGACAGTGTGCTGTCAGCGTTTTTCTTTACCACACCTGAAAACGGATGGATACCATTGTTAAGCAACTTAAAGATAATCACCGCCAAGGCAAATTCATCTTGGTCAACCCCCATTTCTTCACAAGTTTGGTTCATCCCCTCCGGATAGATATATTCTTCACTCACAAACTCAGCAGGAAACCGTGCCTGTTCCCCTTGTATGGAAAAACCATCGCAGTCAAACATTGCCACCGTCATAGTCTTTTTATAAATAAACACATTAGACGGTTTTAAATCTATGATATAATGCCCGTATTGGTGAAGTGATGCCACCATCAATGCCACATTATAAGCCGCCATCACCCGATATTCATATTTATCACTAAGCCCCAATTTAGCTCTGACGGCACTTTGCATCAGATAATCCAATGAAACCGCTTCCGAGGTATTGATAAACGGCATCACATACCCGACACAATACCCTTCTTCATCTTCCAAAATTGCTTCCGGCCACGCAATTTGCACATATTCCACACCATGCGCCATAACACTGGGAATATTAGGATTATTCATCACCATAGCTTCTAATTTCAGGCGATTCACATTACTTTTTTGGCGCTCATGAAAAATCTTTGCAACTTTAACGGTATTTCCCTCAATCGCATAAACCTTACCGGCAGCACCTCCCTTATTTAAGAGTTTGCCTAATGTTATCTTTTCGCAGTGCCTGTCTGCAAAAATAGCATTGTAACATTGTTTCTTTTCTGCTGTTACTTCTGTTGTCATAGCGCCGCCCATAAAAATGTTTTATCATCAGAGTTAAGCTTGCGTGCCTGCTTGGTGTCCAACGTATTATTCAACGCCTGCATCGCCTTAAGTTTATTGGATTCGCTTAAAAGATACTGGTTAATGGGTAAAATAAATCCGTTCTTTAATGTTCTGTCATCATGAGAAAGGGCAAATTGTGTCACACCGTCTGTCATCAAAAACAACGATTTCGCCTTACCGATTTCGGTAAATCGCAAGCACTCTTTCCAATTATTCATCGTATAAAAATACGTTTCGCAATCAAAGCACCCGTTTGCAGGCATAGAAACTACATATTGTTCCCTATTAGAATTATCATAAAGAGCTATCCCTGCGCCATCACCTATATGAAAGAATACGCCCTTATCCCGATGATATACAACCCCGACAATTGTTGCCGAAAAATTTAATATTTCCTCTTCCGTCTTGCTTTTATTTAACCGGTGAAACATCAACTTTTCACGTGCAATTTCTATGGCACTTTGGACATTTTTTTTAGCATCTTTAATTGGCGCATTAATCAATAAATCAACTAACGTTTCGCAAACAATTTTTGCGCCGATTTTACCGTATTTTGCAGATCCGGCGCCATCAGAAACAACCGCCACCAATTTATTTCCCGAACAAGCATAATGATAAAAATCCTGACACGGCGTCAGCTTAGAACGGTGTAAACCGCCTGTAACTTTAGTCGCAATCACACGGATTTTAGGCGTTCTTTTCATGCCAGCCCTCAATATCATCTAAAATATCGGGCATATTCGGTGCCGCGCGAGAAACACAAGATACACTGCGTGAAAGCCACAAGAAGAATTCGGTAAATTTTAAACCGCTCAATCTTTTAGGTGCCATAAGCGAAAACTTTGCCAGTTTATCCAAATTTGCCCCTTGTGTGCCGACCGCATGTATAACTACTTTTTTATTTTGTTGCGCTTCACGGCATTTTGCCGCCGCCTGTTCCCAACCGTAATCCGTCGGCTCGCCGTCACTGATAAGGAATATCCACGGCCGCTTAGATGTCACACCGCAACTGTCATAAAGGCATTTTTGCTCTTCAATTTTTTGCAAAGCTAATTCCATCGCTTTACCGATTGGAGACAACCCTGACGCATCCATGACCGGTGCCGTAAAATTCATCGCATCAACCCAATCTGAAGATACTTCCGCATCATCTTTGCCATACGCTTTAATCACCAAAAGTTGCACGCGAGAACTGGCATCAATATCTTCCTTTAACTCTTTTTCCAAAGCCTGCAAACCGGAATTAAGCTGTTTTATCGGCTCACCACGCATAGATCCCGAACAATCCAAAACCAAAATGCACGGTGTTCGCTCATTGGCATTTTCTGCAAATTCCACATACGGAATCACTACATCAGAAAAATCATCATTTTTATTATTATCCATATCCTTCCCCAATTTCAAAGCCCATCAATATCTGGGATAATCATGCGGATAACCGCTTCCCTCAATCGGTACATTCGGTGAAACCTTTCCGCAACCGCTCATATATAGAATGGAAAAAAATACTGAAAAAATCATTAAAAATTTAACTAAATATTTCATTTTCTACCCTTAAACTTGTAACATCACGAGTTTAAGCATATATCAAATACGCTTAAAGTGTAGAATACAATAATTTTATTAACAGGAAAAACATTGATGAAAAATTTTTACCGCGCTTTATTTGCATTTGTTTTTTTAACCCTCCGCGCCGAAGCCTATAGTGCGCCGCTCGGTTTATATGTATTGGAATATCCGGTTAAGATGCCAGATGTATCACTCATCAATGAACACAACAAAACTGAGCCGATATTAAACACCTCGGCAGATTTAACCATTCTTGTTTTTTGGTCACAAACTTGCGCACCTTGCTTAAGAGAAATGAAATATTTAGAAAGATTTTATCCAAAGGCTAAAAAAGACAATATCAATGTTATGCTCGTCTCACCGGCATCTGATTGGCACAGTAAAAAAGAAGAACGCCGATTCTTAAAGAAATACGGTGCACCGACAATTCCCTTTTATAACGATGTTAAAAACAAATTATCTTTAAGCCTCGGCATCGGCACAACCCCTTACGCCGTCATTATGGATAAAAACGGCAAGAAAATTGCCACCATTCAAGGCGAAACCGACTGGGATTCCAAATCTTTTTACAAAAAGATAAAAAAACTGATTAAAAATTAATAGAACTACAACAAATCAATGACCGATATTATACGATCCATATTTAAACCGAAAAATCGTTTAAAAACGATTTTTGCATAGGGCTCGGAGAATACCGGTGCTGGAAGCAAAATTACGACTGCAGTTTACAAAAGAGGTAAATAAAGAAGCAATTTTGCAATCATGACCGATATTATACGAGCCCCTTATAAAGATAGTATGTTTCTAAGGAAGTTTCCAACTTTACAACTGCATCTGCCTCAATCCTCGTAAGCGGAAAACGAACCGCCAAAACAGTTGCATTTTTCGGCAATTCTTTAAGACATTTTTCCGTCACTTTAGGCATCATAAAACCGATTAGAAACATCATCACAAAGTTGGTATCTGATAAATCATAAGTAAAAAAATCCTGCCGCACAAACTCCAAATTAGAAAGCTTACGCGCTCTGAATTGACTAACATAAAACGGTGTTAAGGCACGCTCTATCCCGACAAAATGATGATTAGGAAATTTTTTGGCAAGCGGTAACAACAACGTGCCCCAACCACTCCCTAAATCTACTACTTTCTGCGGCATATTTGCATTTTCAAGTTCTTTAGAAATTTCTGATAATACAGCGGCTTTCAATTTACCGGAAGCTCTGACCGGCGGTGCCCAACGTTCACCCAAAGATGAACAAAAGAGATAAACACCCATTAAGCTGACAGCAAACACCATAAGCATTATCAGCAATATACTGATATTAAAAACCCACCATAAAAATTCCAAAGCTATTCTCCCTCAAATAACCAACCTCAACTAAAACGGATGAGATACACCGACAATTCCGATATAATCAGTCTCACCTTTTTCACCATCAGCATTAAAGCGCGCTTCAATCTTGCCCATTAAATTCAAATCTTCTTTGGGTTCACCCAAGTAATATATGCCGACATCATACTCTTTGGCCGCTGGCTTTAATGACCGTGTCAATTTCTGC
>CACWQT010000018.1 GCA_902763185.1 uncultured Rhodospirillales bacterium | reverse complement strand
AAAGTCGACATATTTGTTGTTGAGTTTTTTCAACTCGTCCCAGCAGTCAACGATGAAGTGCTTGGTCTTCATGTTGACAGCCACTGTCTGGAGGACGTAGTCGTCTCCGAGAGCGGCATTGAAACCACTCTTCTTGTCAATCTCCTGGATGATGTCCTCGGTTGCGACGAGAGAGATGGGAATTTCTTCCTTTTTCTGATTTCTCACAGAGGTAGCAACGAACTTGGTCTGACCATTTTCACCGTTTACCTTGAGTGCTAGCATCGTGCTGCATGGGCGTGCGTATGCCCTGATTACGAAATTTTTGTTCATAATTTTTTTTAATTATTTAGATAAAATATAAAACAATGGGTCGTTTATATCACTTTTTTTTTGGGGTGTCAATAGAGGAATGTGACAAAAAATAAAAAAAGTATATTTTTTTTACGGGACAATAAAAAAGGTGCCTGAATAGGCACCTCTTTAAGTAGATAGGATTAATTGTCACTCACTTTGTTTTCTTCTTCTATCCAACCGAGTTCAACGGCTTTGGCTTTTGCCTCAGGAGTTAGCTTATAGTCATTTCCCATTTGGCCTAATTCAACATAGAAGTCGATAATCTCTTTGGCATTTGGTAGCTCAAAAATCCGCATCTGCAGTTCATCGGGCAACTCATGCTTGGTGATATAATCCCCGACCATTTCCGCAGCTGACGGACAATCAAACATTTGGTTAACCTGTTCAAGGCTTAAACGCTCGCCCTCTAAGATGTTGTGGCACAAAAATTTCTCAGTGCGCGCGATAACATCTTTTAATAGCGGTCTTAAATAAGCGTGCCTATCCATGACAAGGTTAATCTTTGCATCTTGAATACCGAATTTAGGCTCATAACAGAAAATCCACTCTGCCATTTCCTCGTTGCCAAACCACAACAGATAGGTGATTGCATCAACACTGAGCTTGTGACCGTATTGATGAAAAATCTTATACTGCTCGATGTTCATTTCCTTTTGTGCGGCAATGCGAATGTCACTGACCGATTTGCAGAAAGCATGCCATGTCTTATATCCGTCATAGGTCTCTTTCTTTTCGTTTGCTTTGCGAATACGCTTGGTCATTGTCCGCTGTGTGTAACAGATGTAACTTTCTTCAATAACGTCTTTGGTGTCATCGGATAACGCTTCGTCGTTACGAATCTTGTTGAACAAGTCTTTGCGGATACCGCAGCGCTTGACATAGGCACAGAGCTCATCGGCAAGCTTACCGAAAGCGTGGTCAATCCCCTCAAGGCAGACATAATCCACCAAGGCGGTCATCTGCAATTTGGGAAGTGTGCCGTATTCCAAATACTGTTGCACAAGTTTATATGACTGCTGCGTCTCCAAAACTTCGTCAATAAGTGCTTTGAACAAATCATCCCGCGCTTTGATTTTTTCGGCCAATTCATCGGAGAACGGAATTTTGACGGATTTGTCGGTCATCACCTTTGCCCACACTTGGGGACGCAAATTCCAGAGAATCTCATCATCGGTGCTGACGGTGAGATAATAGTCCTTTTGCTGAAAGTCGTTTAGGCTTTCAAGCCGGTCAGGGGTAATCCACCACTTTGACCATTTGTAGGGCCATTGTAGTGCAAGCTTGGTGTAAAACGCTTTGACGCGTTCACCGCAGAAGAAAGTGTTGTGTGCCAAACTTGCCGCAAAACGCGGATTGAAAGTGTGGAATAACAACATCATTAAAGGGTTTAATAATAACCCCAAGAGAACAAACCCGATGATGACCACAAAGAGCATCAGCATCAATGTTGACATCGGCACCATGGGCACGTGCAAACTTTTGGTGTTAAACATAACTAAAAAAGTTTTAAGAGTTGCTCAGCTCCTCATCTAAGCAAAGTTTTTAAGATTGTCCGGAGGGAGTTGATGACTGCCTAAAGCAGAACATCAGACAGATAATCTGCTTTAGTCTTATGAACTTTCGATTGACTTACCGTGCATTGTTGGTGCATTTACCGCTTGTGGTTACTTAAAGCCTTTGGATAAATAATAAGTCCATCATTATAGAGATCATGATACATAAAGCGGGGTTACTTTAGTATCTCAGAAGGGAATTGTCAAGGGGGAGGAGATTTTTAAAGTGATAACCTCTTAAGGGGGAGGAAATTAAAGGGGCGGTTCGTGAGGGGGAGGATAATGCAGGTATCTGACGGTGCCGAGCATGATTTTTTGTTTTACAAAAAATCATTTTTGATAAAGCTCGGCACAAGCAGCCTGTCGGCTGTGTGCTGCACGCACGGTGCCGCTACGCGCGGTGCGGAGTGCTACGCACTCATTAACGGGAGAACGGTGGTGTCATCGGGGTATCGGTTTTGTAACTGCGGACAAATGCACCGATGGTTTCATTGCTTAGCTTGATATTGTTATGTGAAACACTAAAACCGGCATTTGTTGTGTCAATTTTGGTGCCGTCGGCAAGCGTGATAACAGCGCCGTTGCGGTCATAATTTAATTTGGTTATCAATCTTTGACCATTCTCACAAATCAGACTGCTTTCAATGATGCGACTGCGGCTGTCGGTCTTGATTTTGTGTTTGGGGGCTGCCATAAATATCTCGTTACGATCAAGCGGTGTAAAGCGACCGCGTTCCTGATATTTGGTGACGACAAATGTTTTATCGGTGAAGATTTTGTTGCCGTTTTCAAAGCGGAATACATTATAATTTTCGGCGTCAAAATAAATACGCGAACCGTCCGGAAAACTGATTTTTTTGCGGTCTAAATTTATGGTCATGCCATTATCAAAACGGCAATCTATTACCTCGTTGTTCCACGTGTTAACCTTGACGGGGTAGTGCTTCTTGACGGTGTTTGAAGAGGGTGTCTTAAGCAAGCTTTTGCCGTTTTTATCGGTATGGTCTAAAATGATATTTTTGTGCATATCCAAGCGTAACATGGTGCCGTCTTTTTGCTCGGCGGTAAAAATGTCACCGCTGACACGAACAAGTTGCGGTATATTGTCATACATGAAATTTTTTAATTTGGCATAATCTTCATTAAACGTGCCGAGCAACACCTCTTTTAATTCGTCATGCAGTTGTTGATTGATATGATTATGGCTCAAATTGTTGCGCAACAGGCGATATTTTTGCCAACGTTCACGTTCTGCTTCTGATAAAACATTTTTCTTGAGAAAATAATCAAAGATTTCTTTGGGATGAACATTTAAGCCGTTTGCAAGAGTATAAATCACAAAATTGCTGATGAGGCGACTATAGGCTCTTAAATATGCATTGCGGTTGAAATAGGCGTTTTCCCGTTCCACATTGTCCAGTTCTTTTTCTGTTAAACTATCAATCACGGTAACTTCGGGGGCAATTTTTTTCAGATTATTGACCAGAGATGTGTTTTTTTCTGATTTTAGCGGATAATTACCGTTTATCATCGGGTGTTTATCGGGATTTTTATGAAGCCACTGTTTTATCCTTAAGATAAATTTTGAATTGGTTTCGCCATGTTCACGCGTGATAAATTCCGGATAGAGAATTTTTAACATGGTTTGAAGATTTTGCGCTACTTTTTGATATTCCTTAATGCGCTCAACCAAGGGGAGGTCAAAAAACTTATGATATGATGTCAGGTAATCGCTGCGATATTGTTCGTTTTGCGGATTGAGGCCAAAAGAAAAGCGACCGGTATTATCCAAACTGTCCCACTGGTGGCGGATCAATTGGCGGATATTTAAGTAATCATTCATGTTTTCGGCAGAAGAGATTAAGCCGGCACGTTCGGCTTTTTGCCAAATTGTTTTAACATCTTTGTCGGTATAAACGGTTCTTAGGATTTCAAGTGTTTTATCTGCGCTAGAACCCAGTAAATCCAGCACTTTATTTTCATATTCGGCGATTGATTCGGCGGCTAGAATTTTGGTCATCATCGGTTTGAAAACAGAACCTTGAGTGGTGTCTGCCACCATTTCATATTTATGTCTGTTGCAAAAATCGGTGAGATTCAGCAAAACACGAAATTCTTTTTGGAATATCTCATCGGACAAAGCTTCAAAAACCGGGGTGTCGGCAAATTTTTTGCCGATGTAGTTTACTTTGAGTTCGCCGTCAACCAAGAAAGTGGCGTCTTTTAATTTTTGGTTGGCAGGGCAGGTTATGCCGTATCTTTCAACCAAGCAAGGTAAATCCAAATCAATGGCACAGTAGTCATAAACTTCGGGGTAGGCGGAAATTTTGGGGAGGGAAACATCTTGTTCCTTGTGTGTGTGATAGAGGGATATATATGAATAGCGTGGTGTTTCTGTGTAATTGCCGGAAACGAAATTGATGTAATCTTTGTTTTCGTAGTTGTCGGTAAAATTGAAATGCCACGGCATATCCCACTTACTGTGCCAACTGACACGTTCCATAAATTTCCCTGCCAGACCGGTGGAGCCACCGCAGTTGAATATAAATTCCAAACCGCGCGAGAAGTAGATATAATCTTGATACATACCCAATAAGTCTTTTTTTTGCTTTGGGGTGACGTGAATGAGCAGAGGGTTTATTGACGGTGTCATTTTAGGTTCGTCCTTTATTAATTGTTTGTTCATAAGATGGGGTATTGTTGAATCTTTTTTGGGGTTTTGTCAATAATTGTTTTTATATTGACAAATAAATTTTATTTGTCTATTGTAACGACAAACTAAATTATTGTTTTACTTACTAAATCGTTATGGAAAAGAAATTATTACTAATGGCCTTTGCTCTGATTGCATTGGTATCATGTGTGATTGATGTTGAAGACAAACCTGATTTCAGCATCAAGGAAAAAAGCTACAATGTGGTGTATTTTCTAGAGTTGCCGAATTGCTCATATAGTGCAGCGGCAAAAAAATACATTACGGAGACTTACCCTAATTTAGCAATTGTTTATATGGACATCAACAAGAAAGAGAACAAAGACTATTTTAAGGCTGCTCGGAATGATTACAACTTAGGAGCTGGAGAAATCCCGACGCCGATTATCTGTCTTGGCGGGTATTGCATTACAGGTTGGGACTACAACAGGCGAGCAACGTTTGACGAGTATGTAAAGTCTTATTTGAAATAATGTGTAATAAAAAATGGACACCGAGAGGTGTCCTTTTTTGTTGCGGATTTAGATGGGGCGGTTTAATTATTTTGTAATTTGTTGACATCCAAATCTGGGGCGTATAAAACTATAAGTGGTAATGGTTAATTTTTTAGATGAGGACTGTATATGAGAAAATTTTTAATTTGTATCGGACTTGCGGTAATGCTATCTGCTTGCAGCAGTGATCACGTTATTCGTTTTAATATGAATCGGCAACAAAATCCGGAGGCTACACCGGCATATGAAGGTAGAAGCCATTTCTTCTTGTGGGGAATGATGCAGAAGAAAAATTATAATCTGACAAATGTTTGTCAGGCAAGGGGCATCAATGCCGTGGAAAACTACTGGACATTGTATGATTCTTTGATGGGTGGTTTGACCATGGGTATTTATGCACCGGAGAGTTATGCGATTTATTGCAATTAAGCCCTGTAAATTTTGTTTTTAGTAGAGCATAACAATATTAGTCGTTATGCTCTTTTTTTGTTTCTGTAGAATTTTGGTTGTCGGCTTTTAACGTTCTTAAATCAGAACGAAATTCGATGATGAGTATTGCCATCCAAAATAGGAATATCAGTGTCACAATATCATCACACATGCGGTTCTCGATAATATCCGTAAGGGCAAAAATGTAACCTTGTTCTGTGGTGACAAAAAGCATTGCCGTTTCCCATGCAAACATAGAAAATCGTTTATTTATAATCGGGATTATGTTGTTGTTCTTGTCATAAACAATATTGCGGATGCGCTTGGTTTTATATGAAAAATGTTTTAGGATAAAAACAAAAGCACAAATGAATATCTGCAATAAAATATTTACCCAAATCCATTCTTTTTCGCAAATGTTATTGGGGGTGCCCGAAAAATCATAATCATACTTTATCATATCAGGGATTGTATCCCAATACATATAGTAGATGCCAACCTCTATAATCAGCACGGAAAAAGTTAAGATGATGGATAAGGTGGTTCGGAACTTAATTCCTTTTAAGGTGTTGCCGGATATAAGCAGTTTTAAGAATTGGATAATAGATGACATAAGTGCTCCTTTTTTAGATGATATGCGCGCATATTATTGCAGAAAAAATAAAAAAACAAGAAGATATTTTTTTCTGCTCGGAACGGGTGGGGCACTTGTGCCCATTGATTTACGTTTTTTAAAAAACTCGGTCGCACGGGCGCGCATTGCTTTCGGCAACCGGCGTTCTTCCGCCCGCCTTTCGCTTGTAGTGAAGTGGCAGCGCCACCTGCATAACAGTGGTTCAACTCCGTATCACTTCGTGATAAGCAAATAAAAAAGGCACCCGTAAAGGGTACCTCTTTTGTTTGCTGGTCGGGTTGAGCCACCTAAATTAGAAGACGGATACCACTTAAAATTTTTTCTACAAACAACAAAATTAAAGGCTCTCAGATTTCTCTGAGAGCCTCCAATTCGTTAAAGAGAATTTATAAATTTGCTAAATTCTTCCGGTGGTAACAGTTTTTTAAGTGCGGTATACATTAAAGGAGCCCAACTTTGATTAGTCTCATCACACTTTTGCTCTATTTTATCCAATTCATGCATACCTATTTTATCCGATTTCATATTAAGAAAAAATAGCTTATCATATAGCTTATCATCCAAATCATCATCAAGAATAAATAATTTCATCGCCTTTGCAGCGTAAGGCATCTTAAGGAGTTCCTTTTGAGCCTTTAGCGTTAATGTTCCACCCCACCTCAGATAAAATGTAGTAAGATATTCTCCACTTTCCATTTTGAGCATTTTTAACTGCTCTTTCTCGGATAGTTCACGATTACTCCGCAAAACTTCATCCAAAAATTTTTTTTCCTTTTTGTTCATAATAGTTTTTTTTTAATTTAACATAATTTCTATTTTATTGATACAATCTATATCATATTTTTAGACACAAATCAAGGCTTTTTTGTCTTGTTTTAAATAAAAAGTCCGCCATGAGGGTGAGCATTTAGTTAAGGCGGTGCGCCTCGCACTGGTCGGAACGGGTGTTTTGACCTTCGTTTTTTCAAAAAGCTCGGTCGCACCGGCGCGCATTGCCTTCGGCAACCGGCGTTCTTCCGCCCGTCTTTCGCTGGTAGTGAAGTGGCAGCGCCACCTGCATAACAGTGGTTCAACTCCGTATCACTTCGTGATAAGCAAATAAAAAAGCCCACCACGAGGGTGAGCTTTTTTATTTGCTGGTCGGAACGGGTGGATTTGAACCACTGGCCTCTGCGACCCGAACGCAGCGTTCTACCAGGCTGAACTACGTTCCGATTTTCTGTTGCTCAATATATCTACACAAAAAAAATTTAGATTACAAGCTTTTTTTTGTATTTGATGAAAAAAAAGTTTGTTGTGTTGCCTTGAGGGGCTTATGTTTTCTTAAATTGAGTTAAAACCAATGAGGTGGAAAGGTTGAGTTTAATTTGAAGATCCCTGACCTCGGCACGATGTGCCTCGGGGGATGACGGTTTATTGTCACCCCCACCTTAATCCTCCCCCTTCAAGGGGGAGGAGATTTTAAGAGGCAAGCCTCCATTTAAGGGAGGAGATGGGGTCACCCCCACCTTACTTGCTCCGTAAGGCTCGCGTTTCACGCTTGCCAACTACGCTTCGGGTGTTTTAGTTTTCACCCTCTCTGTCACATTCTGTGACATTCTTGCTCCGTAAGGCTCGCGTTTTACGCTTGCCAACTACGCTTTGGGCAAGTTTAGCTGTAACATTTGCGCTTTTGACACTTCCGTGTCAGCGCAAATTAACAGCAACTATAGCTTTCGGTAAAAACTGTCCCCCGGACAGTTTTTATCCAGCAAGCCCCCCGTCAAGGGGGAGAAGTAGCTTTCGGTAAAAACTGTCCACCGGATAGTTTTTATCCTGCGAGCCCCGTCAAGGGGGAGGAGACTAAAGGGTAAGTCCCCGTCAAGAGGGAATATTTTAGCAGATATATGTAAAACTTGGGGTTAGCGTCCGGTATCTAAGGCTAGGTCAGTTGTTGGCATTTTGTTGGTTTGTGCGTTTTTCGTCTCGGATTTGGGAGCCGCGTATTCGGTTAAATCATATTTGTTATCAAAAATAGTTGCGACTATTTTATCATCCGTTCGTTCTATATTTAATGCGCCGGAGGTGATCTGGGGGTTATGTTTGAGCATAATCTCTTCTAATTTTTTATCATAAGATTCTATGGAAGATGAGGCGGTTTGCACGGTTTGGGCGATATGTGCCATTTTTTCCGCTTCAGTCTTTTTACCGATGGACTCAAGATATTGATTGATTTCCTGATATTCCTGATAGCTTGGAACAAAAACAGGCGCTTCGTTGGTGGTGTCTTCTTTGTTGTGGGCGGCAATCAGTTGATGAGCGTTTTCGGTGGTATAAGTATCAATCAGATCTTTGCAATCGGTTAAATCTATTTGTCGGTTACCGACGTTGATGTTTTTTAAACAGGCTTCAGATACTTTTTTATATGTCTGTTCTTCATTTTTCAATACTTCCATTTGCTTTGAAAAAGAACAGTTATTGAAAACGTTATTGCCAACGAGCATCATTTGCTCGTTTTGTGTCGTATAGCATGAGCCACGGTCTTCATCCCAATATTTCATAGCGGCGCTGACTAAGGCGCGTTTGGTTTTGGGGTCGTTTATATTTGAACCGTGTTTTTTTACGGTTTCTTTTAAGCCGGGGTATATATCAAGCAAACTGTCTAACGGTTTTTCGCTACCGTCATCATATTTTATGGTGGGTTCACCTTTTTGTTTGCGTTCATTATACTCTTTTGCCATGGTTAAATATTCGGTGCAAAGAGAAAGTTTTTCGGTTAAAACATCACCTTTGATGGCATTGGTCGGGGTGTAAGATAATTGTCCGAGACCATCATACGCATTGTTGTGCATGTGGTTGAGCTCATGGTAAATCAAACATTTTAACGCAACTTCGTTTCCTTGTGCGGCTTCAGCCAGTGGTTTATACGAAGAATCTTTATTTGTGGCGATGATTTCTTTGTTAACAAAAATTTTTGATTCTTTATCGCTATAAGCTAAAGGGGTAGTGTAGCCAGTTTTGGGGATTTTAAGATCTGAGGGAATCTTTACTTTATATTCGGGATCTGCTCTTTGTTTTAGTCCTTCTTGTATCATAAATTGGTTATATTTCTCAACGGCTTGTTTGCTTTCATAAATAATGTCTTCGTTTTTTAATTGCCAATTTGTCGGCGTGCGAACTTGACTGGTGTTTAAATATGCGGTTTTTTCTGTGAGTTCAGCAAGTTTTTTCTTATTTTCCAATTGGTCGGCATGAGGAAGTGTGGTATCTGCGGCGGCAGAGCGTATGGTGTATGTGTCTGTCAGCCCTTTGCTCCAGTTGCCAAAGCTGAATCCTTCTTTGGCGGGGTTGGCATAGCGTTCACCCCAAATGTCTCTTGCTTTTAAGTATTCTTGATTCCGTTTTGCGGTTTTTTCGGCAATGCGTTGTTCCAGAGTTTGTTGTTTTTGCTCTATGATTGCTTTATCCATATTGGATAATTCTATTTCGGGTAAATAACCGTTCTTTTCGGCATCAGCAATGATTTCGGCAGCCCGATCAGCTTGCGCTTTCATGGTTTCGGTTGTGTCTTGTCTTTCAGCCGCGTTCATTGTCTTAAATCCCATAATTCCCAAAACTTCATATTATTAGCATTCATTATAACACACAAAAAAGAGTTCTGCAAGATTTTTTGAAATTGATTGACGGGGTTTCGGGGAGGTGTTATGTGTAAGAAAAACGGAGGATTGTATGTTAATCTTAGGGGCGCATTTATCTAGTTCTAACGGTTTTCTTCAGATGGGGAAAACCGCACTTCAAATCGGGGCAAATACATTTCAATTCTTTTTGCGTAATCCGCGCGGCGGGGCGGCAAAAGATATTGATGCTAAAGATGTTGAGGCATTTTTAAAATTGGCTAAAGAGCATGAGTTTGGTCAAATTTTGGCGCATGCACCTTATACCTTAAATCCTTGTTCTAAAGACTTGAAAACACGCGAATTTGCGCGGGAAGTGTTTGCCGATGATTTGAAACGGATGGAATATGTGCCGGGGAATCTCTATAACTTTCATCCCGGTTCGCACGTGGGGCAGGGCGTTGAGGTGGCAATCTCTCAGATTGTTGAAGTGTTAGATGAAGTGATGCCGGAAGCTAAACACACGACCGTTCTCTTAGAAACCATGTCGGGCAAGGGCAGTGAGGTGGGCTCAACCTTTGAGGAATTGGCAGAGATTATTTCGCGCACCAAAAATAACGCGCCGGAGCAGTTGGGCGTTTGTTTGGATACGTGTCATGTGTATTCTGCGGGATATGACATCGTGGGGCGGCTTGATGAAGTGTTGGATAAGTTTGATAAAGTTATCGGCTTAAATCGTTTGCATGCTATTCACCTAAATGACAGTATGACCGAATTTAACTCGCATAAAGACAGGCATGAGCGAATCGGGTTTGGCACTCTTGGGCAAGAGGGGATTATCCGGTTTATCAACCATCCGAAACTCAAAGGCATACCGATTAACTTGGAAACGCCTAATGAATTAGAAGGATATGCTGATGAAATCACTCTCCTAAGGGGTAATTTTAAGGGGTAAATTTTGGTGTCTAATCGTAAATGGAAGCCGGATTGGCGCAAATCCACGTAGGCTTATCTACGCTAGGATTTGCACCACCGGACATTTACTTCTATCCATTCAAAATTTCCCACCTTAAAAGTGCTAGAGCGCGAGTCAGAAAGTTTGCCGGATTGTTTAATTTTTTCACCTTAAAAGTGCTAGCGGCACCTGCATAACTTAAAATACATTTGGACTTGAGTCAGAAAGTTTGCCGGATTGTTTAAATTTTCCACCTTAAAAGTGCCAGTGGCACCTGCATAACTTAAAATACATTTGGACTTGAGTCAGAAAGTTTGCCGGATTGTTTAAATTTCCCACCTTAAAAGTGCTAGAGCGCGAGTAATGTTTTGCTAAATTTATGCGCGTCGCACCTGCATAACTTAGTGCGAGTGGGGCGGTGGAATTTTCTTGACATTTAAAAAATCAGTGATAGTGTGCGTTTCACAAAATAATTCTTATGTCAATGCTACAATTAGACTTCCGTGGTCAGTCCTTCTCCTTTAACGCTGACCCTCTATATATTTTCCCAATGTGTTATTAAGCTTGTGTCCGTTCAAATGAGCCGATGCTTGCTGAAAAATGTGGCCTTTTTTTAGGGTGTATGTGTTGAAGACCGTGCCTGAGACTTTTGATAAAGTTTCCGCACGGTCTTCTTTTTTTAGTTGTTAAAAAACCAGTAGTTTCTTTTGCGTTCTTCTTCAAAAGCTGAGGCAACGCATTGCAGGCGCAACATATATAACTCTTGATTTTTTGGGGTGAAATTCAACGGATAGGGGTTATCAACCAAGTATTGAATATCGTCTATCACTTCAACTTCTTCCGGTAAAAAACGACGGCAAAAAGCATAGCGCGCCGCTTCAATGACGCTTGTGTCATAGCCGATGATTTCCAATAATTCTTTTTCGTCATTTGACTTAATTCGCATGCTCTTATGATACCAAAACAAGACATCGTGATTATATAATTTACGCCATGGAAAACCGGCACCGGGGTCGGGTTTGCGCGTGGGGGCAACATCGGAATGTCCTAAGATATTTTCACGGCGGATTTTGTATTTCTTTATCAGGTAGGCAATCAAAATGCATACTTTGGTTATCGAGGCGGTGGTGTAGCTTTTGTGTCTTTGCCCCATGTCTAATGATTGCACTTCTATGCCGATTGAAGAGCCGTTTAGCGACTCGCCTTGACTTCCCTTCCAACGGCTAAGACCTGCATGATAAGCGACTTTATCTTCCGGCACAACGGCAGTAACTTTTCCCTTTAAATCTATGATGTAATGCACGCTTATTTTGTATTCGTTCAGAATTTCCAATTGCTGTTCGGGGGTTCCTCTGGAGCAATGAATAATGATGTATTTTATCGGCTCGGTCCTGTCACGAAAATAGGGCAGAGGGTGTTCAAAGTCAATTTTAAAAGGGCGATTTATCATGCTGGTTTCCTTTCCTTAAGGATAATTTACCCGTTAAGGCTTAAAAAATGCTTTACAAACTTAAGATTAGCGGTTATTTCATTTTATATCATTTTTTGGAGAATACAATGCGTGCCGAATTTTATAATCTCTTAAACGAAATCAAAGCCAGTGCCGAGATTTTCAGGAGGTATCTTTGACTATGATAATGCTAAACTCAGACAAGAGGAACTCGCAGTCTTAACCGCTGATGCCAAACTGTGGGATAATCAGGAAAAAGCCTTAAAACTCACGGCAGAAAAAAATACGTTAGATGCCAATATCACTTATTATGAAGATTTGGTGGCTTCAATTGCTAACTCGGAAGAAATGGTGGAGTTTGCCGAGGCAGAAGGTGATGAAGAGCTGTTGGCGGATTTGTATGCTCACTTGGAACAACTTAAAACCGATGCTAAAGAGCGCGAACTCTTAACCCTCCTTTCGGGCGAATATGATAAAAATGATGCCTATTTGGAAGTGCATGCCGGTTCGGGCGGCACAGAGGCGCAGGACTGGGCGGAGATGTTGCTTCGGATGTATTCGCGTTGGGCGGAAAAGCATAAATATAAGCTCACTTATGTGGAAGAGACCGAGGGCGAAGTTGCCGGTATTAAATCGGTGACGGTAAAAATCTCCGGCGTTAATGCCTATGGTTGGCTTAAAGGTGAGAGCGGTGTGCATCGCTTAGTGCGTATTTCTCCTTTTGACAGCAACGCGCGTCGGCATACGAGTTTTGCTTCCGTTTCGGTCTATCCGGTGGTGGATGACACGATTAACATTGAGATTAACCCTGCCGATATTAAGATGGATACGTATCGTTCTTCCGGTGCCGGTGGGCAACACATTAACAAGACCGAATCGGCAGTGCGCCTCACTCACATTCCGACCGGTGTGGTCGTTTCTTGTCAGACCGAGCGTTCGCAATTTGCCAACCGCGACCAAGCGATGAATATGTTAAAAGCAAAACTCTATGAGATTGAACAGCGCAAAAAAGATGCCGCCGCCGAGCAAAAATGGGAAGAGCAGGGCGACAACGGTTGGGGCTATCAAATCCGTTCTTACGTTTTACAGCCCTATAAGATGATTAAAGATCTCCGCACCAATGCCGAGACCTCCGATGACAAGGGGGTGTTGGATGGGGATATTGACCTATTCCTCTCCGCCTATTTATCTTTTAAGGGGTAAATTTTGTTTTAAGGGGTAAATTTTGTGATATGACTCGCGGATGGATGCCCCACTTCGTCGCGTCATTTACCCTTATGTAAACTCGTGCTCCTCGGGGGACATCCTCGGTCCTCTCGCAAAATTTCCCGCCTTAAAAAACGTCGGGACTTGAATCAGAAATTTTGCAAAATTGTTTTAAAGTACCGGAGCGCGAGTAACGTTTTGCGCAAAATTTCCCGCCTTAAAAGTGCCAGCGGCACCTGCATTGCTTGAAATTGAGAGTTGCGCCGTGCTACTAAAAAGTTATCCATAAGCGAGCGTGCCCTCTTTAGCATGGGCGAGCTTGTGGGGAACTTTTATAAATCTAAGCTGATGTTTTCAACAAAATAATTTTTGTTTATAACCTTGTTTTTGGCGTGGAAATTTGGGGTTTTGCGGTTAAACTCTTATGTGATGTAATGTTTTTTATGAGGCGGTTGTGATGCTTTGGCAAAAATTCGGATTTATTGCATTGTTGTTAGCGGGAGTTTCCGCGTGTACTTCTGATTATGATTTGGAAGATGTTTATTATGACGGAGATGATGTTGCAATGTGTGAAAACGGTGAGTGCAGTGACTATTTTGCCGTGCCGATGATTGAAGAGGACGGCTCCCAAGAGACACTTTATGTGGCAAAAAATACTAAGCCCGTGGCGCAAAAGCAAGTAACTAATGACGGCGCGCTTTCCGGCGATAATCTGCCGCTGTTTAATGCCGCCGGTGTGCGCTATTGTCCGCCGAAAATGAGATGTTCGGGCGATTTGTTGCCACCGCAACCTTGTGCGCAACCGATGCCTAAATACTATGATAATATTTCCGCTGATGCCGCGGCTGATGCCGTTGAGCTTATTCATCCGTTTACTCGTACCAAGGTGCTTTGTTATGACCAATTGCCGGTCGGCACAGCCGCTGATTGCGCCAATATATTCCGTGCCGACGGGTATGTGCTTGTTACCGATATTCCGCAGTTGCCGGCAAAGTATGACCTCTTAAAAGAGGGAACGTATCCCGGACGTAGATGGCGCGGTGGCGGTGAAGTTGTTCCTCGGTGGTAATTTAAGGGTAAAATTTTGCGAACTAATCCGCAGAAGGAGGCCACACTGCGACACGTCACGTAGGTTTAACTACGCTCGTGTGTCTTGGTGGACTTCCGCGGTTATTTCACAAAATTTTCCACCTTAAAATGAGATACACCTGCACAAATTAGGAAGAGGAATATATAAAAATAGCGGTGCGCATAAAATTAAGGACAGGTTTTATCCTGTCCTTAATTTTATTTTGTGCTGTGCGCGCCGAGCGACTTCGTCGCGTGCTACACGCACGGTGCCGCTTATGCCGCGGGGGCAGGGTGCTACGCACCCGTTAGGCGGCGGCAGAGCCTCTTAATGCGTTCAAGCGTTCGTTAATTGAGGTAAGCATGGTCTCGTAACTCTTTTGCTTTTCCTTAACCTCGGCCACCTTATCCGCCGGTGCCTTTGCCACAAACTGCTCGTTTGCCAGTTGCGCTTTGGTTCTTGCAATCAAGCCCTCATACTTTTCTTTCTCGGCACTCAATCGCTCAATCTCAGCTTTGATATCAACCAAATCTTCAAACGGAATATACACCGCGGCATCCATGTTCTCAATGTTTATCGCATTTAACGGAATACCGGCCTTGCTATCCCTGACCTCAACCGATTTGGCAAAGCCTAACTTCATGAAAATCGGCTCGGCGGCTTTCAAAAATTCGCCTTTGTCTTTGGTTACAAATATCAAATTGGTCTTTCTTGACGGTTGGATATTCATATTGGCACGGACATTCCGGATACTGGTGATGAAGTATTGCATTAACTCAATATTCTCATAATCCGCTTTGTAGTCCAAATATTCTGCTTTCGGCCATTCGGCAACGATTAACGGTTTGCTGTTCGGCTCTAAACGCTCGTATAATTCTTCGGTGACAAACGGCAAGAACGGGTGCATTAACTTCAAAATTACGCTTAAACCGTAATGCAATACATAAGCGGCTTCGGCTCTTGTCTTGCAATTTTCGTCATATAACCTCGGTTTAACCATTTCAATATACCAACTGCAATAGTCATTCCAGAAGAAATCATATAACTTTTGCAGGGCATCACCGAACTCAAATGTTTCAAGCTCTGCGGTGACATCTTTGATGGTTTGGTTTAATTTGGTCAATAACCACTTATCTTCCGGTTGTAAGTTGGCTTTGTTATAAGCACTCCGGTCTATCCCCTCAATGCCGTTTAACACAAACTTGGCGGAGTTCCACAGTTTGTTGATAAAGGCTTTGGCGATGTCTAAGCGCTCCATGGAATAACGGATATCTGTTTCCAAAGACAAGCCTTGAACAAGCGAGAACCTTAATGCGTCGGCACCATAATCGCGGATGACATCTAACGGGTCAATACCGTTATTTAAGCTCTTTGACATCTTGCGACCTTGAGCGTCACGGATAAGTCCGTGAAGAACAACTTTACTAAACGGTATTTTGCCGGTTTGGTGCAGGGCTGAGAAAATCATCCTTGCTACCCAGAAGAACAAAATATCGTTACCGGTAATCAATGTTGATGTCGGATAAAAGAATTTGTAGTCCTCTGTCTCTTCAGGCCAGCCTAAGGTTGAGAATGGCCACAAGGCAGAAGAAAACCAAGTATCCAACGTATCTTCGTCTTGAATCCAGTTGGTGCAACCGCAGCTGCAAGCGTGTGTCGGCTTTTCTGCGGCAACTTCTATCTTGCCGCACTTTTCGCAGTAATATGCCGGAATCCGGTGTCCCCACCATAACTGGCGCGAAATACACCAATCTTGAATGTTCTCCATCCAGTGGAAATAGGTCTTTTCATAGCGTTCCGGATAAAGGGTAATGTCTTTGTTTTTTACTGCCTCTATGGCCGGTTTTGCCAAAGGTTCCATTTTAACAAACCATTGCTTTGATACCATCGGTTCAACCGTGTGGTGGCAACGATAGCACTTGCCGACGTTGTGGGTATAAGGTTCAATCTTAACCAAAACGCCTAATTCCTGCAACTCGTCAACAATGAGCTTTCGGGCGGTTAAAATATCCATACCTTTGTATTTTTCAACCAAGTCGGTCATTAAGCCGTCTTCATCAATCACTTTTAAGATTTCAAGCCCGTGCTTTTTACCGGCGTTGAAGTCATTGAAGTCGTGTGCCGGTGTTATCTTCACGCAACCGGTTCCAAACTCTGTTTCCACAAACGGGTCGGCAATAACTTCTATTTCACGATTAACAATCGGCACCACAACTTTTTTGCCGATGTATTTGGCAAAGCGTTCATCTGACGGGTTAACCGCAACACCGGTATCGCCCAGCATGGTTTCCGGACGGGTGGTGGCAACATCTAAATAAAACGATTTATCAGGTGCCCAATAGCGGATATACCACAATGATGACGGCTCTTCCTCATATTCTACCTCAATATCAGACAAGGTGGAGTGGCAGAACGGACACCAGTTAACCAATCTTTCGCCTTTATAAATTAAGCCTTCGTTGTATAAATCAATAAATACTTTTTGCACGACTTTGCTCAAGCCCTCATCAAGGGTGAAGCGTTCTCTCGTCCAGTCGCAGGAGCAACCGAGTTTCTTTAACTGGCGGATAATTGTCCCGCCGTATTCCTCTTTCCACTCCCATGCGCGTTTTAAAAATCCTTCGCGGCCTAAGATATCTTTGCTTAAGCCTTCCTTTTTTATCATGTCAACAACTTTGGCTTCGGTGGCGATACTGGCGTGATCGGTGCCGGGGAGCCAAAGCGTTTCATAGCCTTGCATTCTTTTCATTCTTATCACGACATCCTGAAGCGTATTGACAAGGGCGTGTCCTAAGTGGAGTTTACCGGTGATGTTTGGTGGCGGAATCATAATGGTATACGGGTCTTTGCCGGTGTTGACGTGAGGCGTGAAGTAACCGCCGTCATTCCATATTTGATACCACTTCTTTTCTGCCTCTTCAGGGTTAAAATATTTATCTAATTCTGTCGTGTTCATTATTTTGCCTCAAGTATTAAATTACAACGAGGGATAGTCTAGCAAATTTCTATATTTAAAGTCAAACGGTTTTTATGAGAAAAAAGGGTGAGAGAATTGGGCGCGCAAAAAAATTTTTGTTACTCAAAAATTTTTTATAGATTAATGCGCGCCGGAGCGACTTTGTCGCCGACTGCGCGTCGAGCGCCACTCACGCCGTGGGGGCGGGGTGCTAAGCACCCGTTAAAAAAGTAGTGGATTTTTTATTTCTTTCGTGCTAGCGTAGCTCTGCTTTGAATATAGGAGTGCCTAATGTCTTATCTTGATAATATCAATTCGCCCGAAGATATTAAAAAGTTAAACCTTAATGAGCTTGAAACCGTTGCAGATGAAATTCGCGCGGCAATCTTGAACCGTGTCTCTCGTATCGGCGGTCATCTCGGCTCTAATTTGGGGGCAGTGGAACTTACTCTGGCACTTCATTATGTCTTTGATGCACCAAATGATAAAATTATTTTTGATGTGTCACATCAATCCTATGCACATAAAATTTTAACCGGACGAAAAAACGGCTTTTTAGAAGAAGAAAATTATCAAAAAATTACCGGATTTTATAATCCTTCAGAAAGTCCTTATGATACATTTTATCTGGGGCATACCTCCACTTCCGTAAGCCTTGCCGCGGGACTTGCCAAAGCGCGTGATTTGAATAAAGAAATGCATAATGTGATTGCGGTTATCGGTGATGGGGCGCTCTCGGGCGGTGAAGCGTTTGAAGGGCTTAATTTTGCCGCTTCCGAGCTTAAGAGCAATCTTATCATTGTTGTCAATGATAACGGCATGTCGATTGCCGAAAATCACGGTGGTTTGTATCAAAACTTAAAACTGTTGCGAGAGACAAACGGAACCGCGTTAAATAACTTTTTTAAGACGCTCGGTTTTTCTTATCGCTATGTGTCTGGCGGACATGATATTAAAGCACTCATAAAGGCGTTTAATGAAGTAAAAAATTATCCTGCGCCGATTGTTCTACATGTTCGCACTCAAAAAGGGAAAGGCTATCGGCTCGCTGAAGAAAATAAAGAAGCATGGCATAAGCACTTGCCGTTTGACCTTGAAAGCGGTGAAACAATCGCGGCAGATCAGAGAAATTATTACAACACGATAACTTTTGACTATCTTGATAAACGGATAAAACAGGGCGATAATGTTGCGGTGATTACGGCGGGGATGCCACACTCTTTCGGGTTTAAGCCGGAAATGCGGCAGACTTGGGGAAATCGCTATATTGATGTGGGAATTGCCGAAGAACATGCTGTCTCACTTGCCTCGGCCATGGCAAAGAGCGGCAGTCGTGCGGTTTTTTGTGTGGGAAGCACTTTTATTCAGCGCACCTATGACCAGTTGCTTGAAGATTTGGCATTAAACAAAAGTCCGGCGGTGATTTTGGTGTATGGCGGCGGCATTGCGGATATTGATGTGACTCATTCGGGCATATTTGATATGGCAATGATGGGAAATATTCCGAATCTTTGTTATTTTTCGCCGGCATTTTATGAGGAATATACGGCCCTTCTTGATTGGGCATTGAGCCAAAATGAACAGCCGGTCGTTATTCGTGTGCCGAAGGGCGAACCTTTGCATTATCAAGGAATTTATCAGTTGCCGAAATTGGGCAAAAGCGACATCATTAGCAAAGGGTTTAAGGTGGCGATTATGACTGACGGCAACAGCTATCGGTTAGGGAAGAATGTTTGCGAAGAATTGAAATCGCGCGGTATAACCCCGACACATATCAACGCACATTATATGAGCAAGGTTGATGAGTCATTATTGAATACTTTGGCGCAAACGCATGAGCTTGCGGTAACGATTGAGGACGGCGTATTAGACGGCGGATATGGCGAAAAAGTGGCGCAGTTTTTGGGTGCAACCGAGATGAAGGTGATGTGTTTCGGTGCGGATAAAGTGTTTACCAATCGGGTGCCGTTAGAATTGCTTAAGGTGCGTTATAGTCTCACACCTGAGATGATTGTTCAAAGAGTGGTGCAAGGTTTGAAAAATGAATTAGGAGTGGCTTTGGGGGCTTGAAAAAAAGCAGCGCGCAAAAATTTTTTTGTTACTCAAAAAATTTTTTAGTGTTTATGGCGCGCCAAACTGCCTGTCGGCAGTGTGCTACACGCACGGTGCCACTTGCGCCGTGGGGGCGGTACTGCCCGTACGGGGTATAAAAAAAGCAGTCAATCTGACTGCTCTTTTTTTGATAACGGAATGTCGCATACATAGCGGATTTTGTGTTGCAAATCCACCTTTTGCCCATAGTAACCGCCTCTGCCGTCAATGTAATTTCCCTTAAAGGCGTCTCCGCCCATTTTTTTGAAAATCTCGTTGATTTCCGACAATACCGGACGGATATGTGCGTCATCTCCAGCCTCTTTGACGCGCCATGATACCTCTTTATATGGCAAAAGTTTGTTTTTGGCATACTTTTGGGCCGTGTTGAGCGGTATGGCGGCTGTTTCATCGGTGTAATACACGACAATCTCATACGGCTCGTTTTGGTGCGTGTATGGAATAACCACACCCACCGGACTGACACCGGCCTCATTGCGCAACTTAAAAGGCGAACGAACGTAAGCGCTTTTAACCAAATAAAGCAAATCATAGGTGTAGGGTTTGCCGAATTTGAGACGCTCAATCAGTTCTTCCTCAGTAGGTGGTGCTTCATCAACCGGCTTTAGGGCAACAGATGATTCTGCAATCGGTGCGGCAGGTTTTGGCTTAGGCTTTGCTGCCGGCTTGGCTTTTTTGTCCGCTTGAGATTTGGAAGTCGGTTTTTCTGCCGTTTCCGAACGCTGTTTCTTCGGGCGACCAAGTTTCTTACCGTATTTGCTATACCCTTTTGGGGTAAGAGAGACCGGCTCGGCAGGCAATTCAACCTGCGGTGTCGGGGGATCAACAGGCGGTGCCTCAATTTTGGGCACAACCTCAGTTTCCGAGATTGGAGTAACAGGCTCATGGATTTGCGGTTCTTCATCCGGCTCAGGTGGCGTAAATGCAGCCTCAAGTTGCTCGGCATCCGAGAGCAAGGCTTGTAGTTTTTGCACTTCTGCCGAGATGTTGTGAACGCGCACATGAATTTGCACATCCCATCCGAAATCTTCCAGCACAAACGGATAAGTCTTTATCCACTCTAAGGTCAGGATTTTCACCTCAGCAGGTGATAGTCCGAGGCTTTGAATCACTTTGAGCAATTCTAAAGCAATTTCCGTTTTAGATTTCATAAGCTATTTCATAAAAATGTCCATAATGATTTGATTTGCGTCATAAATTAGCATAGAAATCCGATGTGTCAATAGGGTTTATAGGGGGCATGGGATCCTGAAACAAGTTCATGATGACGCAGGGGGGTGTTCAGGATGACGGATAATTAATTTGAAGATCCCTGATTTCGCTCGTTCCTCGCTCAAGGGATGACGGTTTATTGTGATTTTGTGTAGTTTTTCCTCGCACAAGGGGTGACGGTTAGGGGTTTCGTTCGTTCTTAGCTTTTGGGATGACGGGGATTTGTCACCCCCACCTTAATCCTCCCCCCTCAAGGGGGAGGAGATTTTTAAGGATATAACCTCTTAAGGGGGAGGTAGGAAAAAGTGGCGGTTTTCGAGTCTCCGTTAAGGGGGGGGATAGGAGTTGAAATGATGAGTAGTTTTCACCCTCTCTGTCAGCTCTGCTGACATTCTTGCTCCGTAAGGCTCGCGTTTCACGCTTGCCAACTACGCTTCGGGCAAGGTTAGCTGTAAATTCGCTTGGTTTGCGTTACCGCAAAGTCGCTTATTAACAGCACCTATAGCTCTCGTAAAAAACATTTCTCAAATGTTTTTTATCTGCGAGCCCCCGTCAAGGGGGAGAAACAAATATAGCTTTTATCCAGCAAGCTCTGTCAAGGGGGAGGAGACTTGAGAGATGATATGTAAAACGTCCCCTTCAAAGTTACTCACCGCACCGATGTGTGGTTTGTGAGGGAGATGAGCCTAAAAAAGTGCTACGCTTTTTTTAACAGTTTGCAGCGACGTCAAAGGAAAAAAGCACTGAAGTGTCATGATAAATTTTTGTTGACAAAAAATTTTGGGGTGGTATAACGCAGCTAACAAATTACAATTACATCCATTATTAACTAAAGTTTATAATTATGGCACAGACGAAAATGCATCGCTCTCGTGAGGCTAAGAAGCCTAAGGGGGCAATTTCTAAGATGAAAACCAAAACCGAGTATCAGAAAACGCGTGATGCCGCTAAGGCTCGCAAACAGAAACGCGGTTTGGCAATATTTGATTAGACATGGCAATCAATTTCTTCACCAATTCGGTTGTTGAAAATAACTATTTTTATTGGAAGCCCGTGAGGGTGTTACGATGAAAGTTTTTTTTCGTAAGGAAAGAGTCAAAGAGTTAGTATTTTCCCCCTTTTTACTCGTGAGAGCAGAAAGGGGATTTTTTATGCTTATTTGCGTTGGTTGGGGGTAATGATTTTATTCATATTTTTTTGTGTAATATTAGCGCGAAGTTTTGCCAGCTTGGCTCTCTTTTCATGGACGATTGCTAAGCTATCTGAAGTATAAGTGTTATATTCAGGAATAAGAGCTTCGGTTTGAGCGGCAGATTGATGATGTTCTTCAACGCGGGCGCGAATCTCTTTATCTAAATCACGAAACAGTGGCGGAATATGGGTTCCTTCTTTTTGTTGGCGAAGATGTGTCATATATACTTCTTTGGTGGCGATGGTGTAATCGTGTTTGAACGCTTTATCTTTGCTCATCTCAAGGCCTAATTGTGACATATCGGACAATAAATCATCAATCTCATCGGGCGTCATCTCTGACCATTTAGGTTGGCAGATGTCTAACAGTAATTTAGCCGGATCGTTATATTGTTGGTAGCTCATAATCGTTCTCCTTTATGCCGTATGCACGTCTTTGCCGCGAGAGGTGCGTTCAACCATGGCGTAGCTTTCAGCCAGTTTGGTGGCGGTCTTTAAGCTGTCGGTTCTGTTGATATAACTGATGCGTTTGGCAATGTCTTTGACATCCGGTTTTTCTAAACGTTTTTGAAGGTCCTCGGCAGTGCTGAATTTTTCTGTCGGTAATTTCAAAGCGGCGCGTTGTTCGCTTAAAATTGATAAAGCCAATACGGTTTTGGGTTTGGTGTCTATAATTGCGGCAATTTCGCGATTACGCTCTGTGAGAACGGACGGGGCTCCTTTACTTTTCGGATGAATATATCCCGATGTTAAACCGGTGGCGGCGTATTTGATATTGGCATCGGCACGCATATCGCCCAGAAGTTGCTGAATCTCAGGCGATAAATCCATGATGATGTTTAAGGTATCCATACGGGAAGAATTTGTTTTTTGAATTTCCTCAATATCTTTTACTGATTCCAGAGGCTTTTCATTTCCGACCAGAGCATTAACATTTTGATAAAGAGGATTTTCGTAAGCGGCCATGATTTTTTCTACGTCTTCGCTCATTATAAATGATTGAAATTCTTGATCTTTTTTGACTAGGATGTCAGTGTAAATGGTCAACATGTCGGAAGCGGAGGTTAAAACATCAGGATATTTCAGGGGGGAGTCTTTGTGTATGGTTGAGTCTTCTTTATGTTTTTTGTTCATATTGGTTGGGGATACGGCATATGAAAATTCGGTTTTCATTTTCTCTTGCATGGCGCAGAGACGGAGAAAAAATACTTCGGCGTTGGCAACTTTGATTTGGGTAAACAAAGATTCGTCTTTTTCAATTTCCGGATAGTGTTTCTTATATATCTCTTTTAATGTTTTGTCCATCAAAGCTTGTTCTTCGTCTGAGACGGTGTCGTATTTTTCATCCTTGATATTTTTTTTCATTTCATTAAATTTTTCGAGACTGTATCCGCTATCTTTTACTTGCTCATCAGCCATGGGAATTCTCCTTAAAAGCCTTAGATTTATCTCATTCTATCATATTTTTTAGCGGCCTGCAAGTTAAAAAATGATGAATCTGATTTAAAAGGGCTTGACAATAGAATTTAAATGCTTTATCAAGGTTGCAAGCTGTCCAAGACCGCAGGTGGTTTTGATAAAAGTTGGCTGAGTAGCGAGAGTGGGTTTTAGGACTCATTTCAATGTTTTAGATGTCAAAGTTTTGTCATTACCTTAATTTCCGGCGCAGACGGAGTAAAGATTCTTTAAGAGTAGGGTGCGTATGGTACCGATGGTGCGTTAAGATAGCACCGATGTGTGTCAATAAAGCTCTGATGGTGCATCAAGCATCGGTTTCTCTTGAAAGGTTTTAATGCGCATCTCGTGCATTGTTTTTTTCTCCCTCCGGACAGATTTGGTGCTGCCGGTTTTTTTATTTTAAATTAAATCTAAAAGCAGGCAGTTGGTTTAACCGTTTTGTATCGCGGCGCGTGGCTTTTATAGTTGGCTTTTTATGGCGGGCTTTTGTGAAGTTTGAACGCTTTGATATGAAACCTTAAATTTGGAGAAACGTGAAGTGAATCGCGAAGAAAAAGCAGAACTCCTTAACGAGATGAACGCTATTGTAGCGGCTTCCGGCTCAGTTGTTATTTCCCATTATCGCGGCTTAACCGTTGCTGAAATGGAAGAATTGAGAAAGAAGGCTCGTGAATATGGCGCAAAGTTAAGAGTTACAAAAAACCGCATCACTCGTTTGGCTCTTAAAGGCACCAGTTTTGAAGGTTTAGATGAACTCTTCAAAGGTCCGACCATCATGGCTTATGCCGAAGACCCGATCTCTGCTTGCAAATTGTGCGTTGAATACGCCAAAGCAAACGAGAAATTCGTGGTTGTCGGCGGCGCTTTGACAACCGGCGTGCTTACTCAGGCTGAAATTGAAAGATTGGCTACAATCCCGTCTATGGACGAACTCAGAGCCAAAATTATCGGTTTGTTGCAGGCTCCGGGTGCGGCGTTGGCTCGTGTTACCAAAGCTTACAGCGAAAAGGCTGCTGCTTAATTTTAAGAGCTTATCGGATTTGGCAGGGGTGGTTTTATCAAAGGCAGTTATATGTTAAAATATAAAAATGTCGCTTAAAACCAAAAACAGAGTCAAATCAATGAGTGAAATAACAATTTTAATAAACAAGTTTAAATTTTATTTGGAGAAAAATAATGGCCGATTTAGCCAAGTTAGTTGAGGAATTATCAGCTTTGACAGTTATGGAAGCTGCTGATTTATCTAAAATGTTAGAAGAAAAATGGGGCGTTTCCGCTGCTGCTGCAGTTGCTGCTCCTGCTGCCGGTGCCGCTGGTGCTGCTGCCGGTGAAGAAAAGACCGAATTTGACGTTATCCTCGTTGAAGCCGGTGCAAACAAAATCAATGTTATTAAGGAAATCCGTGGTATTACCGCTTTAGGTTTGAAGGAAGCTAAAGATTTGGTTGACGGTGCTCCGAAGACTGTTAAGGAAGGCGCTCCTAAGGCTGAAGCCGAAGAGATTAAGGCTAAGTTAGAAGCTGCCGGCGCAAAAGTTGAGTTGAAGTAGTTGGGGGATGTGCTAAAGTATGGTCAAATTGCCAAATCAGCTTCCTTATGTGCTAACTTGCACACCGCGGTCGCTGATTTAACAATAGCACCACACTTTATCCCACCCATTGCAAAAGACCGCCTAGAAATAGGCGGTCTTTTAGTTTAAATTTTGGGGGGATGTGCTAAAATGCCCTCATGAAAGCGTCGGCGCTCGTTTATGTGCTCATTTTGCACACCGCACTCGCGGCGTCACTTTCAGCAGGGTATTTTATCCCACCCATTGCAAAAGCGTTCTCAGATGAGAACGCTTTTCGGTTTTAAATATGGGAGAGACTTTAATGGCAATCCTTCCGTTACTGTGATAGTGAAAGGTTAGGTTTAATTTGAAGATCCCTGACCTCGGCACTAAAGTGCCTCGGGGGATGACGGTTAGTTGTCACCCCCACCTTACTTGCTCCGTAAGGCTCGCGCTTTATGCGCTTGCCAACTACGCTTCGGGCAAGTTGTTGTAACATTTGCGCTTTTATTTGCGCTTTTGACACTTTCGTGTTAGCGCAAATTAACAACAGCTATAGCTTTCGGTAAAAACTGTCCACCGGACAGTTTTTATCCTGCAAGCCCCCCGTCAAGGGGGAGATGGGTTCACACCCACCTTACTTGCTCCGTAAGGCTCGCGTTTCACGCTTGCCAACTACGCTTCGGATGTTTTAGTTGTCACCCTCTCTGTCGCTTTCAGCGACATCTCCCCCGTCAAGGGGGAGAAGACTTTAATGGTAAGCCTTCGTGAGTGGGGGGGAGATGGGTTCACCCCCACCTTACTTGCTCCGTAAGGCTCGCGTTTCACGCTTGCCAACTACGCTTCGGATGTTTTAGTTGTCACCTTCTCTGTCAATGTGGATATAGGGTTTCGCTTAAATAGGCTATGACGTTTAAAATTTATCCATCAATCGTGGGCCGTTTTAGCACCGGTGGAATTATGGGGATTTTACTTTCTTAAATTCATGGCTTGATAAAAAGCATGATAGTTTGTTTTTTTAGCTTGTGCAGTGGGCTTCATTTTTTCTATGGTTTGCAAAACAGATTCCCAATCCTTACTTAGGCTTTCGGCGGCTCTGCCGGTGGCATAAGTTTGCGGGGTCACATAAGATGATGCCATGTTGTCTAAGGTTGATTTGGTTGATTTTATGTAATCTTTCAGCGTTTTACCTTGGCTGTCCTTTAGGGTTAAATCTACGTTTCCTGTGGCTAGCGACATCTTGACAATCTCACAGGCTCGCCCTTGTTCCATAATAGAGCTGTTGTTATCTATGGTTGCCATAAGAACGGTTTTTCCGGTATTCGGATCTTGGTAATTGATATCGCCACTGTCTGTCAGCGCTTGCTCATAAGCTTTAATATCACCCATGATGGCTGCTTCCATCAGTCGTTCATTTGGTGTTTTTTCAACATGAACAGTCTTTTCTACCGGCGTTTCATCCGGTAAAGCTATCTTTGCTACAACAGCTGCACCTAATGTGGTGGCAGTTATCAATGCTGCTTCTTTTAGTTCTTTCATGGCGACCTCTCTTATGTTCGTTACGTCTTAAAAATATCAGAAAAAGTGCCCTTTGTCAATGATTTTACATAAGGGATTAGGGAACTCATAATTTTTTAAACATTTGGGCTTATATTCCCCTTTAAGGGGAAGTGTTATGAATAATGATTTGGTTTTGATTGATGAGCCGCATTTTATTATTGATATGATGTATGCCAGAACTAATAATATGGTGGGGCAGGCGGTTTATCAGGATATCGGGTTCGGCAATCAGGCGTATCTTGTAAAAGCTGCGGCAGAAAAACTTTTCTCACTTATTCCGTTGCTTGAAAAATATCATTATAAAATGCGAATTTGTGATGCCTACCGTCCGCCCGAAGCGCATAATCGGTTGTTGGAGATTATTCCGATAGAGGGCTTTTTTGCCAAAGATTATCAAAAATCCAATCATTGCCACGGCACGGCGGTTGATGTGTGTTTGACTGATTTTGAGGGCAATAATCTTTTATATCCGACCGAGATTGACGCATATGAAAAGCAGTATCAGGAACAAGTGCTAAAAGGCGATTTTGCGGCGTTTCAAAAGCACCTCATCAAAGCACGGCATGATTATCAAGGGGCGAGTGTTGAAGCAATTAAAAATCGTGAATTTTTAAAAGACTTAATGGAAAGTCATGGGTTTGAAGCGATACCGCACGAGTGGTGGCATTATAATCTTAAGGGATGGCAACATTATCCAGTTATAGACTAGAAAGGCGTCCCGATTGGGACGCCTTTCTTAACAATTGCTGACAAAGCTTTTTGAGATAAAGCTTGTCCGTTGGTAGTTACGGGCTCTCTCGGCCAGCCAGTCATAGACCTTCTTGTGGGTGAGGTTGTCCACTACCACAAAGTCCTCGGGATGCCACTGGACACCCAGCATATTCTTCTTGACACTACCCCACATCTCCGGGCAACCGTCTTCAGCGACGGCATAGAGATCCAGCTTTGGAAAGTCCTTCACACCCTCTGAGTGGCGCGAGTTGGTATCAAGCGAAGTAACGCCTAAGATGTTCTTCACCATTGCTACGTTCACGGCATGAACTCTGTGTGCGAGGTGTTGCTTGGTCTTGTGCGAGATTCTGCTCTTGATCTTTGGCACCAGATGACTACCAAACTCGGCAGCCATCACCTGTGCGCCAGCGCAGATTCCCAAGATGGGGATTCCCATGTGAAGTGCGGTGTAGAGCGAGTAACCATACGCCTTGGAGCGCTTGTTCGGGTACTCCGAGCGGTCAAGACTTTTGTCATCAGAGTAATACCACGCGGGAGATTCAAAGGAGCCGCCGGGGAGGATCAATCCTGAACAATCGAAAAGTTGTTCAGTGCAGTAGAAATAATCCATCAAGAC
The DNA here is from genome assembly GCA_902763185.1 of uncultured Rhodospirillales bacterium. Classification (GTDB taxonomy): domain Bacteria; phylum Pseudomonadota; class Alphaproteobacteria; order RF32; family CAG-239; genus CAG-267. The sequence continues at coordinate 11,301 of CACWQT010000018.1, read as the reverse complement.
CGGCTCCATGCCGCTTGCCACGATGGCGTAAGCGTAGTTGAAATCAATTGTGTAGCAGTTCTCTTCACGACCCATGAGGAAGCCTACTTTGGGTGCACCGACCGGTGGGCGGATGCCTAAGTGGTCATAGCAGTCATCGGAGAGAGAGAGCACAGGGATAACCCTGGGAGGCAGACTTTCAATTTTACTGTCAGCAATGCCAAAGGCATTGTACTCCGGCATATAAGCCAGACTCATTCTTGATATTACCATAATAATAAAATTTTTAATTAGACGTATTAATTAGACGTAAAAGTAATTTTCGGGGGATACCATAGCATACTATTTATTTTTTGTCAAACTTAATTTTTTTGTCACATCAAGGAGAAAATGACTTGACAAAAAAGAGGTTTTATGGTGCAATACTTAGGATTTATGACATTATTTTAAAACTAAATTTTTATCGCGTATGATTATGAAATTGGGTGCGGAGCAGACCTTTGATTACAGAGGCGCTTCGGTAACAAAAATCGTCGGCTACGACAATGGCAGTTTCTCACTTACAACCAAAGACAGCGAGGGAAACCTTGTGTGCTACGGATTAGATAGTCGTGGTGAGGTTATGCATGAATTTCAGGGGAAGCAAGCTCTTGGAGTGATTATACTGACTGACGGCTATTATCTCTTTGTTAAGCAGAGCTCATACCATCAGGCAGGTAGAACTCATCGTGTGCTGGTTGCAACTCTTTGTGATGAAGGCGGGCACGTGGTGCTTGACGGTATCTACGGGTTCAAGATTTTTACCAACAACTGGTATGTCTTATGCTTTGGTGCCGCAAGAGCGTTATTTAATGACAGACATCAGAAGGTTGCTGAATGGTTCGGCAGGTGCTTTGCTTTTGGTGACGGTTACTATGCCACGCAGAGTGACTGGCTCATTACCTCATTGGAGCGCTCATGGCAACTGTTTAAACATGAGAAACAGTTGGATCCGCTGTTTAATGTCGAAGCGTTTGTGGGGACTTCTTGTCTGTTGGTTAGAAATCGGGAAAAGAAAGTTCTGCTGACGGATTTGAACGGTCAAGAACTCAGTCGGATTCCGGTGGTAAAGCACAAGAAACTGTTGAACAATCGGTTTGTGCTGACTTTTGAAGACGGTTCTGAGCGGCTGTATCTGCCGGACGGCAAACCTATGGGCGTTGCTGTTAAAGGTGTGATGTTGTTAGCTGACGGGCGCTTTGCGAGCAAAGACAGACATCTGGTAACAGGGCTTTACGGTAAAGACGGTATTGTGGAAAAGAATATACCGGTGCCGACAGCTGTTTACGATTTCTCTCTCTATTATTACATGCTGAAGTGGTTTGACAAGAGTGTACTCTATGACTGTAATGGGCAGAACCTCGGTGAGGGGTATCGCGTTATCCAAGCTTCAGAGAACTTCTTGCTGACCGAGCGCGCCGGAAGGATGTGTTTGTTTAACCAATTCGGGTGTGCACTCGTGTGTGATAAGTAAGTATTTATGTAATTTAAGAGACAGGCTTTCCGAAAGGATGGCCTGTTTTTTTGTGTGTTAGATAAATTTACCCCTCCGGCTCCCCACTTGTGGGGAGTGACAATAGAGAAGGTCCCTTATCAATCGGACTGACGCCGATTGAGGGATGACGATTTATGTCCGCTCTCTATTTTGCCATGCTAAGGGGGAGATGTTTTTTTGTCAAAAAATGGTTGCAGGGGGGTAAAAAATGTGGTATAATATCCCTAATCACATAAGGATTAGGTTAATTAGTATCGACTACGTTAAGGTTTTTCATTTTTTTGCTTGTTATCTGAGATAGCAGGTTAAGTTTGAATTATTTTAATGAAGCGTTACGAACGGCTGAAACTATAAGGTGAGTAACGAATTTTATTAACAATTAAATACTTAAAAAAATGAAAAAAGAATTTATCTTAGGACTGGTGGCGTGGGCGGCTCTCATTCAGGGAGTTGGCTATTTTGCAGTGGAGTTGGCTTATCAGGAGTATGCAACTATTCATCCGGAGCTGACAACAATGGCGCAGTGGGTGGTTGCAGTGAGTTTTATCATCGCCATTCTGAGCATGACGGCTCTCGTCTGGCTGAAGCAGAAGAAGTCGCATTTCCTCTTAGATGACATTGTGTTTTGTAGCGCAGTGGTTATCGGGCAGAGTGCTGTATTGGGGCTGATAGTCCTTCTGCTGATGGCCTGTGGCGTCACTATTCCGGAGCAGATGATTGTGGCCCTCAGCTACCCGACACTGGGTATGATGGCATTAGGCTTCGTCGGTATGGCGCTGTTTTTTGCGCTACACTGCATGAGCGCCATCAGCAAAAGAAATTGGTGGACAACCGTCCAAACAGGGTGTCTAATGCTTACAATGTTAACAATCGTTGTCGGCGTTGGGCGAATTTGCCTCTTTCCATCATCGCTGGCCGCCCGTGACATCTTTTACGGAATGGCCATAGTCTGCTTGGCCATGGCTGGCGTCTCCGTCTTCTTAGAAAGGCGGAAGTATGACAACTAAGCCTTAACGTAAAAAAATAAGTGAGTGCCTTTACGGGTGCTCACTTTTTTTGTGGCTATTTTTCAGTCGCCGCTGTGCGCTCTCTTATTAATGCTAATTGTTCTTCTTTGGTTAAATCACGAATCTTGTTATCGTCTTCATCGTAAATGGCAACCGGTCTCCAATGTTCGCCGTTGTTAAACAGCTCATTCATACACTCGGTTTCCATATCATTTTTTTTCATTGTTTATTGCCTTATTTGATTCTTAAAAAAAAGTGGTGCCGTTTAGTGGACTTGAACCACCGACCCACGCATTACGAATGCGTTGCTCTACCAACTGAGCTAAAACGGCAACGAAAAGATATATAGCTTATGATTTTTTTTAATGCAAGTATTTTTTATGTGAGGTGTAAAACCAATATGATTTTTTTATCTAAAAATACCTAAAGAAGTGAATATTGATGGGGTATTACTTTCACTTAAGTTATAGGTCTTACCTCCAAATTCAAATTCGGTTATTGCTTTTGAACGCATAAAAGTATCCATATCTTTGATGTTTAAGTCTTCATCTAGTATCCCGCTTTCACGCAGAGCTGATAATTTAAGTCCTAATGGGACACCCTCTATATCTATAAATTTTTGGGCTTGCTCTTTTTTTATTCTGCCGGAGGCAACACCTTCTATATTATCGGCGTTTTCTATAAACTCCAGAACTAAACGGAAATCTTTGCATTTTTCAGCAAACATCATACCGATATGGAATAGTGCCGGGGGCAATTCTTCTTTCATTTTTTGCTTTTGTTTGGGTAAAAAACGGTGGTTTAGGCGCTCCAGTTGTTCTTTTGTCGGCGGTGAGGAAAAGTCATAGCTTTCTTTTAAATTAAATTTCTTAATCGTTTCCTTTGCCATTTGTTCTAATATTTCATCAGGGAATATTGCAAAGCCTTTATAGCGTGATTGATGTTCCGGCGAAGCAGTGATACGCCTTACTTCCTTTATAATCGGTGTGGCAAAATCTTCTAGAGCATCTTTAAATTCCGGATACAAACCGATAATGTAATCGCCATTGTAATGAATTTTACTGGTAAAAGAGACAGGACAATAAGAATTTATCAGCGAAAGAGTGCGTTGAAAATCTTCGGCATCGCCTTTTTTGCATTTGTAGCAGGCATTGCTGTATATATATAAAATATGCTCGGTTTTGCTTAAAAATGGTGTTTTGCTCATTTTATTTCTCCTCTCTGACATATAAAAATAATAGCAAATTTTTAAAATATCGTCAATATTTTTATACTTAATGTTTCTTGACAGATTAGATGTTGTGCGCTAATTTTTCTTTAATTTTCAAGGATTTTTTTTATGGCACGTTATCGTTTAAATAATATCAAAATGCCCATAAATGTTGAGGATGAGGCGGTGTTTTCTTCTGTGAAGGAGAAATTTTCCGGTGCGGTCTTAAAAAATCTGCGGCTCGTTAAAAAATCCTTAGATGCCAGGCATAAAGATAATCTCTTTTTTGTGTATGCGGTGGAGTTTGATTGCGCGCAAAATCTCCCCGAAAGTGCGGATTTAACTGCGGTGGAAGATGAAGAAAAACTTGATTTTAAGCGTGTAAATGTTTGTTTTAAATCACGACCAATTGTTATCGGAGCAGGGCCTGCCGGTATGATGGCGGCGCTCTGTTTGGCCCAAGCCGGTGCCAAGCCGATTGTGATTGAACGTGGTGCGCCGGTTAAAGAACGCAAACTCGCGGTTGAAAAATTTTGGAAAACGGGAAAACTCTCTACCGTGACGAATGTGCAGTTCGGCGAGGGCGGTGCCGGAACATTTTCTGACGGTAAACTTATGACCGGAATTAAAAAAGATAAATATACCGCCAAAGTGATGAACGAATTTGTGGGTGCCGGTGCGCCTAAGGAAATTCTTTATCTTGCTAAACCGCATATCGGGACGGATAACCTCTTAACCATGACCGAAAATTTGCGTGAGAAAATTATTGCGCTCGGCGGAGAATATCGGTTTTATGAAAAATTTGTCGGGATTAAACAACAAAGCGGTCAATTACAGGCGGTTATTATTGAGCGGCTTGACGGCACACGTTATGAGCTAATAACAGATGCGCTTATTTTAGCGCTCGGACATTCGGCGCGTGACACGTTTAAGATGCTTTATGAGGCGGGCGTTGATATGGCACAAAAGCCGTTTGCGGTGGGGGTCAGAATTGAGCATTTGCAATCTGATATTAATCTTTCTCAATACGGAAAGACGTTTTATCGCTCGCCGTATCTCGGTGCGGCTGATTATAAACTTGCAGTGCATCTCTCGGATAACAGGAATTTATATACGTTTTGTATGTGTCCGGGAGGCGTTGTGGTGGCGGCGACCAGTATTACCGGACATGTGGTGACAAACGGCATGAGCTATTTTAAGCGGGATAAAGAAAATGCCAATGCGGCGTTGCTCGTCAATGTTGATGAAAAGGATTTCGGCTCTGCGCATCCGTTAGCGGGAATAGAATATCAGGAAACGCTAGAGAAAAAGGCGTTTGAATTAGGCGGGTCTGATTACAGTGCGCCGGTTCAGACACTCGGGGATTTGTTAAACGGGGTTAAAACCACCCGACTCGGCAAGGTTAAGCCCAGTTATAAGCCGTCGGTTAAAGGGGCGGATTTTAGGGAACTGTTTTCAAAGAGGATTATTGATACACTCAAAGAGGGTGTCTTAGAAATGGGGAAGAAGCTTAAAGGTTTTGATGATAAAGAGGCGGTGTTGACCGCGGTGGAAAGTAGGTCTTCTTCGCCGGTCAGGATTATCCGCGATGAGAATTTTAACACCAATGTCAAAGGGATTTACCCGATTGGTGAAGGGGCAGGGTATGCCGGCGGAATTACCTCGGCGGCCGCAGACGGGGTTAAATGTGCGGCAAAGATTTTAGGAATGCAATAAAGTAATTTGAAGATCCCTGACCTCGGCACGGTGTGCCTCGGGGGATGACGGTTAGGGGGAGTGCTCTGTGGAATGGTGGGTAGTTGTCACCCCCACCTTACTTGCTCCGTAAGGCTTGCGTTTCACGCTTGCCAACTGCGCTTCGGATGTTTTAGTTTTCACCCTCTCTGTCACATTCTGTGACATCTCCCCCGTCAAGGGGGAGAAGTAGCTTTTGGTAAAAACTGTCCACCGGACAGTTTTTATCCTGCAAGCCCCCATTTAAGGGAGGAGATGGGTTCACCCCCACCTTAATCCTCCCCCCTCGGGATTACTCACCGCACTTATATGCGGTTCGTAAGGGGGAGGAGACTTTAAGAGGCAAGCTTCCGTTGGTGCTGGAGATAGGACTTTAAATAAATGGAAAATGACGATTAGTTGTTACCTTTTCTGTTGCTTTTAAGGCGGATTTAAAATAAAAAAGGAGGGGTTTCCCCCTCTTTTTTTACTTTAGGCTAATCGGCGCTGTCTGCCTGATGCCCAGCAGCTCATCTGTGTCTCCGTTGAAGATCTCGTAGTAGAGAGCAACACCGTCTTCAGATCGGATGATGTAGGCTTCTGTGTATGAGCCGGACGGTACTTTCATGGCGCCCAGTTCATCATCGTCGGCGAAGCCGAGACCGAATGTGTCTTCGTTGCCGTGCTTGAGGAGGGCGTTGAACGCCATACTGTCAATCTCTGAAGCAAACACAGCAGAGGCAAGGCGTTCCTGCAGAAGCTTTACTTCATTGGCGGTCAACTCTGCGTGGGGCGGGCGAATAGTCACTTTAGCCGACGCGGAACGAGCGCGGTCACCATCTTCGCTTTCTATCTCATAGAGGATGGCGAAGCCATTGTTTTCTCTGACGAGGTAGGCATCGATATTGGTGTCTTCGCAGAGGCCGAATGCTCCATTCTCGGCGACACCGAAGGAAACCATCCGGTTGCCGTTGTGAAGCAACTGCAAGAAGAGGTCGGCCTCGGCAGGGCGGAGGTGAAGTGCCTCGGGGGCGCTGCTGTTGATTACGCGCTCTAATGCCTGAGTTTCCTCGGCGGTAATCTTGGCGGGCTCAAGTGAAAACGATGACATCGTCTGAGCTACAACGACGCTTGCGACCATGCTAACCAGCACAGAAGCAAGATTTCTCTTAATTATATTCATAATATATAAGGATTATGAGAGGAATATATCACTTTTTTTAAGTAAGTGCAAGTGTTTTTTTAGAAAGAAATTAATGTGCCGCGCAAAAATTTTTTGTTTAACCAAAAAATTTTTATGGCTTAAAGCGCGGCACGGTGCGACTTCGTCGCCGACTGCACGGTGGGTGCCGCTCTGTCTTGCTCCGTAAGGCGTGCATTTTTCAAATGCTTGCCAACTGCGCTTCGGTCAAGTTGTTGTAACATTTGCGCTCTTGCCGCTCACGCGGAGGCGCAAATTAACAACAGCTGATAACTTATGGAAAAAACAATTCACCGGATTGTTTTTTCTCATAAGTTCGCGGTGGCTGTGGCAGCGCCACCTGCATATTTTTTGTTCAAATTTCGCTCAAACCTCTTGCGGTTTTTGCTTAAAATCCCTAAATATCTTGCAGACGAATTTAATCATGGTTTTTTGTTATGAGTACAACGGAAGATTATTACACAATCTTGGGCGTTTCTAAAACCGCCTCTCAAGATGAAATAAAAAAGAATTATCGCAAACTCGCGATGCAATATCACCCCGATCGTAATCCCGGTGATAAAGATGCTGAAGCAAAGTTTAAAGATATTAACGAAGCATACGAAGTCTTAAAAGATGAACAAAAACGTGCCGCCTATGACCGCTATGGTCACCAAGCTTTTGCTAACGGTATGGGGGGCGCCGGTGCAAACCCGTTTGACGGTTTTGATTTTACCGGTTCCGGTTTTGCTGATGTGTTCTCGGATATTTTCTCGGAATTTACCGGACAAGGTCGCTCCTCTCGCAAGCGCTCTTATGCCGAACGTGGTGATGATGTTCGTTATGATATTACCCTTACTCTTGAAGAGGCGTTTGCCGGACTTGAAAAAGAAATTTCCATTACCACCTCTAAAGCTTGTGAAACTTGTCACGGGCATGGCACCGCTGACGGCAAAGAACCGCCCGTTTGCCAAACTTGTAACGGAACAGGTAAAATCCGCACCCAACAAGGTGGTTTCTTTGTTTTTGAAACGACTTGTCCGCAATGCCGCGGCACCGGTCATGTCGTTTTGGAAAAATGTAAAGAATGTAAAGGTACCGGAAAAGAAAAAATTGATAAGTCTTTGAAAATAAAAATTCCTGCCGGTATTGAAAACGGCACACGGATGCGTGTGGCAGGCGAGGGCGAAGTCGGTAAAAACGGCGGACCGAAAGGCGATTTGTATGTCTTTATCTCGGTTAAGCATCATGATACGTTTGAGCGCGACGGGGCGGATTTGTTTTATGAGCAACCGATCTCTATGGCCAAAGCGGCTTTGGGCGGTTCGTTTAAACTCAAAGGTATTGACGGCGAAGATATTGATGTGGACATTAAAGCCGGTACGCAACCGTTTGATAAAATTCGCTTAAAAGGTAAAGGTATGCGCTATATGAACTCGGATAAGCGCGGTGACCTCTATGTGCAGTTCAAAGTCGTTATTCCGACAAAGCTCACCTCAGAACAGAAAGAGTGTCTTAAAAAGTTTGAAGAGAGTTCGTCTGAGGAAGAAAAGAGCTTCTGGTCCAAATTTCTAGGGTAAAATTTTGCGAACTAATTCGCAGAAGGAAGCCACTCTTCGGCACAAGAGCGACTTGCAGTCGCGTGCTACGCGCACAGCGCCACTCACGCCGTGGGGGCGGGGTGCTTGCACCCTATAAATATTTTTTAAGCTCGGTGTAGTAAATCTCTTTTGGCGTTTGGCGAGATTTGATTGTTTCTAAGACAAAGTAGGGGATGTTTAAATTCTTATTGTTTCCGGTGCCGAGTTTGTTTTCGGGATGTGCCGTGCCTCCGTGAAAATCCGAACCGCCGGCGGTTATCAATTTCAAATCTTTGATGATGCTTAAATACTCTTTTCTGTTTTCTAAACTGTGCGAGGAATGCAAAACCTCTATCCCGTCTAAGCCGTAGCCCTTTAATTCTTTGACGAGGTTATACAGCTTTTCCCCCTCATGTTTGGTGTGTATCGGGTGCGCCAATATCGCCGTGGCGTTGTTTTCTTTGATGAAATTTATAATCTCTTTTACCGGCGGTTTTTTATTTTCTATCTCGCAAATTCCACCTTTAACAAAGATTTTTTGATACGCTTCATCTGCGGTTTTGATATAGCCTTTTCTTAACAATACATCAACAAAATGCGGTCGCCTGATTTGGGTTCTTAAGTTTCCTTTGGCATCATGTGCGACTTCTTCATAGCTAATCTCAAAACCGGCTTTTTGTAAAATCTCTACCCGCTGATAGGCAAGCGAATAACGACGCTCTAACTCTTCTTGTTGGTATTGTTTAAAGTCCTTAAGGGAGGCTTGGGGAATATCTATGGCGAGGATTTCCATATCGGTGTCGGGATAGTCTACCGTTAATTCTGCGCCGTTTATCACTTCTGTTTTGCTTTTTTTGGCGGCGGCATGCAACTCTTCTAACCCTGATACGGCGTCATGGTCGGTTAATGACAATGCCTCAAGTCCTATTGTTTCAGCCAGTTTTAATAATTCCGCAGGCGTATGAAATCCATCCGAATGGGTGGAATGGGTGTGTAAGTCTATCATTTTCTTAAAATTCCAAAGTCAGTATATTTGCCATGATATTGGCACTGTGGGCATTGCCTGATGCCTGACAGCCGCTTAGGGCTAACATAATGCTCAATATAACAACAAATCTCATATGCGATTCTCTTACATACGGTAAAATTTAACAATCTTGTGTATAACAACATATTAATCGTAAATATTTGTTTAATAATTTTTTGGCATTCATTAAAAGGTTCATAATAGGTGACTTTTTTATGGAAAGTGTTTTTTATGATTAGAACTTTATTGTGCGCCGTGCTCGTTTTGTTTTCTTTTTGTTCAACGGCAAATGCCGGTATCAGCGAATCTTGGGAAAAAGTTAAGGCCGGTATCAGCGAATATTGGGAAGGCCTAAAGGCTGATGTTAAATCTACATGGAACGACGGGCGCATAAGCGCATATATTCCGGTTTATGCTTGGCATAACCGTTTGACATACGATCGGAAGCATATTGATAAATACAATGAGCATCCGTGGGGTTTCGGTGTCGGGCTATCTCGTGATGAAGGTGATGAGTGGCATGGGCTTTATGCCATGGGCTTTAAGGACTCTAATGATTATTTGGAAACATTTTTTGGCTATGGCTATATGAAAAACTTTTCACTTGATTGTTATGATAAATGGCGTGTCGGTATCGGCTATACTTTAGGTATTACGCAACGTCATGAATACAGTTATATTCCGGTGCCGGTGCCGTTGCCGATTGCCAGTATCAGTTATGAAAGATTCTCTATCAATGCGGCGTATGTGCCGGGCGTCAAAAATGATGGGAATGTGTTGTTTACGTGGGTTCGTATCGATTTTTAATTTTTAAGGGGAAAATTTTGTAAACTAATCCGTGGGAGGAAGCCTGTCCTCAAATGCTCACTTACCTCTATGTAAGCTCCGCTTTGAGGCAGGGCTCCCGCGGTTATTTCGCAAAATTTCCCGCCTTAAAAGTGGCGGGGCGAGAGTCCTGTGTTTTACAGGACTAGCAAAATCCATTTACTTCTATGTAAACTAGGATTTGCCTCACCGGACATTCGCTTCTATCCACTCAAAATTTCCCGCCTTAAAAGTGCCGGCGGCATCTGCGTCACATTAAATCTGTTGAGCGTTGAGCTATGTCACTCAAAAGTTATCCATCAGGCGGCGTGTGCCTTTACACACAAACGCCGACTGTGGGTAACTTTGAATATTTTTTTACACAAAATGCTTGATTTTTGTCAAAAAGAGTGGTATAGTCGCGGCAAATTTATGTATAACTTAAAAATTATTAGGTATGAGTAAAAAAATCGATTTAGGGCAGTTGCTGTGGCAAATCACCATGGCTACGCAAGATTTAGAAAAATTGGATAACAATGAGTTGTTTGAGGCTTATAAACAGGCCTATGCTGCTCATTACTATTCTCTTGAAGACGGCGTGTCGGAAACGGAGCGTCGTTGGGCGTTAAAACTCTTTGAGGATCTGGAAATTGAGACCAAGCGCCGTCATCTGACGATTGTTTCGGCTTTTGTCTCTATGGATCTGCAGGGGAACTTCATTTGCGGTCGCGAGGAGCTGAAAAATTTGTTCTCAAAGATGAGTTTTGAAGAGCGTTTGGAAGTTGCTGACGATATGCGCGAGCACTGCGAGACGGAGGCACAGCGGTTGGCAATTCTTGAGCTGGAGCGTGAAATTGTGATGATGGCTAACTAACAACTTACTTTAATTTGGGCTTACGGAGAAATCCGTAGGCCTTTTTTGTGTTTATTTTAAGATACTTCGGGGGATTTACAAAAAAATTGAAAAAAATACTTTACAAAATAAAAAACTTGTTTTATTAACTAATCTCGTCATGCACTCGTAGCTCAACTGGATAGAGCATCTGACTACGGATCAGAAGGTTGTGAGTTCGAACCCCGCCGAGTGCACCAATAAGGGCTCCCGAAAGGGGGCTTTTTTTGTTGGAAACGAAAGGATACATTTGTGCGGGTGAAGACGCACGTTGTGCAGATGGCACGGCCACTGAGTTTGACTATCAGCGAAAAGATTAATTTGAAGATCCCTGATTTCGCTCGTGCCTCGCTCAAGGGATGACGGGTAGGGTAT
>CACWQT010000017.1 GCA_902763185.1 uncultured Rhodospirillales bacterium | reverse complement strand
TTTATTATAACATTCCTTTGTATATTTTTCTACCTGTTGTCGGATTTCATCTATCTCTTGCTGTTCTTCGGCTTGTGCCAAATTTATCTGTGCAAATATTAAACACAAAATTAAAAATATCTTTTTCATTTTCCCTCCGCATAACTTTGTTGCTATCATAATCACAAAACAGCCTTTGTCAACAGCCCCTTAAAGTGCTGATTATATCTAAGCTATCCCTTAAAAATTGCCAATATAAGCAATAACGTCAATCCTAACGGTGCACAAATCCTTAACGTAAATAAGAAATAGCGCACAAAACCGGTTGTCACCACCGCACTCTTACGAATATTATGGATAATCGGTTTCATTGCATTATACCCCACAAACAGCGCCATCGTCAAAGAAACAATCGCAATGGTATAGGTGGATGAAAGGTAATCAAACAGACTAAATATATCTCTCCCTAAAATTTTAATTCCCCACACACCGGAAAATGACGCCGTTACTGCCGTAAAGCCTAATCCGCTTAACAAAACCACAAAAGAGACTGCCCCGATACGCGTAAATTTAAGCTTATCCATAAAAAGATTTGTCATTCCCTCAAACACCGACATTGTAGAGGTAAGTGTGGCAATCAACAGCAACAGATAAAATGCAATACTCCAATAATACCCGCCTGAAAGCTGTTGAAACACCATCGGCAGACTGATAAATGTCAGCCCCGGACCGGAAGTCGGCGCCAAACCCACAGCAAAAATCGCCGGCAATATAATCACCGCACTCAACACCGCCGCCAATGTATCAAATATTTCTATCCGCCGCACCGCCTTAAACAGATTCTCTTTATGAGATAAATACGAACCATATACCAGCAACACGCCAAAACCGAGTGAAAGCGAAATAAACGCCTGCCCCAACGCCGCCACAAAAGTCTCAAACAACAACGTCGGTTTAAAACCTTCGGCATTGAATCCCCAAAAATGCGGATCAACCGTGGTTAAAAACTTTATCCCTTCATCGGCATTCGGCAATGTCAGCGAGCGCACCGAAAGCAAAATAAAAATCAAAAACAACGCCGGCATCGCATATTTACCCACGCGCTCTATACCTTGCTTAACACCGGCCATAACCACCAATGCCGTAACGAGCAAAAACACCGCACCGCACACATATTGCACCGAAAAACTTTGCGTCAGATTATTAAATTCTTGAGAAAATCCTTCTTCTGAAATAATAAACAAATGCCCGTTTAGCGTTTCTAAGAAATAAAACAACACCCAACCGGCAACCAAAAAATAAAAAGAAATAATCATCAATAGCCCGAAAAGCGCCATCCAACCGCCACAAAAAGACCAAAGTTTAAGATATTTAAGCCCGATTTTTTTACCAATCACCTTATATGCATCAATAAAATTACTTTTTGATGCACGCCCGATGGCAATTTCTGCGACCATCAACGGATTACATATCAGCAATATTACCAAGAAATACATCAAAATAAAGCTTAAACCGCCGTATTGACCGCAAAGATAAGGAAACCGCCACACATTACCAAGCCCGATTGCCGAGCCTGCCGCCGCTAAAATAAACCCCCATTGATTGGAAAAGCCCTCTTTTTTCATCATTACTGTCCTAAAAAAAACAAACTTATCGCCACATTACATAAAAAAACAAAAATTGGCAACAAAAAACAGGATATCTCACGATATCCTGTTTCTTTCTGCCATCTTAGCCCATGATTTTTACAATGTCTGCCTTAGTTTGTGAAATTGCTGTTTCAAGCTCGGCCTCCATCTCATCACGGCACGCTTTAACCTCACGCACGGCACGCACAAACTGGGGCAATGCCTTGATGTTTTGCCAGAGATTGCGCGGCATTTTGAGGCGATAATGCTCTGCCAAATAGTTAGCAGCCTCACGCACATCTTCCGTTACCTCAAACGGTATCGGCTCTTGGAACGTGCCGGCATAGGCTTCACACCTATCCAAGATTGATGCTAACTCATGATACATTAACTCACAGTGACAGAGGCGCTTGCCGTTATACCACTTGCACGCTTGCTCAAGAGTCTCCTCAATCACATAGTAGTAGGCAACCAACTCTCGCGCTTGCTTCTGCTGCGTTAGGAACAATCTCAGAGAGAGCCTTTTTGTGCAAACAAACAGCACCCGGATGTGCAACCGGTTTCTAAGCACATGATTACGCACCGCAAGGATGTTTTCACCGGTGTTGTGCCCTTCATCCAAGACAACGATGTGTTTATCACTAATCCCACACAAACCACACACATTGGCCAAATGTTGACCTTCCGTGGTCTTGTGCGTCCAACGAGAGAGAAGCCCTTTACCTCCGACACAAAGAATAGTCGGAAAGTTCTCGTGCTTCATAAAATACTTCCACGCCAACTTGGCGGCATAGAGGGCTGAGGTAGCATCATCGTCAATACAAACGATGTAGTCCACCTGTGGCATAGTCTCACCGTAGTCGGTTTCGATACACAATTTACTATGTATCAGCTCCGCACACTTTTTTGCTTTATTGTCCATAAGCTAAAAAATTTAGAGTTATACAATCAGATAATAATCACTTTCGGATAAGAAATATATCACATCAAACACTTTAAATCAAGCAAATTTAAATCAAAAATTGACCTTGATACCAAACATCACTGTTTCATCATCATGCCACTTGGTATTAAACAGCTCATAACTGCCATAGAGCATCAGATTGCGTGTTATACCGTATGCCGCTTCAAGTTTATAAGTCTGCCCTCTGAACTCATAAGAGGTAGCAAAATTCTGCCGAGCCTCAAAATTTAGCCGCCATTTATCGTGGTTATAATAGACACCGCCCTTAATGTTATAAATTAGTGCCGCATTATCCGAAAGTTCTCCGCTGTATGTCGCGGAAAGCCCATTCATCACATAAACCAATAAATCCTCAGTTAACGCTAAACCTTGTCCGGCATCCACCCCTGCAACGCCTACGGTATAATCTTTGGTTGTTTTCGGGTTAAACAAACGTCTGATCGCTATATCTATCTCAAATGAAAACGGCGAGAACATCACATCTACACCCGAAAGCGACTTAACATGCAGCAAATTCAAGTCGTCGAACACATACTTATCTTTGATATCATAGTGGCGAAAAGCCATATCAACCATATTGATTTCAGCCCCCTTTAAGAGACCGTAGCTGTCATCTAAGAGCGAACTATATACCGGCTTAAACGAAACTTCCTGAAAAGCACTTCCGTTCCGATTACCGAAATTCATCCCGAATTGCCTTGCCTTATGCGCCTCGACCGGATTTTTACCTTCTTTTAATTCATCAAAATACTGGTGTTGATTAACAATTTTACTCCGTGCTTGTAACAACTTAAAACTCTTCTTACGATAGTCTGCCAGCTCCAAATCTTTTTCAACATACTGATACTGCACGTATTGATATGCCGTTTCCAAAACATCCGCCTTTTCCTCATCATTTAGCGCGGATAAATCCACTTCGTTCAGCCGAATAATTTTGCGAAACACGCGTTTCTGCTCTTTATTCATCTGCTTATAGCGATATTTGAGCTTGGATTGGCGGCTCGGACGATACTGAACATCGTTAACAAAATCCGGCAATTCATTAATGGCTTTGATTGTGGCAAGCGGCACTGTATAATGCTTAAATTCTGATGTTAAATCCAGCTCCGGTTTAATCGCCTCCAACATCAACAGCAACACATACGAGCAATTTTTAGAAGCAAAGTAATAGCGGATTTTAGCCTCTTGCATTTCCCACAAGTGTGCCACAAATAATTCTAACTCCTCATCCGTCAGATTAAGCCGATATTCCCAAATATCACGATTCTCAATATTGTTATAGAGATTAATCACATCATAGTAAGGATGCACGCCAAATCGGCCGTAATAACCGCCCCACAGACCTTTAAGTACGTATAAAGGGCCTTGTTCATCACCTGTATCCGCTCCAAAGTTTGCTCCATGCGCCAAAAGTTGCGTCCCTTGACGCTTGGTATCTATACGAAATAACGTATGCCCGAACATCGACGACGGATTATTCATATATGCATCGGTAAAAAGCATCGTCACGGCTTTGGGCTGAACATCAGCAATAAACTTTTGATATTCTTCACAACTTTCAAGAGAACCCTCAACCTTTCCGAGTTTCGCCAAATACATAAAGCGCGCCGGAAAATCACATTTTTTCGTATTGCCTTTTTGACTAAACGCTTGAACGGCCGTATCATATTCATCTTGAGGTGTTGTTTGACCGTTTTGGCTTAAAAAGAATTCTTCATTTTCAACCGCGGAAACATATCCGTTACCGCTCTTTTGATAATGCAAAAGTTTTAACCATGCAACTGCATGCGCCCCCTCATCGGCATACCCTAAAACCGGCAAACAAAGCAATAAAAACGCTAATAAAAACTTTCGCATTAAATATAACCTAAAAAAAGGGCGCGGTTTCCCGCACCCCTTAAAATCAAAACAGAATTAAGCGTTAGCCAATTCCATAACTTTCAAAGCCAAATCAACGGCTTCAACATTTTCATCTGTAAAGAGATAAGCAAAATTTGCTTGCGCTGCAGCGCCGAGCTTTTCGCTATCAACATCTAAGATACCGGCAAGCGTATCAATCGTTTCGCCTTTACCTGCAGATGCATCCATGGCAAATTGTTCCATATTGTTTTCAATAACGGCTAAAACCATTTTGCCGGTTCCGCCGGTCACACGACCGTTAGGATCGCAACCTGATGTACCGAATGTAATACCAAAAGTATTTGTTCCGAAAGAGTTATTGGTTGTAATAGCTAAAATTTGCGGAATGATACCGGATTGACCGCGCCAAGCCATAGAACCTAAACCACAACCACCTGTTGAGTCAATAGCTGCTGCCGGATTTGACATACAAACTGATGCAGCAACCAATGCACCGAAAACTAAACTTTTTTTCATTAAGTTTCTCCTAAATTAAAGTAACAGGATAAGCTTAACACTTCTCTTTTGCTTGTATAGCATAAAGTTCAACTAATTAACAGAACAGATAGACTTAAAACTTAAAAATTTTGCTTGATTTCTAAATTATACCGCATATAATGCCCCTAAAGAAAAGAGATTTACTGACTGTAACTCAAGGGTTACAGTCAAATTTTTTCAAACTTTTTTGATAGGTAAACCATTCGCTGTATGCGAATAAATTTATTTTTAGGAGAAGTAAAATGGAAAAATTTCCTCTAACCAGAAAAGGCTTTTTGCGGTTAGAACAAGAATTGAAAAACTTAAAAACAGTAGAGCGCCCGAACATCATCGCGGCGATTGCCGAAGCACGTTCACACGGCGATTTATCTGAAAATGCCGAATATTCTGCCGCCAAAGAAAAACAAAGTTTTATTGAAGGACGTATTCAAGAGCTTGAAGCCGTGGTTAGCCGCGCCCAAGTAATTGACCCTGCAGAAGTTCAAGGCGGTGACACCGTTCGCTTTGGCGCAACAGTTGCCGTTGTAGATACAGATACCGATGTCGAAAAGACCTATCAAATTGTCGGCGATTACGAAGCAGATATTAACGAAAACAAGATTTCTTTATCCTCTCCTTTAGCCAAAAGACTTTTGAAATATTAGAAGTTTCGTATATCTAAAAAAAGCATATCTTAAGAATTATATAAAGCCGGAATTTATTTTCCGGCTTTTTTTTGATTTAGGAGAAAGATATGCAAAGACACACATCAAACCCGAATTGCACCTATGATTATGCCAATAAATGTGATTGCTCAGACGATGATAATTGCGGTTGCACTTACCCTAATAATATGGAAAGAAATTACACCGCGTCCTGCTTTAATAACTGCGCCACAAACATAACCGATGCCAGCAAACTAATCGGCAAACCGGCACCGGATTTTACCGCACCTGCCGTATTATCCGGTGGCACCATGGTTGAAAAATTTAACTTATACCGCTATACCACCGGGCATTCTGTTGTATTATTCTTTTATCCTGAAGATTTCAAGTTTACCTGCCCTTCAGAACTCTTAATGCTGAATAAAGAGTTGAATGCCTTTAATCGCCGTAGCACCAAAATTATCGCCATATCAACCGATTCTATTTATTCCCATTTAACATGGAAAGAAATGCCACCAGAAAAGGACGGTGTGTCAGATATCAATTATCCGCTTGTTGCCGATGAAAACAAAAACATTGCCAAAGTGTATGGTATCCTAACCCCCAAACTTACTGCGCACCGCGCCACGATCATCTTAGACGAAGACAAAATTGTTCGCCATATCAGTATAAATGACGACAAAATTTGGCGCAACCCGACCGAAATTATTCGTATTATTGATATCCTGCATTACAAAAGTAATACTTTAACCAACTGTCCGGCAGGTTGGAAACAAAATTTCTTCTTTGAACGCCCCGAAACTGAGAGTTTAACAGAACTCTATGCACGAAGAAACAGCGAATAATTATAAACATCTATATCTTTAAACCTTGCCAAACATGAAATTTTGCCTATTATAATGCCGATATTCAATTTTGGAGATAAAAAATGAGAATAACGGTTATAGGCACAGGCTATGTTGGTCTTCCGACCGGTGTTGGCTTTGCAGAACTGGGAAACGATGTTATTTGTTTAGATGTAGATGAAAATAAAATAAAGACCTTACAATCCGGCAAATTGACTATTTTTGAAGACGGACTGGAAGAGTTATTTGTAAAAAATACTAAAAACGGCAAGATTAAATTCTCCACTTCCTTTAGTGAAAGCATTCCTGATGCTGATTTAATCCTTATTGCCGTTGGCACCCCGCCGCACCCGATTACCAAAGAAGCAGATATGCGCTATATCAAAGCAGCTGCCGCAGAATTGGCTCATCATCTAAAGGGCTATACCGTTGTCGCAGTTAAATCGACCGTTCCGGTCAACACCGGTAATATGGTAGAAAACATTATTCGGCGAGAAAACCCAAATGCAGATTGCGATGTTATTTCTTTACCGGAATTTTTGCGTGAAGGTTTTGCCATCCACGACTTCTTTAATCCTGATAGAATCATCGTCGGCGCCAATACCGAACGTGCACGCAACGTTATTGCCGAACTTTATGCCCCGTTTAAGGACAAAAGCACAATTTTATATGTTTCGCGCCAATCTTCAGAAACAATCAAATATGCTTCTAACGCGTTCTTAGCCATGAAAATTCAATACATCAACGAAATGGCTGATTTTTGCGAAACATCCGGTGCAGATATCTACGAAGTTGCCAAAGGTATGGGCTTAGATAGCCGTATCGGTGCCAAATTCCTTGTCCCAGGGCCGGGATATGGCGGGTTCTGCTTTCCGAAAGATACCAACGCTATGGCCTATATGGGTAAATTCAACGGCGTTGATTTATCCTTAATCGAAACGACTATCAAAGGTAATGAGCGCCGCAAAATTAATATGGCAAAGCGTATTTTGGATATGGTGGAAGACATCAAAAACCCAACCATTGCCGTTTTGGGTAGTGCTTTTAAAGGGGGGACAGATGATTGCCGTGAATCTCCGGCATTACAGATTATCGAGATTATGCTCGCCCATGAGGTCAATATCAAATTATATGACCCTGAAGCCATGCCAAACACTAAAGCCATCCTAAAAGACATGGTAACATACACAAATTCGGCGTATGAAGCCATCAGTGGCGCAGATGTTTTGGCTGTTTTAACCGACTGGGATGAATTTAAGTCTTTAGACTTGTTGAAAATCAAACAATTGATGAAACGTCCGCAGATTGCCGATTTCCGTAATATCTTTGATTGTAAAAAGGCAAAAGACTTAGGCTTTGAGATTAAGAGTTTGGGACGTAAGCTCTAAACAAAATCAACCCAAAATTAAAGCACCTCATTAAGAGAGGTGCTTTTTTTATAACATAACCACGCAGACTAATAAGCCGAATTGATTTGCGCCAACTCTTCCGGCTTCATCAAAACAGGATTTGTTCCATGTTCATAGCTATAACCTTTAATCGCCGTATTCTTATTAAACAATACTTTTGCCATTAAAGTTCCGTCTTCATTATAAGCTTCAAGCATACCATGCTTTTGTCCTTTTTCATAGGTGATTTCACCCATAACTTTTCCGCTCGGATAATAGTGCTTAACCTTACCTTCTTTACGATCATTAACATAAGGTATTTCTATTTGCAGATTTCCATCTTCATCATACACTAATGAGAGGCCTTGGCGCACATCGTTTACATACGTAACGACAGCTTTATCCTTACCTTGCGCGTAAAATTCCTTATATTCGCCGTCAAGAGCATCGTTTTTATACATTCCCTGAGCACTAAGCGTCCCGTCCTCATTATATTGCTTAAATATGCCATTTCTCAGACCATTTGCATATGATATCTCTGAGATAACCTTACCCGCTTCATCATAAGTCTTGGCAATACCGTTTGCTTTGTCTTCCACATAGGGTGTCTCTGTTTTGATATGACCGCTTTCAAAATATTCTGTTTCCAGACCATCTTTCAGATCGTCGGTATAGTTAACCGTTAATCTGACGGAACCATTAGGATAGTAAGCCGTTGCCGCACCATTACGCTGATTATGCAGATAATTAACAGTCATATCCGTTTCACCGTCTGGCGCATAAAACGTGCCTTCGCCGCTCAACTCATCATCTTTATAGGGAATCTCTGCAAGCAAACTGCCGTTTTTATAAAAACGTTTTAATGACCGCTTATTGCCCTCATCATCATAAGAAATCACCGACTTCTTTTCACCGCTATGATAAAACAGCACGCTTTCACCACTCAATTGTCCGTCCTTATATGTATATTCTTCGGCAACTTTACCATCATCAAAGTAGCGCACCCCTTTACCGTCTTTTTGGCCATCACGATAAACATAAGTTTCTTTAATCCGACCATCTTCATAATACTCTTTTGAAAGCCCTTCTTGAAGACCGGCTACATAATTTTCTCTTGCCTGCACAGCCCCATTTTGATAATACTTTCGCACCACGCCTTGAATTTGATTATTTTTATAAGGAATTTTTTCTTTCATTGTGCCATCAGGATAATAAACCAAAGCATTTCCCTCTAATACACCATTAACAAACGGCATATCTGCTTTTTTTATCCCTTGTTCATCATACAATGTTCCGACCCCGTTCAAAATACCGGAAACATAGGGCATTTCGCTTTTTTTAATATTATTTTCGTAAAACTCTTCATACACACCGGTAACGGTTTCACCGTTCACATCATATAGAACACCGTTAACTATCCGCGCACTGTCATCAGTATATTTATAATCAGCATATACATTGCCACTCAAAAGCAATGCTCCCCATAATACATATAACGGAAAATTTCTCATCAAACATCCCTCTGTCTTGCAAAACATAAACCAATATTAAAGTGACGACTTAATATATTCAAGCAAAAAGATATTTTTGACCACACGATAAAAATGACAGCTATGCCTGTATCTCTTTATAAAGAAACAGTATAACACATAATAAAGCAACCGCAAATTGCCCGCCCAGCATGAGTGACATGCCTAATAAACTTAGGATACAACCGATAATTTCTACCGCCGCAACAATAACTGCACTCAAACGCATCCGTGTTTCAAAAGAAAATTTATCATCCGCCTTATTCATTTTAAGGAAAAATCCACCAAGACCGGCTAAAACAACCGCTTCTATCAAGGAAAGACCAAACAATAACAAAATCAATATCAAAGAACTGACTAAAGAAAACATCCCTAAAATAGTATCTAATTTTTCTTCTAAAACAGGCTTTGTCATTTCACCATCATGCAACGGATAGCGTTTTACTTCATCCTCCATTACCCAATAGATAACATCTTTCATAATAAACAGACCCATTTTAGCTTTCGGAAGTTCCGCGTTTTCGCTCTTTGTATCCAAAACCACCGGAAAAACCTCTGATTGCTCTTCATGATCGCCAAATTTTATATCAACCCGCTTATAAACACCCTGAGGTGCAACTATTTTTCCACCGCTAACCGTTATCGGCAAAATTTCATCTGCCACCAACATAACCTGCGGACGCGCTTCATTATATGTTTGCTTTAAGATAAACATCATAAACATCGTCACGAGCACCGCGGCAGCCAACAAAAATAAAAAACCTAAACCTTTACCGCTTATGATATAACTTTTAATTCTTTGCATAATTATCTCCATTTCTTAGTTAAAATTGTATTGCAGACCGGCATCGATATTAAACGCATCATACCCGCCTAATTCTTTTTCTATCAAACCATATAAGGTTATATTTTTGTAATTGTAGTTAACTCTGGCAGAAAGAACCGACCGCTTATCATCAAAATTATGATAAAGTTTATACTTATGATTCATCCCTTGCATAGAGGCTCTAATCCCGTCATCAGGGTCTAAAAACTCTACATAATAGATACCGCCGATTTGAACACCGAGTTTATTATTTCCACCCAAAAGAAATTCTTTAGCCAAATAAGCCCCCAAACCACCTTCAAGAGAAAGACTATCAGAACTTTCAACTTTTAGAGCATTTGTTTGATACCCCTCCTTAAAGCTGTCCTGATGTATACCAAAAAGATTTAACTCTGCGGTTGGAATAAATTTAAATCCGCTGCCAAAAGCAATATTATGCCGCATTTCGTTACTCAAACCATATTGATACGCCTTAATATCAGCCGAATACTTATGACCTAATGATTTACGGTCATAGTCGCCATCACTATATCCGGCATACAATTTGGATACAAACTGTGTATTATTACCCCAATTATAACCTAAAGGAGCCCACAATCCGAAAGTATTGTTACGCCGTTTAGAACCGCCATCATAATCGCTCTTTAATTGCGATATAGTAGCACCAAAACCATATGTAACACCGTTATTTGCTTTATTTTTCAATAATCCGTAAGCCACATGCGCTTCACCGTCATTACCTTCCAACGTGCCGTCCTTATCACGCGAAATATCAATATATTTATAACCACCGATATATTTTTCATCCGGATGATTAAACAAATTATCATTAAACTGACGACTCAAATGATTATAAACTTCAGCATCTTCACGTCTGAAACTGGGGATAATATTATCACCACTAACGGTTGCCGCCACACCGGCCAACTGTGGCTTGGTAGATTGAGCTTTTATAGTGTCATAAAGTTCAGTATTATTACCCTCTTGATAATTAAGTTCAAAAAACTGAGCTAAACTGGCATTATCAACCAATGTATCAAAACTGTTTCTTTTTAAAATAACATCATAACCTGTATCATTTTTAACCTTAGACGCCGTAAACATTGCTGATTGAGATGAAAGTTGTAAATCATCAGCATTATTTACTCTTAAAGCATTACCCAAATTATAACTGTCCTGAGAGCTACCTAATGTAGATTGCGCTGAAACGTCTAAACCACCGCTTATTCTATCTGCAAAGAATTGCCCGTTTTGTTCAAGCACAATGTTGCCGTTACCTAAACTTTGCAGATTAATGGACGCTACACCCACGCCTTTATCTTGCTCTATACCGTCAAAAATAACTCTGCCGCTGTTTTTAAGCGTAGCACCACTCTCCAAATAAATTCCCAGACCGTCAGCTGCACCGGAAATTTCTATATCACCGCTGTTTTCAACAGTAGCCCCGCTTCTGGCATATATACCGTAAGCCGTTCCGCCAATCTCACTTGTTGGAACATATACCTTGTTATTATCTTTATATTCTGAACGATAAATATTTATCAAACCTCTATTGGTTATTTTAGAATTTTTATCCCCGTAAATACCTATTGCCGTTCCGTTGCCAATATTATTAATATTGATTTCACCCGTATTCAATATTGTCGTTTCTTCACCGCCGCGCAAACCGGTTGCTGTTCCGGAACCGACATTAACAATATGAATCACGGAATCAGCCCCATTATCACTAAGGTTTTCAATAATACCTTTATCATCAGCATCCGGCAAATACATACCATAGGCATCACCGTTTCCTGCATTGAGAATATTAATTCGTCCTGTCGGATGACCTGTCGGATTCCCCTCTTCATCAACCCCTGAAAAAGATTTGGCATTATAAAGCTGTTGGCCACCATACATACCATAAGCATTACCATCACCATAATTATGGATATCAATAACACCCAAAGCCGAACCGCCTAAACCGACATAAGCATTAAAAGCAAACCAACTTTGCCCAGTTCCTCCGGCACCCGGAACATCATCTTTATTAATCATCATACCATACACATCACCATTGCCGATTTGATTAAGAATAATATTACCCTCACCATAATCGCCAAACCAATAATTTACCACATTAGTTGCTGCCACATAACCACTAATACCGTAAATATCACTGTCACCGGTAATATTAATATTGCCATAAGCTTTTCCCATATGCGCTAACATCACATTATACGCTCTGACATCACCCAGAATACCATAAGTTGTCCCACCGCCAATATGATTTATATCAATATTTCCTGTTGCAGTTCCTTCGCTCCAACCGGTAGCATTAATGGCCTCTTTATATTGCGTAATATCACTGATATGAGAATACATACCATAAACTGTTCCGCTACCATTATCATTAATTAAAATACTTCCTACACCCGTCGGCTTCTTATTTACATTACCGTTATTGTCTTTTCCGATAACATAAGCATTAAATGTTTCAGACTCACCGCCATAACCATACATACCATAAACGTTACCGTTACCATGATTATTCAATACAATGCTTGCTTCATCATCCGGATATTTTGGAGAAGAAAACAAATTAAAAATCTGCTCTTTGTCAGAATAAATACCTTGCAAATCATTATCACCGAAATTTTCAATATCAATCTCATCGGCCACGCAATAATTACCGACTAAATGCGTATTCTGAGGACAAATAATCGCCACACATTCATCACCGACTTTACGTTGTCCGGTCGGACACTCCGGCGGCACATCCGATACACAGACATCACCTTCTAAATGCTGTCCATCCGGACAAACTATCGGTTCACAAGCTGTGCCGTTCCAACGTTCCCCTGTCGGACAAATAACATCATTAACACAATCATTTCCTTCTAAATGCTGACCGGCAGGACATACAATCGGTGCACAAATAGTGCCGTTCCAACGTTGACCAATCGGACAATCAGTTGAAACATCCGGCACACAAACATTACCATCTAAATGCTGGCCACTAGGGCAAATAATTGCCACACACTCTGTCCCATTCCACCTTTGTCCTGTCGGGCAAGCATGTATCTCCACACACTTTGAACCATCCCACATTTGCCCTTCCGGACATGTAGGCTGAATCGGCGCATGCGAATGACTGTGACCACTGTTATGCCCCAACAATATTGCCGCCGTGGCAACCCCTGCTACACCCAACCCGATAGCCGCATACTTTGCCGTATTATCACCCTGTGAAACGCCAACAACAGGATCAGAGGAAGAGATTGGTTGAGGACGCGCATAACGTTTACTAACATTTGTCGGCTGTTGAGCAACTCGTCTCATACAATCTTTTTTATCTGAAGCACCTAGCCGTTTAAGCCCCTGATATGCTCGCGCATCATGCCTCATAGCGGCATAACAAAGAGCTGTCATCCCGTTTCTATCAGGTGCATCTATATTGTAGCCACGTCTTAAATATGTCTGTATTGCCGAAAATTTGCCACGACTGGCATTAAGATAAATATAATCCGTCAAACTCATTGCTCTCGCCGAACATATTTGCCCGAAAAGCATCATGAAAACAAGTAAAATCAAACAACTAATTCGGCGAAACATCATGTCATCGTCCATTCCAATAAAATAACTTTTCTGAATTATAGCCGCAAAAGTTTAACATTTTATTATAAATAACAAAAAAACAAACCGTTGGCACACTAAAAATACCTTGACGCCCCCTCAAAAATATGATACAATAAATTAAATATGATAATTATGTCTTAAGGGAGGTTCCCATGGGTGATTTTTGGCGCACAACCAGCAAAGTACTGCACACTGTAGGAGTTGGACTACATGTAGCAGCACACATAATTGGCAGACCTCATTTTCATAGACCACACTTTCATAGACCTCACTTTTATAGACCGCATTTAGACCCACACATTGGTTTGCGTAACTGGTTTTATGCGCAAAGAAGAATACCACGCAGACCACCGCCGCTTCCTCCAAGATACCAAGCCATGCATGACAGAATGGTTGGGCGTATTATGGCACGTGCACACGATCCCAGAATAATGCATCATGCCCCACGTATGGCAACACCACCATTGCATCGCCATACCAGATAGGACTTAATTAAGGGGAGAACAACCATGAGTGATATCAAGTCAAAAGCCGCCTTAGAACTACTCAATAGCCGTAAAGAAAACGGTAGTATACAAATTGAAAATCCCCAAAAACTAATGGATAGCTTAACCGAGCGTTATGGTGATGCCGCACCTGATTTGGTATTTAAAGCTATTCTTGAACCGGAAAACCTAATGGGAGAAATAGGACAAGAAAAGGCTTCTTCCGCCGAGACATTAAATTATTTAGCAGGCGATAAAATTTCAGACAATAATATTCAAACACTCCGCGATGTCTATGGCAACCCTCTGCCAACACAAGAGCAAAGCCAATCTTATTCAGCTTCTCAAGCTCAAGAACCTATGTATGATGATTATAATAACGCCAATCAACAACAGTCTGCTGATCCATGGGGAGATCTTTTCGGCAGTTTACTGGCCATGGCTATGTCTGCTGAAATTATGAGAAATATGATGTATTCTCCTTTTCCGTATCATTGCCATATGTTTCGTGACAGAATAGACCATTTTAATGATTGTGTTGACAACCGCTCTAAAACTGAAAAAGTTTTGGATAAAGTTGCGGATGTTGCACACGGCGTAGGCATTCTTGCACATGGTACCGGTCACCTTATTGGTGCTATCAAAGGTCACGGAAGACACTAATTATAATAAACTTTAACAAACCAAAGGGGCGGAAAACCGCCCCTTTATTATACTTTGAACTAAGCTTAGAAGCCCATACCGCCACCCATTCCTGCACCGGCACCTTCGCCACAATGGCATTCGTGCTTTTCAGGAATTTCGGTAACCATTGCTTCGGTTGTAATCAACAAACTTGCAACTGACGCCGCATCCTGTAAAGCGGTGCGAACCACCTTGGTCGGGTCCACAATACCGGCTTTAATCATATCTGTATATTCATCTGTTGCCGCATTATAACCGTAGTTACAATCCTTACCTTCTAAGAGCTTACCGGCAACAACCGCACCGTCAACACCGGCATTTTCGGCAATCTGACGGATTGGAGCTTGTAATGCTCTGCGGATAATATCAACACCAACACGTTGATCTTGATTAGCCGGATTAACCTTTTCCAAAGCCTTTGTCGCATAAAGAAGCGCTGTTCCGCCACCGGCAACCACGCCTTCTTTAACTGCCGCACGCGTTGCATTAAGCGCATCATCAATACGATCCTTCTTTTCTTTAACTTCAACTTCAGAAGAACCGCCGACCTTTAACACTGCAACACCGCCGGAAAGTTTACCCAAGCGCTCTTGTAATTTTTCGCGGTCATAGTCAGAGGTTGTCTTTTCAATCTCTTTTTTGATTTGGGTTTTGCGTGCATCAATCGCCGCCTTATCGCCGTTACCATCAATAATGGTGGTATCATCTTTGGTAATAACCACGCGTTTTGCTGTGCCGAGCATATCAACCGTGGTGTTTTCAAGCTTCATACCCAATTCTTCGGAAATGACCTGACCACCGGTCAAAATTGCCAAATCTTGCAAAATAGCCTTTCTTCTGTCACCAAAGCCCGGAGCTTTAACTGCACAAACCTTTAAGCCGCTTCTGATACGGTTAACAACCAATGTTGCCAACGCTTCGCCGTCAATATCTTCCGCAACGATAAGAAGTGCACGACCGGATTGCAAAACCGCTTCCAACACCGGCAAAATTGCCTGCAAGTTAGAAATTTTTTGGTCATAAAGAAGCACATACGGCGCTTCGTATTCTGCTGTCATTTTATCGGCATCGGTTACAAAATAAGGAGAGAGGTAACCTCTGTCAAACTGCATACCTTCAACCACATCAAGCTCGGTATCCAAGCCTTTGGCATCTTCCACCGTAATGACACCGTCGTTGCCGACTTTTTCCATGGCGCGAGCCAAATATTCGCCGATACTGGTATCGCCGTTGGCAGAAATCGTGCCGACTTGTGCAATTTCTTCAGAAGTTTTAATTTCTTTAGAGCGAGATTTAACATCATTAACCACCGCTTCAACAGCCATATCAATACCGCGTTTTAAGTCCATCGGGTTCATTCCGGCAGCAACAGCCTTACAACCCTCTTTAATGATAGCTTCTGCCAAAACGGTTGCAGTTGTTGTGCCGTCACCGGCCTTATCCGCAGTTTTTTGTGCAACTTCTTTAACGAGCTGTGCGCCCATATTTTCAAACTTATCTTGGAGCACAACTTCTTTTGCCACCGACACACCGTCTTTAGTAATTTTCGGTGCACCGTATGACTTATCAAGCATAACATTGCGCCCTTTAGGACCTAATGTCACTTTAACTGTTTTAGCTAAAACCTCAACGCCCTTAAGCATTTTTGCGCGAGCATCTGTTCCGAATTTAATATCTTTTGCAGCCATAATATTTTATCCTTTCTTCAATTATCTTTCCACAATTGCCAAAATATCGCCCTCTTTGATAATCAGATGAGGAACGCCGTCCACTTTAATTTCCGTTCCTGACCATTTGCTAAACAAAATATGGTCACCGACCTTAACACTCATCGGTAAGGTTTTACCCTCTGTGGTGCGCGGTCCTTCGCCTGCGGCAACCACAATACCCTCACTTGGCTTTTCTTTTGCAGTATCCGGCAAAATA
Organism: uncultured Rhodospirillales bacterium; assembly: GCA_902763185.1. Taxonomy (GTDB): domain Bacteria; phylum Pseudomonadota; class Alphaproteobacteria; order RF32; family CAG-239; genus CAG-267. The sequence continues at coordinate 14,166 of CACWQT010000017.1, read as the reverse complement.
ATTCCGCCTGCCGTCTTATTTTCTTCTTCAACGCGTTTAATTAAAACGTTTTCACGCAATGGTTTAACTTGCATTTTAATCTGCTCCTTAAATAAATGTTTTAAAACTAATACCTTAGTTAGTGTGTGGTTTTTAGAAAATCAAGAGATACCGCAATTATTTTTGAATATTTTTCAACACTTCATCAAAGCGCTTTGCCGCCACATCATTGGTAAAATACTTTAAGGTAATCTCGCGTGCCCTTTTAGCCATATCCTGCCGTTCTTCATCATGCGCTAAATAATACGAAAGCTTATCCTGAAACTCCTGCTCGTTTTTATAAGTCGCGATACTGTTACCGTAAACCTTTTCAATCTCCGGCAGATAATCAGTAAAAACGAAACCGCCCGATGCACTCACATCATAAATCCGGTTAGAAACAAACCCGAAATAACGCATATCTTCTCTGTGGTCATTAAGCACAACTTTAGCCCCGCTGTAATATTTATACAGCTCATCATTATCAATATAATTGCCTTTAAGATATTCCGGCGCTAAAAATGTCTCCCAAAACTTACCGTAAACACTTAAATCCGCTTTAGCATTAACCGCATAGTTAACCGACAACCGTCCTTTACGGCTATGATTAGAACCGACAAACAATACTTCCGTTACTTTAGCCTCATTTTCTGCCGGCTTAAAACGCTCCGAATTGGTAAACTGTGGAATATAAAAAGCTTTTATACCTCTAGGTTTTAACACCTCATCAATCAACTTCTCAGAGGCACTGACCACAGCATCAGCCTCGGCCAGTATTTCCATTTCAAGCCCTTCTACATAATAAAGATAAAGAACTCGCTTGCGCCCGTCATTTTTCGCCTCCGGTAAATGCTTAAAATTATAATATCCCTTAAAATAAATCACATTACCGACATTACCCAAATCTAAATTGTCATAATCCTCACGAAAGCGATAACTGACTTCATACCCGAGTTTTTCTAGCCCCTGTTTCAAATCATCGGCTAAAAAGAAATCCCCGTCTTTTTGATAATAATAAGGCGAAGACGCGCGCTCCGATGACGGCATAACAAACACAATTTTGGAATAATCCAAACGCTTAGCAAAGAACCCGTAAATCCCTGCCGCTAAAACAATGACAAATAAACAACCAATCAACAACTTTTTCATACTAAAATACTACTTTATTAGCCCTTAATCTTGCAATAACAAAAATAATCCGCCCACTATTTTTTAATACTCTAAAAGAAAAAGGGCGTAGCTCACGCCACACCCTAAATTCCTTGTCTTCCTTAAGTCTCTTCAATAGCCACAAAACCATGCTTATTAGGCATCACCGCACCGGATGATTTCGGTTCGCCATCTTGCGCTTTTCGGATACTTTCTTTGAGCAAAGCAGCAAGAGAACTATATGGACTTTGCAACAGTGCTTTGTAATTCTCTTCACTCAAGCCCCACTTCTCAGCGTGGAGACTGATGACCTTCTTCAGAGTGCTTTCTATTGAATCCCTATGGGCATCCAATGTTCTCAACACAATTGCCGAGAAAGTCCTGTCGGACATTTTATGAAGAGAAACATACTTCTCACCATATGTAGAGACTGTCTCATTTCTCGCAGTAAGCAACGTTACTTCTGAACGAGAGTGAAGTTTCTTCTCAATCAGTTTTTCCATCTCCGCTGAGGTGAAACTGTGAATGACCCCCAGTTCTGCCTGAATTTCAAGCTCTTCAAGTGCCACATTTTGAAGATGCTTCGGAAGCTCTGTGAGCTTATCCAATGGCAACCACTTATAGATAGAGAGTTTTCTCACCACCGAGGCAGCCACACTTCCTTCCCAACCGTCAAACGGCCAATAAGAAAGAAGCTTCTCAGCATCATACTCTATGGCAATCTCAGCAATCTTTGCTCGAATACCCTTGTGATAGGATGCCGGCAAAAGCTCAAGCGCCTTCATAGCCTCTGCTACGGTGGTAATGCTACCATAGAGCTTTGACTGTAATTGAGATTGATACTGCTCCGGCAATTTGCCCAAGGCAATCTCAATCACATTAAACTGCTGAGCGCTTGAAACCAACTCTCTTTGTAAATCAACAACAGCTGCCCCCGGATTATTGTAAGAGAGGTATGTGCACGTCCTGAGTGCAGCGATTGCGACACGTGGTCTCCAGATGTTTTTGCGAACAAGCGTCATCCAGCGCCGAGCATCACCTTTTTCGGTCACGCAGTTTTGCCCGGAATACTGAGCAAAACGCTCCTCCTTTGCATCAGCCAAATACCATATACGGGGAAGTCTCTCAATCAGATATTCCTCGCAATAGGCACTTGTACTTGCATGATCTCGAATGGAACAATACCAACGCCTATGCCACCGCTGCAGATTTTCCATATACTTTGAAAAATCATAGTCGGCATTTAAGAGCACCGACATGGCACTTTCAAAGAGCTCACTCTCTTGATTTGAAAGAGAACAGTTCATGAACTCATTCCGTGTGACAACCTCTGTAGCCCATTTCTGAGCCGATTTCTTCTGCTTATCCGATGCATTCTCCTCTGAGGCGCTATTGACCAGAACCCCAACGTAATTAAGATTATTCACGTCATCGTAGCTTAACGAGTTGAATGCGACAGGAACGCGCTTAAGAACACCTGCAACAACATCTGCTTTAGCCTCAAAAAGCCATTTCTTCAGATAATAATTGCTTGGCGTTGCCTGAGCAAACACCTTTGCAATCAGATCCGCGTCACCCGTTGCGCAGATGACATCAAGCGCTTCTGTATCACCTCCACGAATCTTACCGATAAGGGCATAATTACCCTCTTTCAGTAACGCAAGTTCCGTTTCCGGAGACCAGACATGATCGGAGATTTCATCCCAGCTCAATTTAAGCTTCTTAATAGCACGGAGCTCTTTTGCCTCACCGGGCAAGAACAGCTTCAATTTGGCATAATGTTCTTGGTCTCGGCAGCCCTCCTTAATTTTGGTGAAATACTTGCAGCAAAGCTGCGGAAAACTAACTCTCATGATGGCGGCAAATACATTGAGTATCCACGCACCGATGGCGTTAAACGCCCGTTTAATTGAATTGAACATAAGTGAAAATTTTTAAGTCTTCCTGCAAGAATACCCCGCAAGAAATCCACCAAGCTTAGCCCTTAAACCCGAAACACCCCTCAAAAAGCATTGAGCTTAACGAAAGACAAATACAAATCTATAGAGATAAAACTTAATGAACGAAAAAAGAATAGCACTTTTTAAAGCACGAGTCAATAGCATTAAAATAAAAAAAGCCCCATATCGGAGCTTTGACTTGGAAATAAGATAAATTTTGTAAGTGAACTCGGCAAGCCCTCCTCCAAAGCGGAGCTTACAAATAAGTTAAACAGAAAAATCGCTCTCAAAGGAGGGCGATTTTTGCAATGGGTGAGATAAAGTGCCATCATTTGCTAACAAAAAAAAGCTCCATACCGGAGCTTTGGAAATAAGATAAATTTTAGATTAATAGAGATGGACTTAAGGGCGCTCTAAATTTTAGTTTACATAATGGTAAATGAATTTAGAGCGACCCGAAAAGGCCGCTCTAGAAATCAAAATTTACTTATTTACAACAACTTTGCCGCCTGCTTTCTCTACAGCCGCAACAGCCGCCTTAGATGCAGAATCAACAGTAATGTTGATAGCCGCTGTTAAAGCGCCTCTGGCTAACAAGCGAATGCCGTCCATTTCCTTAGAAACAACGTTGGAAGCCAACAATGTTTCTTTGGTAATTTCTTTGGCATTAAGCTTGCCGGCATCAATTGCCTTTTGGATTGTATCCAAATTAACAACAGCAAAAGTCTTTGCAAAAGGATTCTTAAATCCGCGTTTCGGCATACGACGATAAATCGGCATTTGACCGCCTTCAAAACCGTGAATAGAAACACCGGAACGAGATTTCTGACCTTTTTGTCCGCGACCACCGGTTTTACCCTTGCCGCTACCGATACCACGACCAACGCGAATGCGGTTCTTCGTAGCACCTTCGTTATCTCTTAATTCATTAAGTTTCATTTTTTTCACCTTTTCTCAATCTCTGTTAAAATCAAAAACTTGTTTTGGGCTGACCTCATTTAAGCCATTGCTTTAGGCAGAAGCGGCAAGCCGCTCCGTCAGCCCGAAACAAAATTATTCTTCAACCTTAACGAGGTGAGCCACTTTGTTAATCATACCTCTAACGGCCGGAGTATCTTCCAATTCGGAAGTTTTGCCGACTTTGTTTAATCCGAGACCTTTCAAAGTAGCAATTTGCACTTTGCCATGTCCGATAGAACTCTTGACTTGAGTAACCTTAACAGTCTTCTTTTTAGTAGCCATGATTAAGCCTCCTCTTTATCAAGTTTAGCGTTAGATGTGTTCTCGCGGCGGCTTACAATATCACCGACTTTTTTGCCGCGCTTTGCAGCAACCATACGTGGGCTGTTGATAGAGCGCAAAGCAACCATAGTTGCCTTAATCATATTGTAAGGATTGTTAGAACCTAATGATTTTGCAACAACGTCTTGCACGCCGAGTACTTCAAATACTGCACGCATCGGACCACCGGCAATAACACCGGTACCGGCAGGAGCTGTTCTTAATACCACTTTACCAGCACCGAAACGACCACTGATATCATGGTGTAAAGTTCTGCCTTCACGAAGCGGGATACGAACCAAGTTCTTTTTAGCTTCGTTAGTTGCCTTAACAATGGCTTCAGGAACTTCAGCCGCTTTACCGGAACCAAATCCGATACGACCTTTCTGATCACCTACAACAACCAAAGCCGCAAAAGACATGGTGCGACCACCTTTAACAGTCTTTGCAACACGGTTAACAAACACGAGTTTCTCAACCAATTCTTCTTTTTTCTCTGCCTTATTATTATGACGTTCTAAAGATTGTGCCATTGTAACCTCCTAAAATTTCAATCCGGCTTCACGAGCAGAATCTGCCAAAGCCTTTACACGACCATGATATACATAGCCGCCACGGTCAAACACAACTTCGCTGACGCCATTTTTAACAGCACGTTCAGCAACTACTTTGCCGACATATTGCGCAGCTTCAATATTAGAAGACTTTGCAATATTGGCTCTTACTTCTTTATCCAAAGTAGAAGCAGAAGCAACGGTTGCACCTTTTGCATCATCAATAACTTGAGCATAAATATGCTTGCCACTGCGAAATACAGATAATCTCATCTTTCCATTGGCAGCAGCCTTCAAAGCGGTGCGAACACGCGCTTTTCTTTTTTCATATAATTTTCTTGGTGTATTCATTGCTTTACATCCTATTTCTTCTTGCCTTCTTTACGACGAACATACTCGTTATCAATACGAATACCCTTACCTTTATAAGGTTCCGGCTTTCTGTATTTACGAATTTCCGCCGCAACTTGTCCGACTAATTGTTTATCAACACCGCTGATTTTCAAAACGGTTTGGTTTTCGCAAGCAATGGTGATACCTTTTGGAGTTTCAAAAGGAACATCATGCGAAAAGCCCAATGTTAATACAACATTTCTGCCGTCCATACGAGCTTTATAACCAACGCCGATCAGCTCAATACTCTTGCTGTAACCAACGCTCACACCTTTAACCAAAGAGTTAATTTGTGCACGAGTGGTTCCCCACAAAGTTCTGGCTGTGCGGCTCTCGGAGTGCGGAGTAACCACAATTTTGCCATCTTTGAGTTCTACACTAACATGAGAATCATCAAAAGAGAAGCTCAATTCACCAAGTTTTCCTTTTACGTTAACAACATTGCCGTTAACAGATGCTGTAACGCCCTCAGGGATAACTACTGGATATTTACCAATTCTTGACATCCGCTTTCTCCCTAGAATACCTGACACAAGATTTCGCCGCCGACATTAGCTTTTCTGGCTTCGTTATCGCTCATTACACCCTTCGGGGTAGAAACAACCGAAATACCTAAACCATTATAAACTCTCGGCAAGTCCTTAACACTGGAATATACACGACGTCCCGGAGTGGATACGCGGTAAATTTCAGTGATAACACTTGTGCCTTCAAAATATTTTAATTGAATATGAAGTTCATCAACACCAGCGCGAACATTAACCTTTTCATAACCTGCAATGTAGCCTTCGCGTTTCAAAACTTCTAACACATTTTCACGCAAGCGAGAGGCAGGTGATACAACATCACTTTTCTTCGCTCTTTGTGCGTTTCTAATGCGTGTGAGCATATCGCCCAAAGGATCAGTCATCGACATAATATCATCTCCTTACCAGCTTGATTTTACCAAACCCGGTATCTCGCCGAAGCTTGCCATGTCTCTTAATTCAACACGGCTGACACCGAATTTACGACTATAACTACGAGAACGACCTGTAATCTTGCAACGGTTTCTAATTCTAACCTTTGAAGAGTTACGCGGAAGTTCTGCCAATTTCAATGTTGCCTGAAATCTTTCATCTTCAGGAGCATTTTTGTCATTGATAATGGCTTTCAACTTGGAGCGAACATTTGCATATTTTGCAGCCATCTTCACTCTTTTCAAGTTTCTATATACTGAACTTGTTTTTGACATTGTAAAATCTCCGCTTATTTCTTATATGGTAAGTTGAATGATGTCAGCAAGAATTTTGCTTCTTCATCAGTCTTAGCTGATGTGCAGATAACAATATCCATACCTCTGACCTGCTCAACTTTTTCATAGTTAATTTCAGGGAATATGATTTGCTCTTTAATGCCAAAAGCAAAGTTTCCTTTACCGTCAAAGTTCTTTCCGGAAATTCCGTGAAAGTCTCTGATACGAGGAAGAGCCATATTGATTAAACGCTCTAAAAAGTCATACATCCGATCAGAACGCAAAGTAACCTTGCAACCGATAGGCATACCTTCTCTTAATTTGAAAGTAGCAATAGACTTTCTGGCAGATGTAACAACAGGTTTTTGACCGGCAATCATAGCCATTTCTTCAACAGCATTGTTGAGCTTCTTCTTGTCGGTAATAGCATCACCGACACCCATGTTCAAAACAATCTTTGTCAACTTTGGAATCTCATGCGGATTCTTGTAACCGAATTTTTCCACAAGAGCTTTTTTAATGACGTCATTGTATAATTTTTCAAAATTTGTCATCAATCTATCTCCTAATTATCGATTACTTCACCGGTTTTACGAGCAACACGCTTTTTCAAACCGTCAACAACCTTAAAGCCGACTTTAGAGGCTTTGCCGTCAGCTGTAACAACAGCAACGTTAGAAACCTGAATAGCTGCTTCTTTAGTAACAATACCGCCGGGATTCGTTTGGCTGGGTTTAGTATGTCTTTTAACAAGATTAATACCTTGAACAACAACTTTGCCCTCTTTCGGCATAGCTTTTAATACTTCACCGGTTTTGCCTTTGTCATCACCTGCAATAACAATTACTTTATCACCTTTTTTAATTTTCATTTTGCTCATTACAAAACCTCCGGTGCTAAAGAAATAATTTTCATGAATTTTTTCGCACGCAACTCTCTGGTAACAGGACCGAAAATACGTGTGCCGATTGGCTCGCCGTCCTTATTTACCAAAACAGCTGCATTGCTGTCAAAACGGATAACACTACCGTCTTTACGTCTGATGTCACTGGCTGTTCTAACGATAACTGCACGTTGAACATCACCCTTTTTGACACGCCCTTTAGGCATTGCATCCTTTACGGAAACGATAATAATGTCACCGACTGAGGCATGCATTCTCTTGGAACCACCAAGAACTTTAATGCACTGCACCTGACGTGCGCCAGAATTATCTGCAACATCTAGGTTGGTTTGCATTTGTATCATAATTCAATTCCTTCCTAACTAGGCATTTTCATTATTACTGATTACAGTCCAAGTTTTAGTTTTGGAATAAGGTTTAGATTCAATAATGGAAACCTGATCCCCTACCTTGAACTCATTATTCTCATCGTGAGCTGCAAATTTCTTACTTCTCTTAACGATTTTCTTGTAAACAGGGTGCATAACCTGACGCTCAACGCTGACAACGACGGTTTTATCCTGCTTATCACTTACAACTACACCTTGAAGAATTCTTTTAGGCATGTTTTTTCTCCTAACTATTCTTCTTACGCTCTGTTAAAAGCGTATTGATTTGAGCTACTTCCTTGCGAACCTTGGAAATAGCTGATGTGTTTGTTAGCTGACCGGTAGCCTGCTGAATGCGCAAACTTAATTGCTCTTTTTTGCATTCTACAAGTCTTGTTTCAAGCTCATCAACACTCATAGCTCTCAAATCTTTAATTTTTACCATTATGCTTCTCCATTATCAGAATTCAAGCGTTTAACAAACTTGCTCTTAACAGGCAATTTTGCTGCACCTAACGCAAATGCTCTGCGTGCTGTATCTTCATCTACATCACCGATTTCAAACATTATACGTCCCGGTTTAACTCTTGCTACCCAAAATTCAGGAGCACCTTTACCTTTACCCATACGAACCTCGGCAGGTTTATCTGACACAGGAACGTCCGGGAAAATTCTGATCCATAGTCTTCCGGCTCTCTTCATTTCACGCGTGATAGCGCGACGGGCAGCCTCGATTTGGCGTGCGGTAACGCGCTCCGGTGTGAGAGCTTTCAATCCGTATGAACCGAAACTTAAAAGAGAACCGCCTTTAGCAACGCCGTGAATACGACCTTTATGCTGCTTACGGAACTTTACACGTTTTGGACTTAACATCTTAAAACCTCATTACATTACTTTTGTTCAGCCAATTTCTTGTCTTGTGCCATTGGATCGTGAGCCATAATCTCACCTTTATAAATCCAAACTTTAACACCGCAAGCACCATAAGTGGTGTGAGCAGTTGCCGTAGCATAGTCAATATCAGCACGAAGAGTGTGCAAAGGCACTCTGCCTTCACGGTAATATTCGGTTCTGGCAATTTCCGCACCGCCTAAACGACCGGAACAGCAAACCTTAATACCTTCGGCACCCAAACGAAGCGCAGATTGCATAACTCTCTTCATCGCACGACGGAAAGCCACACGGCGTTCCAACTGTTGTGCAACAGAGTCAGCTACCAACTGAGCATCCAATTCAGGTTTTCTCACTTCCAGAATATTTAATTGAACTTCAGAAGAGGTCAACTTTTGAATGTCTTTTCTCAATAATTCAATGTCTTGACCTTTCTTGCCAATTACAATACCCGGTCTTGCTGAATGAATAGTTACTCTTGCTTTCTTAGCAGGACGTTCAATAATGATTCTGCTAATGCCGGCTTGAGCCAACTTATCCTTCAAAAATTTTCTGATTTTTTTATCTTCGTGGAGGTAATCAGTGAAACTGTCGTCGGCATACCAACGAGAGTCCCATGTGCGGTTAACACCTAAACGAAGACTGATAGGATTTACTTTCTGTCCCATTTATTTTACTCCCCACGCTCTGCCACAACGATAGTCAATTTAGAGAAAGGCTTTAAAACCCTTGCACCTCTGCCGCGACCACGTGCGTGCATACGTTTCATTACAATACCATTGCCGGTATATGCTTCAGCTACCACCAACTTATCAATGTTAAGTTTGTGATTGTTTTCAGCATTGGCAATCGCTGATTTTAATACTTCTAAAGCAACCTTTGCAATTCTCTTCTTAGAGAAGCTAAGTTCTGCAACAGCCTTCTCAGCGCTTAAACCTCTGATAGTCTGAGCAACAAGGTTAACTTTGCGAGCACTGGAACGAATAGAATTGTTCTCAGCTTTCGCTTGGTTAGAAGCCAATCTTCTTGTATCTTTAGCTTTTCCCATAATTAACCTCTCTTAACTTTTTTATCTGCAGCGTGACCATAGAAGGTACGTGTTGGAGCAAATTCACCGAACTTGTGGCCAACCATATCCTCGGTAACCAATACCGGAATAAATTTATGACCATTGTGAACACCAAATGTCAAACCGACAAATTGCGGCAACATGGTAGAACGGCGAGACCAAATTTTAATCACTTCGTTACGAGTAGATGCTCTTGCTGCATCAGCTTTCTTAAGAAGATAACCATCTACGAAAGGTCCTTTCCATACAGAACGAGTCATTTGTTTACCTCCTTATTTCTTCTTGTTTTCATGACGAGATCTCATAATAAAGCGATCTGTCTTCTTGTTAGAACGAGTTTTAGCACCCTTAGTCGGCTTACCCCAAGGTGTAACCGGATGGCGACCGCCGGATGTACGACCTTCACCACCACCATGCGGGTGATCAACAGGGTTCATCGCAACACCACGAGTTACCGGACGAATACCGAGCCATCTTGAACGACCTGCTTTACCCAAAGATACGTTTTGGTTATCCGGATTAGAAACAGCGCCGACAGTAGCTAAACATTCTTCACGAACGATACGAAGTTCACCGGAAGAAAGTTTGAGCTGTGCATATCCGGCATCTTTACCGACAACTTGTGCATAGCAACCTGCAGAACGAACCAATTGTCCGCCCTTACCTGCTCTTAACTCAACATTATGAACGATTGTACCAACCGGCATGCTCTTCAAAGGCATTGCATTACCCGGTTTAATATCGGCTCTTTCCGAAGAAATAACCTTATCACCGGCTTTCAATCTTTGCGGAGCCAAAATATAAGCCTTTTCGCCATCTTCATAGTTAATTAAAGCAATGAAGGATGTGCGGTTAGGATCATATTCGATTCTCTCAACCGTTGCTTCACAATCAAATTTATTACGTCTGAAGTCGATAACACGATATTTGCGTTTGTGTCCGCCACCGATTTTACGACTTGTTACGTGTCCGAAATTATCACGCCCACCGGTTTTAGTCAGACCAACGGTCAGACTCTTTTCAGGATTGCCCTTATAAAGCTCACTTCTGTCAACAATAATCAGCTGACGAAGACCTGGAGTAGCGGGCTTAAATGTTTTCAAAGCCATGACTAAATTCCTGCTGTAACATCAATATTTTGACCTTCGGCAAGAGTAACCAACGCCTTCTTGTAATCAGAGCGAACGCCCTCATAACCCTTAAAGCGCTTTACCTTACCGGCTTGTTTAACGGTATTTACCTTAGTTACCTTAACGTTAAAGATAGCTTCAACAGCAGCCTTAACTTCATCTTTGGTAGCAGACAAAGGAACCATAAATACAACCTTTCCGCTCTCAGAAGACGCCATAGATTTTTCGGTAATTACCGGACGAAGTAATGTATCATACATTTTTGCAGTTACATTGTTTGTTTTTGTTGATTTTTTCATTGTAATCTTTCCTCCAAGCAAGCAACGGCATCTTTAGTCAATACCAACTTCTCTTTTTTCAAAATATCGTATACATTGGCACCGATTGTCGGCAAAACGTCAACGCCTGCGATATTGCGGCTGGCCAATGCAAAATTCATATCAACTTCCTTGCCATCAATAAACAAGCAGTTATTCCATCCGCAAGCATTGAGCTTGTTAACCAACTCTTTGGTTTTCGGATTAGAAAGCTTTGCCTCGTCAATGATAACAAGGTTACCCTCTTTAGCTTTCGCAGAAAGGGCAGTTTTTAAGCCTAATTTTCTGAACTTTTTGGTCAAGTCATGAGAGTGATCTCTGACAACCGGACCAAAAACGATTCCACCTTTTCTGAATTGTGTTCCTTTACGGCTACCTTGACGTGCATTACCGCTACCTTTTTGCTTAAACGGTTTTGCCGGTGTCAAAGCAACATCGGAACGACCTTTAGTCTGGTGGTTACCGCATTGGCGCATAGCTAACTGCCAATTTACCACACGGTGCAAAACATCAGCGCGAACTTCCAATCCGAAAATCGCATCGTTCAGCTCAATACTGCCGACGTTTTCATTATTCAAATTTAAGATGTCCTGTTTCATATCTAAATTTCCTTAATCATCTTATGCATTATCAGCTGCTGTTTCTTCAGCTTTAACTGCAACAGGTTCATCAACCTTCTTTAAACCGGCAGGCATCGGCAATTTGACATCTGCAGTCTTCTTGATGGCATCGGTAACGCGAACCCATGCATTTTCAGCACCGGGAACACCACCTTTAACCATAATCAAACCGCGAGCACCATCAACGGCAACAACTTTTAAGTTTTGAACGGTAACGCGTTCGTCACCCATATGTCCTGCCATCTTTTTGCCCTTAAATACCTTACCCGGATCTTGTCTTTGTCCGGTAGAACCATGAGAACGGTGAGAAATAGACACACCGTGTGTTGCTTCCAAACCTGCGAAGTTATGACGCTTCATAACACCGGCAAAACCTTTACCGATAGAAGTTGAGCATACATCCACATATTGACCAGCAACAAAATGTTCTGCAGACAATTCATCACCAACAGAAAGAAGGCAATCTTCACTAACTCTGAACTCACCCATTTTCTTTTTCGGCTCAACATTAGCCTTGGTGAAATATCCTTTAAGCGGCTTAGACAAATTCTTCGCCTTAACAGCACCTGTTCCTAATTGAACAGCACTGTAACCGTCTTTTTCATTTGTTCTGACATTAACAACTTTTAAACCTTCAACAGCCAAAACCGTTACCGGAACATGGGTGCCGTCAGATTCAAAAATTCTTGTCATTCCAAGTTTTTTTGCGATAAGACCAGTACGCATTTTTATTTTTTCCTTTTCAATAGGTTGATTTTATCTTTCAAAAACCAACATTAAAATTATAACTTAATTTCTACATTAACGCCAGCCGCCAAGTCCAATTTCATCAGAGCATCAACGGTTTGCGGTGTAGGATCTACAATATCAAGAAGTCTTTTGTGAGTACGGATCTCAAATTGTTCACGAGACTTTTTATCAACGTGAGGAGAGCGGTTCACTGTGAACTTCTCAATTTTTGTCGGCAGAGGAATAGGTCCTCTGACATTTGCTCCGGTTCTCTTAGCGGTATGAACGATTTCTTTTGTAGATAAATCCAAAAGACGATGATCAAATGCCTTGAGGCGGATTCTGATATTTTGTGTATCCATCATTTTAACACTTTTCCTATAACTAAATGGCAAAAAATTCCTTATGGAACCTGCCATCTAAAAAAATTACTGCAAATTTTCGCAACAAAAATCTGCATTATGGGTTATATTTATTTCGCAAGAAAACCTTAATTTTAACTCTCCGTCAAATCAAGAGAAACACCTTAATCCGTCGGCCTTTTAAAAGGTTAAAGTTTCCTTAACATTTGTTGCGTGTGAGTTTGTAACATTTAAAAAAAATAATTGCAAGCAAAAAATGCACAAAAAATCATTTTTTTTCGTTTTTTAAATCTTTTAAAAGAGCTTATGGCGATTCGGCTGGAGTCAGTTAGACAAAAATGCGCAGAATCCAAATATTTTCCTCTTCAAATTTTAATTTTATAGCATAAATAAGTAGAAAATTTATGACAATGACGGTGCTTTAACGAATCATACTAATAAAACCTAAAAATCACCTAAAAAGGGGATTTTTGCAATGGGTTCGGAAAAGTATCGTGCTTGAAATAAATTTCCGACCGCGGTGTATAAAAGAGATACATAGGGAGAAAATTTATGACAATGACGGTGCTTTAACAAACCCCAAAGGAGGGAACATGTATACACTATTTTTAACTGCATTGATATTATCAGCTGAACCAAACCAACCGACCGAAGTCATCGGCTCTGCCGCAACGCCTGACGGCAAACGGCATAACGTTGAAGTTATCCAACCGAACAATTTGGAAAATCCTTTCGGCTATGTGGCAGAAACGCCAAGCACACCTGCCGAGAGCGCGCCCGAACAGCCTGTGGTTGATGATTTTATTCCGGCAACCGAGCGCGTGCAAGATGCACAATCGCAATTAAACGACACCACAACGCAACCGGCAAATGCTTCACCGCAACCGCTTGTCAACCAGACAGAGCAAGTTAACCCGACAGATATGAACCCTTTGGATTATGAAAACAAAATCGGCAACACCATTTTTCAACAAGGCAACCTCTTAATAGACGAGCAATCTATCCCGATTAAAGACATCAACACGGCCTTAACCCCCAATACACAACCGACCGTCACCGACGTTCCGGCGTTTTAATACTTACCTCATCGTCACAAAAAAAGCACCTATCGTTACCAACAAGTGCTAAAAATGGGGCGGACGAATTTATGCGCAAAAAGTGTCCGGTGGACAGTTTTTGCCATGAATTTTCAGCTGTTGTTAGTTTG
>CACWQT010000016.1 GCA_902763185.1 uncultured Rhodospirillales bacterium | reverse complement strand
GTTTGAAAAACAATCAGTACAAAGGAAGAATCCCATTCTTTCAGCTTTTCATCAACAAATTTAAGTTCTTTTATATTTGAAGACAGGTGTCTTGCAATATTTTGAAGAGGCTGTTGACAGTCATATTCCAAGATATCGCCAGATACGAATATCTGCACAACATTTTTTGTTTCAGAGATTTTGAAATTTTGCTCAAAAATATGTTGATTTGCTGTTTTCATGTCACTCTTTTCTTAATTCTGTTAATTTATTTTACTTTAAAACCTCAACAAAAAGCAATTTTTATTTTAGCAAATTTTTTAATTTATATAATTCTTCCAACGCTTGTTTAGGAGTCAATTCATCCGGATTTATATTTTTAAGTTCATTTTCAATCGGCGTTTCCTGTTTTTCTGCTTTTGGCTTTAAGCTGGCAAATAACGGCAAATCGTCCGATAACTCACAGATTTTCTTTTGTTTTCCACTGTGTTCCAAACCATTTAATACCTGTTCTGCTCGCTCTAAAACAATAGACGGTAAGCCTGCTAACTTGGCAACATGAATTCCATAGCTACGATCAGCGGCTCCGTTGATAACCTCATGTAAGAAAATAACTTCTTCTTTAAATTCTTTAATTTTCATACAATGCAAGCTCATCTTGTGTAATTTAGATGCCAAACTTGTCAACTCATGATAATGGGTTGCAAAAAGTGCACGGCATTTATTTTTTTCATGCAAATGTTCAACCACCGCCCAAGCAATAGATAAACCATCGTATGTTGCCGTTCCTCGCCCTATTTCATCTAATATCACAAAAGAATGTTCATCGGCCTGATTGAGAATACTTGCCGTTTCAACCATTTCGACCATAAAGGTGGAGCGACCGCGCGCCAAATCATCACTGGCACCAACCCGTGAGAACAAGCGGTTAATCACACCGATTTTAGCAGACTTAGCCGGCACATACGAGCCTGCCTGCGCCATAATTGCTATCAACGCATTTTGCCGCAAGAAAGTAGATTTACCGGCCATATTCGGACCGGTCAAAAGCCAAATCCTATCTGTATCTGCTTTGAGCTCACAGCTGTTAGAAACAAAGTTTCCGTCTCCCTCACGCTTGATAACATTTTCAACCACCGGATGCCGTCCGTCAATCACTTCAAAATCAAGTCCGTCATCAATGACCGGGCGCACATAGCCGTTTTCTGCCGCCAATTCCGCTAATGCCGCTGCCACATCAATCTTGGCAATCGCTTCTGCCGTCCGCCCGATTGCCCCTGCCTGTGCCAACACATGATTGACAAGCTCATCATAAATCTTAAGCTCCATTTCAAGTGCTTTATCCAAAGAAGAATTGACCTCATTTTCCACTTCGGATAATTCTAAAGTCGTAAACCTGACGGCGTTTAACACCGACTGCCGATGAATAAATTTTTTGTTTTCCAAAAGTTTATCGGCAAATTTTGACGGCACCTCCACAAAATATCCGATATTGGTATTGTTTTTAATCTTAAGCGCGGAAACACCGGTTTCCTCAATATATTTTTGTTTTAATTCCTCGCACTTTTTTTCACTCTCTTCACGAATATTTTTAAGATAATCAAGCGGCTGATACGCCCCGTCTCTGACAAAACCGCCGTTACGGGCATATGTCGGCAAATCATCACGCTTTTCCTTTAATGTGCTCTCAAGACTATATTGCAATGCCGAATGATTAAAAAAGCCGTTTGCCACATCAGCAAGCGCTTTGGGCGGCAACGCATACACACTGTCTTTTTGGTATTCTGCAAAGCCCAATATCATATTTTGAATATGCGGCACCACTTTTAACGTCACCGCCAAATCATACAAATCCTTCGGCCCGCCGCGCCCCAAACTGATGCGTTGCACGGCGCGCTCCAAATCCAAACACTGCCGCATCAAATTCCTTATCTCATATCTGACATTCGGATTATCCATAAAAAACGCCACGGCATCAAGCCTGTCATTGATGGTTTTAATATCCATCGCCGGCGCCGACAACCTCTCCGCAAGCAATCTGCCACCGACACCGGTTACCGTTTTATCCATTACTTTTAAGAGCGAAACACCACCTGCACCGTTTGGAAGAACCAACTCAAGACTGCGCCTTGTTGCCGCATCAATCTCCATAATATCCGCACCATAAATCCGCTTGGGTTGCTTTAAGAGCGGCAACACCCCCTTTTGCGTATTTTCAATATACCCCAACAACACACCGCCGGCAATCAATTCGGCTTTGGAGAAATCCCCGAAAGATTCCATTGTTTGCACTTTATAAGCCTTTATGAGCGTATTTTGCGCACTTTCCAGATTAAACAAACTCTTGGCTAAAACCGAAAGCGCCTCGCGATACTCCCCAAACAAGCTGAAAAATTCCGGATATTCCAAGAGCTTATCTTCTATCAGCAACTCCGAGGGCATTAACCGCGATAAAGCCGAAGAAAGCAACACCGGCGCCGGAACTTTATTAACCTCCAAATTTTGCATATAAAAATCACCGGTAGAAATATCAACCCATGCAAGCCCGATTTCTGTTGCCCTGACATAAACCGAAACGATAAAATTATTTTTCTTCGGCTCAAGTATTGTATCTTCGGTCACCGTTCCTGCCGTCACAAGCCTCACCACTTCGCGGTTAACAATCGCTTTATAGCCGCGTTTTTTGGCCTCTGCCGGATCTTCGGTCTGTTCGCAAATAGCCACCTTATAACCCATTTTGATGAGCCGCTCCAAATACATCTCATAAGCATGAAACGGCACACCGCACATCGGAATATTTTTATCTTCAACTTTGCTCCGGTGTGTTAAGGCCAACCCCAAAGCACCCGAAGCTGTTACCGCATCTTCAAAAAACAATTCATAAAAATCGCCCATCCGATAAAACACCAAATAATCCCGATATTGGCGCTTAATATCAAGATACTGTTTCATGGCCGGTGTCGAGTTTGTCTCATTCATATCATCAATAGACATCGCACTTTCGCGGTCTAAAATTTGCGTCTTAACACCTGCCCCTGTTTCCTCGGTTTGCGAATTATTATTTTCGTCCATTATCTTTCTCTTTTTAACCAAATCTAAAGTATGCCCCATTTATACTTAAAATATATTTGTTAGTCTATGATAATTTTTGAGATATGCAAATGCTAAATGAAGATGATGAAATTTTAGGTATTGATAAGAGTTCCAACTTTGCCTTCCGCGTTATGATTCTCTCAATTCCGGCGGGGCTTTTGTTTTTAATCTTCGGTCTTGCCGAAATTTTACCATACACTCTGGCAATCGGGGCCTACGTCTGCATCTTGTTTTTTAACACGGTATTTTTGTTACCGATGTCCACCGAACTGCATCAAATCAAGAAATATATTCAAAGTTTAGCAACCGGCACCTCTGAAGAGCAACTTCTTAAAAATATGACTGAAAAAGAAACCCGAGACTTAACCGAAGCCATTAACTCCATGCACAAGTTTTGGGTAGATAAAACCGAAATGCTTGAAAACCGCACCTTATCCGATGCCGCAGTGTTAGACACCCTCCCTGAGCCGTTATTGATGGTTAATAAAAATAATACCATTATCGGTGCCAACCGCGCCATGCGCCAACTGTTTAACACCGAACTCCTCAACAAATCGGTTAAAGACATTATCACGGATAATCAATTCAATAAAGAGCTAAATCGCGTCCTAACATTAGAAACAAGAAATGCTGATTTAAGACTTTGCTTAACCGAACTTAAAGACAAACCGAAATTCCACATCCAAATCACCACTATCCCTTGGTTTGCCAAAGGTGATGTGGTTGTGGTTATCACATTTTATGACTTAAACAAAATCTTACAATTAGAGCAAATGCAACAAGACTTTGTTGCTAACGCCAGCCACGAGTTGCGAACCCCGCTATCCATCATCGCCGGTTTTATTGAAACGCTCCAAACCAGTGCCAAAGATGATGAACAGGCACGCGATAAATTCTTAAGTATAATCAGCGAACAAACCACCTATATGTCCGCGTTAATTGAAGATTTGCTCTCACTATCAAAGATTGAATTAACCTTAGACACACCACCCGAAGATAAGGTAAACGTTAACCAAATCATCCGTGATATCAACAATGCCATGAGCTTAAAATCAAGCGAACATAATCTTAAACTCAGCACGCATTTTACCCGTTTGCCGCAAATTACTGCAGACGAACACCAAATCACCCAAGTTTTGCAAAATTTGTTGGATAACGCTATAAAATACGCCACCCCCAATACAGAAATCTCAATTACATCCGAAAAAGTCAACGAGATACCACCGCACCAATATTATGAAGTAGGCAAAGGAACAGCAGTTAAAATATCCGTTGCCAATCACGGTATTGCAATTTCACCAAATGACATTGTGCGCTTAACCGAACGTTTTTATCGCCTGCAAGAACACAAAAACAAAAATATCAAAGGCACCGGCTTAGGACTTTCTATTGCCAGTCAAATCATCCGCCGCCATAAGGGCAACCTTACCATCACCTCAGAAGACGGCTTAACCACCTTTAGTGTTTACTTACCCGTTACCGGAAAATAAAACAAAAAACGTCTTTCCCTTGTAGGGGAAAGACGTCAATAGAGTTTTTAAGGTTCAGATCAGAGTGTGGAGTAGCCCTTTTCCTTCTCGTGCTTGGCGAGAATCTGAAGGATAATTTCCCGCTTCCACGGCGTGAGTATCATGAGCTTGATTGCCTTCTCATCAAGGCTATTCCGCTCCTCAGCCTCCTTCAGCACTTTTTTAAAGAAGGATTTTTCATACTCCGTGAGCCGCTTAACGGCCAGATAATAAATGACCTCCTCATCCAGCTTGTGGCTGGTCTCACGATAGTAATCATACTGCCACTCCTGCATGCGTTCCTGAGCCTCAGGGCTGAAATTCTTACGAATTCCGCAGTAGGCCAGCCATTCTGCGCGGTTTTCATCGTTATCCGCACTCTTGCCGACCTTGTCTAAATCCACACGAAGCTCAATAAGGTTAGTCAGTGCTTCTTCCTGCTTTTTATCGCAGTGCTTGAAGTAACTTTCAGCGTTGGCTGTCGAAATACCGTCACGCTTAACAGCCTGCATTAAGAGCTCGTCGGCACGAGTCTTGGCTTCGTTGACAACGTCACCAGTAGCGGCTTCTACAAGCTTTTTAACCACCTCGTCGCTTAAGGTATTACGGCTCCAGTAGCTGTGAAGTAGTTCCTTTGCCTGTTCGCCGACTGCACTTTCAAGCAACTTAATGAGCGCCAAAAGCGCCTGAGTGTCTAGCGAGTTCACACCGCAAATCTTCAACAACTCAAAAGCACGGCTCTGAGCCTTGTTAAGACCTTCCACTTTCTCAAGTATCGTGTCAAGCTGACTAAGTTCGCCCTCAAGCCTGCCATTTTCCAATTGCGCAACAAAGAACATCTGAAGCTTAGGTGACACAGCCTTCTCGCCGGCGCAGTAAGACTTCAAAAGCCTAAACATACCAACATCGCCATTGAAAAGCAACTGAAAGTCCTTAAGTTTCATTTCCCAGCTCTTCAAGATGTTTGCACAATCGTGAATCTCACCACGGTTCCACACTTGTCTCATGGCCTCTCCGCTCATGTCCTTGATGGTGTCCTTCTTGTCCTCTTTGCTTTGAACATCGTAGAATGCAACCTGCACATCAAGAGGATAAGCTTTCAGCGCCTTCTTACCTTCCTTGATGAACCACTGACGCTTGCTCATCGGGAGCAAATTGTAAGCCCAACGCCAGAAGAAGTTCATCGTTTTGCCTCCGGTCAGCCAGATGTTCTCCCAGATTTTTATGGGCGCTTCCTCCGCCTTGTTAAAGTCCTCATAGGTGGTGTCAAGAAGCAGACATGCCACCTTCTCAGGAGCAAACCAAAGACGGAAGGGCATCCAGAACGGAGCTGTCAAAACAACTACCCCCGTTACAACGATCGACACCACTGTGCCGATCACGAGCAACACTACCACCCAGAACAGGATGGCGAAGATGTTTTTCAGCAAATCCACTACCCAGAGTACAGCGGGAGAAATCTTCAGCCAGCACCACCAAAGAAATGTGCTGACTACATCGAGCCAATTACACTCCTCATTGTTCTTTACACTGCTGAGGATTTCCTTCACATTGTTACCGTTCTTCATTTCACGGGCAACAAATTTTTTAATTCCCTGTGCCATAGTTGTATAAATTTTTATGGCCTCTCCCCTATTTCTTGTTCTTTCCGACAGAGAGAGATTGTAATAAATTTGAAATTGCACTACATCAGAAAAACATGATAAAATCATTTGGAAGACGATTAAACCATTCGGATAAAACGTAGGCAAGCCTCTCATAGATGCCGTTTCTCAAATCTGTTCATTAAAGCAAGAAATCGGGCAGAACCCAACAACATGAACCTTAAATACTTAAACCCGATAATAGACATACATCACTAGATTAGCAATTGTTAGAATATCAGTTTTTGGACATTTTGTCAATAGATAGATTAGAATAATTTTTATGCTTGCTTGACAACCTAAAATCAAACTTTTATACTCTGCCGCAGTTTATTGATAAAGGAACAAAAAAATGCAGAAAATCACATTTCAGGGCGCAATGGGCGCATATTCTCACATCGCTTGCACCGAACTTTTCCCTCAAGCCGAATATATCCCCTCTGATACCTTTGAACAAGCAATGGAGTTGGTTGATATCGGCGAGGCAGATTATGCCGTGATACCGGTCGAAAATTCTTTTGCCGGACGCGTATCTGATGTGCATTTTCTCTTACCGCAAACCGATTTGACGATTTTGGGCGAACATTTTTTGCGCGTAGAGCACCAACTCTTAGCTTTACCTAATGCAAAACTTGAAGATATTGAGGAGGCGGCATCGCACCCGCAAGCTTTGGCACAATGTTCTGAGTTCTTAAAAGCCCACCAAATTAAAGCGCTTTCACGTATTGATACCGCCAAATCCTGCGAGCGCATTGTTGAAATGCAGGATAAAACGCGCGCGGCAATCGCTTCTAAATTGGCAGCAGAGATTTACGGACTTAATATTTTAGCGTCAAATATTGAAAATGACGGCAACAACACCACGCGTTTTTTGATTATGGGAAAAGTTAAACAAATGCCCAAAGATGACGGCTCAAAATTTATCACCTCACTGGTGTTCAAAGTCAAAAACATTCCGGCGGCACTGTATAAAACATTGGGTGGTTTTGCCACCAACGGTGTCAATATTACCAAGCTTGAAAGCTATGTTATCGGCGGCAATTTTGTATCTGCGCAGTTTTATGTGGAGATTGAGGCGCACCCTGAATCACGCGAGTTTAAATTAGCACTTGAAGAACTGAAATTCTATTCCGAGAGCGTTCACTTTTTAGGCACATATAAAGCCCACCCCAGACGGTATTTGTAAAATACCGTCACCCCCTGAGCGACCAACGGAAGCGATGTCAAGGGAACTTCAAATTAATTAAATAAAATTTGCTAAAAAATTTTCACCCTCTCTGTCGCCGCCGGCGACATCTCCCCCGTCAAGGGGGAGATAGAACAAGGCAGAAAAAAATAATACGGCAATGTTAAAAGATAACTCACGCTACGACAGCTTTAAGACAGGAAAAAATAATATAGCAATGGGTGGAATTTGAGAAAAGATAACTCACACTCCCACATCTTGAAGGCGGAAAATTTAAACTTAAAAATCGTTCTCATCAGAACGATTTTTGCCATGAGTGGGATAAAGTGCGGTGCTATCGTCGTGAGCCCACCGAGGCGCACGAGCGTAGTTAGACCTACGTGACGCGCCGATGAGTGGCCTCCTCACGGCGATTTGACCGTGCTTTAGCACACTCCTACTTAAAAAACTTGGAGGATTTTGGGAACCCAAACGGAACAAGCCTCCCCACTTGCGCCCGATGCCCCAACCATGCCAACAGCTCTTTTTCAACCGCCACACCGCCGGAACGATTGTATTGGAAACCCTCTTCTGCCTTGAATATTTGAATATCGGAAACTTTGCCGTTACCTTGATACTTTTGCAAACGCACACCATGCCCGCGCGCCATTGATGGCACTTCTTCAAGCTTAAACACAAGAAGTTTACGGTTCTCGCCAACAATCGCCACCATATCACCGGTAATTTTTTTGCAGAACATCGCCGTTTCGCCCTCGGCAAGGTTCAAAATTTTACGCCCGTTTCGGGTTTGTGCAAAAATGTGACTTTCATCAATTACAAAACCATAACCGTAGTCTGTGGAAACCAAATATTGCGCGCCTTTTTCAAACACAAACATCGCGCACACATTGTCGTTAACCCCAAGATCTGCCAACAGGCGCACCGGTTGCCCGAAACCGCGACCCGAGGGGATTTCGCTGGCGTTGATATTAAAGAATTTGCCCGCCGTATCAAACAACACGATTTTATCGGTGGTATAAGCGTGGATAGCACATTGCAAGCTGTCATCTTCCTTAAACTTAAAATCATCGGTTAACGGCACATAGCCTTTCATCGACCTTATCCACCCTTTGTTGGAAAGGATAACCGTAATCGGCTCTTTCTCCACAATCACATCTATCGGAATATCCACATCTTCGGGCATATCCGCAAATTGACTGCGCCGTTTGCCGAGTGCGGTCTTCTTGCCGAATTTCTCTTTGATAAGATTAATTTCCTCACTTAACCGACTGAGACGCAATGTTTCATCACCCAAAAGCTTCTCTATTTCTTCTTTTTCAGCCGTTAACTCATCATATTCGGCGCGAATTTCCTCTTCTTCAAGCTTGCGGAGATTGCGAAGTTTCATATTCAAAATCGCTTCAGCCTGATTATCGGTGAGCTTGAATTTCTTGATAAGAGAGGCTTTGGCATCATCTTCTTCGCGGATAATCCGGATAACTTCATCAAGGTTGAGATAGGCAATCAGATACCCCGATAAAATCTCCAACCGCGCCATAATTTTATCCAAGCGATATTTAGATTTGCGGATAAGCACATTGTGGCGATGATCCAGATATTCTTTTAACACCTCTTTTAAGCTCATCACCTTTGGCACCCCATAAGAATCAAGCACATTCATATTCATCGCAAAACGAACTTCAAGCTCGGTCTGCTTAAACAAATGCTCCATTAAAAGGTTGGCATCAACCGTGCGGTTTTTAGGCTCAAGCACAATCCTGACGTCATGTGCCGATTCATCTCTGACATCCGAAAGCAATGGTAACTTTTTATCTTCTAACAGTTGAGCAATCTTCTCTATCAGCTTGGATTTAATCACTTGATACGGAATTTCGGTAATGACAATCTGATACTGCCCGTGACCGAGGTCTTCCTTTTCCCACTTAGCACGAATACGAAAATACCCTTTACCATACGTATATGCGTCAATAATCGCTTTATTATCGGCAATAATCAAACCGCCGGTCGGAAAATCCGGTCCTTTAACAAACTTAACTAAATCTTTGATTTCACATTCGGGATTTTTAATAAGATACAACAACGCATCAGCAACTTCGCCCAAATTATGCGGCGGAATATTGGTTGCCATACCCACGGCAATACCGGATGAACCGTTACACAAAAGGTTGGGCACCGCCGCCGGCATCACCGCCGGTTCTTGTTCTTCGCCGTCGTATGTATCCATAAAATCAACGGCATTTTCATTAAGCCCTTCCATTAAGGCAATCGCAAACTCGGTCAAACGTGCCTCGGTATAACGCATTGCGGCAGCACCGTCTCCGTCAATATTACCAAAGTTTCCCTGCCCGTCCACCAAAGGATAACGAACCGAGAAGTCTTGCGCCAAGCGCACCATTGCCCCATAAACAGCCGAGTCGCCGTGCGGGTGATATTTACCGATAACATCGCCGACCACGCGCGCACATTTCTTAAAACCGGATTTAGGATCTAATTTCAACTGCCGCATGGCATAAAGAAGGCGTCTGTGCACCGGCTTTAAGCCGTCTCTGACATCAGGGAGCGAACGCGCCACAATCGTTGACATCGCGTATGACAAATAGCGTTTGCCTAGCTCTTCTTTGAGTTTGACATCATTTATTCTTTGGGCGCTTATATTCTCTTCTTCTTCCATTTATCCCTCACAACTTTTTAACCTTCTTCTTGCTATGCCGCCTCTGCCTCGGTTAACGCCTCATCATCAAAAAAGCGCCACAGGTTAGCACGGCTTTCCGGCAATACGAGATTATGAAACTTAAAAAAGTTCTCATATAAAAAAAACTCGGTCATTTTTAACACATTAAAAATTTCTGCATAAGACGGAGTGTCGTTTTTATCCACAACAAAATGCGGATAGCTGAATAATCGGTCATGATACGGCGCCCCGACTTCTCTACAAACCGCTTTGCCGGTCTTGGGTGAAACATATGCTAAACCGTCAGTTTGACCGGTAACCGCACAACACTCCAGCGACAAACCTAATCCCAAATACTCTAACGCATAAAACTCAAAAAAAGCATATTGTGTCAACATTTCTTTGATATTCTTGGCATGAAAGATTTTCCCTGCTGTTTCATAAAGAAGATACGTTTCCTCATTTTCGTTTAAGATACGAAGCATCATCGGCACAATGGAAGTCACAAGCTCTAAGCGCTTAAAATCGTTCATCATCAACACCGCATTGGGCTCAATCAGTTCCAAACGAAAGAGACGGCGCATATTTTCTTCAAGCCGCGCCGATGCCTCAAAAAAGAGTTTGTTACCGACCTGAAATAAACCGCGATTTTTTTTGCTTAAAGCATCAGAAACAAAACCGGTGATTTTGCCGTAATTCAATGAAAAAAGCGTGACAATCAGCGCCTTTTCGCCGTATTTACAGGCATTTAAAACATATCCCTCATCTTTTACAATCATCAAATCACCGTTTTTTATTACTTATTTAGAGAAGACTATAGCCAAACTTAGCCGCCCTGTCAACGCTAAGCCCCAAACTATGCAATGAATTTATACTCCCCCTTGAGCCCTCCGGCTTTAGGGAGTTTTTTTATTGCCCATAAAGGCTTGTCATATTATCTATGAATTACAATATATTTTAAACAATATAGCACTCCAAACCCTAAACTCTTATTCCTTCTCACAACCATTTTCACGTGTCCATCGCCAACAATCCGTGCGACAACGATGTTCATCATAATCCCACACCCCGTGTTCGCTATCTAAACAGGCACTTGCTCCGTGTTGCTCTCGTATATCCGGTACCAACCACGCCATTGAAATAACCATAACCAAACTGACCACAAAAACAATATACGCCTGCTTTCGAATTTTTACAAAAAACGAAACCAAAAGTGCCCCTATACAAACAGCTACCACTGTGGCATAAATCCAAAACCAATAAGAGCCTTCATCATAAACAATAAGCACGTCTATTCCTGCAACGACTGCCAAAACCAATATACCAAACAATTTGATAACAATCCGACATATAACTAAGATTTGCGAATGCGATGAAATATGCTCTGCTTGTTCAAGAGCTTGAATACAAATTTGCTCTTTAAGCACACGATTTGCTTTAAGACGAATAAATGCCGCCAACAAAGACACCGGTATACTCCATATCGCCGTATAATCAAAAGCATCAACCAATACCGCATCTACCCAACTGCTTGTTTCAGCAAACATCGCACTCCATAACAACGCAAAGAAACCGACAATCCAAAGATACGGCAACCATCCGAATGAAGACACATAATATGCTGATAGCGGAAACTTCTTAATAAACATCGTCACAAATCTAGGACGTTCGTCACAACAAAGCATAATCAATGAAACAAAGAAAATAATATTGAGAAAACCAATCACAAAATCCATATGCAGAAACCCACACGCATAGAGCAAAAGCGTATATAGACCGCCCAATACCAACGCTTGTTTAGAATATAATTGCATAAAATTCCCCTTTTTATTCGTTCTTATTATGTTCTATCATAAAAAAATTAAAGTGCAACAATTTTTTTAAGATTTAATAAATCGCATTTATCTCCCCTCTATTAAAACAGATTGAATAACCACTTTGCAGTTAAGACCAATAGTCCCAAGACCATACTGATTAAAGGAAATAAAAATATACACTTTGCAAGCATTGGGTGGTTGCGCATATTGCTTGTGCCAATCAAAAATAATAGATTATTATTTATTGAGGATTGACTTTCTATGTGTCTTAGTTATTATAAATACAGGAAAGAGGCATCAAATTGAAGAAATTTATTTTAATTTTAGGTTCATTGTTAGTTATCAGCACTAAAACTTTGGCAATGGAAGATTTTTCTACATTTGATCAAAAAATTATGGATTGCTCTGTTGCGCTTGAAAATGAATACACAGATTGTCCTGAAACATGGAGTGTGAAATGTTATGACAAACTAATGGAAGCCAACCATACAACACAAGAATGTTATAAAAAAATAGCTGTAGATTTGTTCGTAAAATTTTATGGATTATCCTCCGATGTTGCAGCAGAAAGATTTGATGCCTTTCAGAAATCTATATACGACCAGTACTTTTTTGTTTTTGCAAAAACCAATTACTGCAAAGAGAACAATTGTGGCATAGGGCTATATTTATATAGCGAATATACCACAACTGAACAATTACGCTATTATGTAAATAAAATCATCAGGTCACTTTCAGCTAGAAACTAGTAGTTATTATATCTGTTTCTATGCCCTTTTTCAAAGACTTTTTGTGTTGGGTCTTTTGCTTGATATTCATCTTCTACTTGATGTGCAAGTCCTATAAAGGTTTCTCTTATAGATTTATAATCAATATTTCTGACGGCATTCAAGGTATCATAGCTTATCATCACCGTGAGCAAAGTCATAGTTGATGCTATCCGTCAAGTCGGCACTTTGTAAAAATGCCTCGCGGCTCCTGTATTTATCCAGCAGTTCATTGATTTTCTTTTTGTTGTATTTTAAGAAAATAAGAATATTATATCAAGAAAGGAGCAAGCAGATGAAAAAGATATTTTTAATTTGTGCATTCATATTAAATTCTTATTTTGTATACGCAAATGAGCCTGAAAAATTTAAAAATCCCATATTTTATAAAACGTTATATAGCTTAGCAACCAAGGGAAATACAATAAAAATAACACCCAGCAGTTATTATGTTAAAAATTATAGTGGATATGAAACATCGGCAAAGTGTAAATTATTGGATAATGAAATAAATAAAATAGTGTTGAAGTGCTTACATTCGCCAACTGATTCTGAAATTAAAAAAGAACTTATATATGTACCTTCAGATGGAAAACCTATTTCATGGATATATAAATTTATCATACCATCAAAAGAACAACAAGTTTACAAAGGAGGGAAAAGAATCATCTTATATCCGCGTCTTTCGTGGGAAAAAGAGGAAGATTCTCTATCATATGAAAATTATATCATCTACACCTCAGAAAAAGACTGAAGTGCAGATGATAAAAATGAATTACCAGTAACCAATGGACCTAATACGTTCTAACGCCCAGTCATTACGTGGTTTTTGAACATCTTTGCGATGGACATTATCAGCGATAAGCGATAAATCTTTATTCTTAATTCCTTGATGCAAATTAGGCCAGTTAAGTGAACTGACATTTCCCGTATTATAATAAATATCTGTCAACACCTCTTGCAATGGCAGTGGGAAATCATCAAATTCTGCAAAAGTTTTTTGTAAACCATGAATAGCTTTTGCCAGATGCTTATTTGTTAGTTCATCAACTGTTGTCAGACTAATTCTCAAAGGTGTTAGATTTTTATAATATGTGGCAGGATAATTTAAGCCATAATTACCTTTTCTCTTTTGCTTTTGTAATAGATTATAAGCATAGTTTTTTTCTGCATTATTAGCTAGCCTATTTCCTTTTAATATGTTTAACTTCATAAAAGTATCATAATCATCTACATTGGCACCTCTTGCTGTTGTAACATTTCCCACTGAATCAAGATAAAAATAATCTGTTATTCCTTCAAAATTATTAATGGTATTTTTAGCTCTTTCCAAAAGAATATCCCTTTTTTCTTTAATAATAGGATTTTCTGTTTCAGAAATATTATTAGGTAAAACATAATTTGGGTTTGTTCTTGCCATATAAGGATAGGGAGTCTGCGGAAAAGAACTTTGTGTTCTAGCTAATCGTCTTTCCTCTAACACTTCGTCTATCAACATATCTCCATGGGTAAACATATAATCAATACTGTCGGCTAAATTGGCATTTTGTGTGATTGCTTCACGACTTTCGCCATATTTATTTAACAGTTCATTGATTTTTAGTTTATTGCGTTGTTTGATTGTTTCATCATCTCTAAACAACTTTGATGCAAAATCCAGTGCATACATTTCTTTTTTTTCCTAAAATTTAAAACAAAAAGAGCCGCAACCATAAAGGTTACAGCTCTGATTAAAAATTCACCCTCTCTGTCAACTTCGTTGACATCTCCCCCGTCTAAGGGGGAGAAAAAAGGACACAAAAAAAGCCCTCAAAAACGAGAGCCTTTGCGGTAATAATCTACCACTATAAATACTTTTATACCAAGGTATGACAGATGTCAATACTTTGGCACTTACTTAAAAAAATCAATTACATAAATAACAGTTTGAAATTACAATATTATTTAAAATTTAAGCTAAAAAACTTGCATTTCACACTTTGTAGGCGGAAAATTTTGCAAAATAAACAAATAAGCAATGGGTGGGATAAAGTGCGGTGCTATCGTTGTGAGCCCATAGAGCGCGCACGAGCGTAGTTAGACCTACATAACGCGACGATGTGAGTCAGCGTTCCGCACTTTGTAGTGGGAAATTTTGCGAGAGGACCGCGGATGTCCCCCGAGGAGCACGAGTTTACATATTAGTAAATGACGCGACGAAGTGGGGCTTCCATCCGCGAGTCATATCACAAAATTTACCCTACAAAGCTCCGTGGGTTTCACGAGCACAACGTATATAGTCCTTATAGTATTCTGCTAGACTTTGTTGCACTTGGTAGTTGACAGAACCCTTGGGGAATTGACCTTTTTTGTTGGGCTTACCGGCAGGAATTCCTGTTAAAAGCTCAATGCCGTCATCAACGGTGTCAATGGCATAAATGGAGAATTTCCCTTCTTCAACGGCTTGAACGACATCTTCGCGAAGCATCAGGTTGACAACATTAGTGCGCGGAATGATAACCCCTTGTTTGCCGGTCAGACCGTTATATTTGCAAACTTCAAAAAAGCCTTCAATCTTTTCATTAACCCCGCCGATAGGCTGAATTTCCCCGAATTGGTTAATAGAACCGGTAACTGCCATGGATTGCTTGATTGGGATATTGGCAATAGCCGAAAGCATGCAATAGTATTCGGTAGAGGAAGCCGAGTCACCGTCAACCCCGCCGTATGATTGCTCAAACACGATTGAGGCAGAAAGCGAAAGCGGTGTGCGTTTAGCAAAACGATTAGAAAGAAGTGCTTGCAGAATAAGCACGCCTTTGGAGTGAATAGGTCCGCTCATCGCCACTTCGCGCTCAATATTGATAAATTCGCCATGTCCCAAACGAACTTGGGTGGTAATACGTGCCGGCTTACCAAACGAATTGCGGGTAAAGTTATAAACAACTAAACCGTTAATCTGCCCCACACGCTCACCTTTAACATCCATAAGGATGGTGCCTTTATCAATCTGCTCTAACATCGCTTGGTTAATACGATCGGCACGATAGATTTGTGATTTAATCGCCTGCTCAATGTGGTTTTTACCAATTTGCGAAGCTTTGGATTTGCGTGCCCAGTAGTCGGCTTCTTTGAGGAGGTCACCGATTGAGGCAACGTGCGCGGTTAATTTTTCGGTATCATCGGCAAGACGTGATGAATATTCTATCACTCTGGCGACCGCTTGCTTGTTAAGCGAACGAAGATTTTTCTTTTTAGATAGCGAGCCGATGAGTTTGGCATACTCAACTTCATTAGCATTGGTGCGGTCAATCAATCCGCCGAAATCCGCCTCCACTTTGAAATAATCCGAAAAATCCGGATCGCGATCGGTTAAAAGTTCATAAAGCTCGGCATCACCGGTCATCACCACCTTAACATCTAAAGGTATCGGTTGCGGATCAAGCGAAATGGTCGCAAAACTGGTATCCTCGCTCGGTGCTTCGATTTTGATGGCTTTAGAGGCAAGTGCGCGCTTTAATGAATCCCAAGAATACGGTTGAAGAAGAAGCTTTCTCGCATCAATTAAAAGGAAACCGCCGTTTGCCTTGTGGAGCGCCCCGCCTTTAATGAGTGAAAAGTCGGTAACAAGGGCACCGAATTGTTGAATACGCTCGACTTTACCGACAAGATTTCCTTGTGTCGGATGGTCAAGAAGCACAATCGGCGCACCGCTGTTCGGCACATTTTTAACCACCACGTTAACCTTAAACTTGCTGAACCGATCTTCTTCCTGTTGCCCTTTGAGTTGATTTAGGAGACCGCTCATCGGATCATCTTCGGTTTGTTGCTTGCTGTCTTGGTCATATTCCGGAACATAAGTTGTCATATTTTCCAAAATGTAATCCCTGACGGTCTTGAGATAATCGGCAACCTTTTTATTCCCCTTATACTTTTGTCTGATATTTTCCAACGGTTTTTTAACCGCCTCTTTAACCAACTTTTCCTGCAGTTTTTTAATCTCTTCGGTTTGCTTTTCTTCCCATTGCGGTGCACAGTCTTGGTGCATGGCAATTTCTTCCTGCATAGCGTTTAAGTCAGCCATTATCTCGTTCTTTTCTTCTTCAGAAAGAGTATCAAACACATCAGGGCTGATAATTTCACCGTTTTTCATCGGGGCAACCACCACCCCCATCGGCATATGGAGAAGTGAAACTTTTTTGCCTTTAGCTTTTTTCTGCAAAATCTTCACATAATCGTTACGCTTTTCCTGATATTTTTCGCGAATGGTTTTGAGCTGCTCTTCATACATTTCGCTTTTAACCACATCCGAGAGGTCATGCTCCAAGAAGTCAACAAAATCTTCCATAGCCTTGGCAAAGCCGGTAGCCTCACCGGCAGCAAAATTAACCGCAATCGGCTTATGCGGCTCATCAAAATTATACACATACGCCCAATCGTCAGGTGTCGGACGCTGCTTGCCTTCTTTTTCAAGGATTCGCTTAACAAGGCTTGTTTTACCGGTTCCCTCAGGGCCTAAGCAAAAGAGATTATAGCCGCGTGATTTAATGTTAATACCCAATTCCACCGCGCTGATTGCCCGATCCTGCCCCAAAGCGGATAAGCGCTCTTCCAACTCTGCCGTTGTTGTAAACTTAAATTTTGCCGGATCGCATTTGCGATAAAGTTGCGCGGAAGTTAATTTCGTAATAGCCATTTTAAAAAATATCCTCTATGTAATATGTTGATGAGCCATTATAGGTTTAAAAAAACTAACAGAGAGTAAAGATTTTGCAAGAATTGAGCATAACTTCGCTTTTTTTAATATCGCTTTGTATTAGCCTATTGATTTTAGGCGGTTTTATTTTGCGTTTCAAGCTTTTAAATTTGCGCCGAATCATTGCCAAAAAATATCTCTCAAAACTCCAAAAACAAGATTTACCTTATACTTACTTTTCCTCTGCCGTGATTGCCGAAAGTAGCCGTAAATTCTGGCATTTACCCCCCAAAAAAATAACTGTGTTAATGCGTGCTGCCATGAAATCCGTTGATTTAAGCGCGCCGCTTATCCGCAAAGCCATCAAAAAAGCACCGCACAATACCGAACTTTTGTTATTAGATGCAGAAATAAGTCTTTTAACTAATCGCCGACAGGATTTTTTGCACTTAATTGAACAGATTCGCCTACCGTATTTTTGCCCCCGATACCTTAAGGCGCGCTATAAACTTTTAACCGCTAAAAGTAACCTCTACCAAACCGATATGCTTTCGGCTTCCGAAAACGCCTCACGCGCCCTTAAAATTTATCAGCGCTTAGGTTATACTTATGAAGAAGCGGAGTGCTATGCCACCCTTGCGCAAATCTACCGAATAAGTGGCGTGTTTGATGTTGCTTTTACCATGTTAAGAGATGCCCAAAAAATCTATAAAAAACTAAAGTTATTTGCCAAAGCGGCAGAAGCCGAAGCTTATTTCGGGTTAATCGAAATCGGGCGTGAGAACTATTCTGCCGCCGCCGAATACCTCAAAAGTGCCAAGATAATCTGCCAAAAACACGGGCTTATTAAAACCGATGCCGATATCTGTAATTGGCAAGGCTTAACCGCCCTCCTGGCCGGCGACTTAACCGCCGCCAGACAGGAATTTACCGCTGCACTTAATAACACTCAAGCCCTAAGCACTGCCTCATTTGCTCTTGAAATGCTCGCGCGACTTTACCTTAAAAAGAAAGAATATGCAAAAGCGTTGAACAAAGCTGATGATGCCTTAAAACTATATCAGGAAAACCACCATAAAGCCGGTATTTTTGAAACCCTTTACCTCAAAGCCGAAATATTTTACATCAAACAGGATTATGACGAAAGCCGCCATATTTTAACCGCGCTCATAAAAGAAAAAACGCCTCCTTCTGCCATATATTATCCGGCAAACGCTTATACCCTCTTAGGTGCGATTGAGCTTAAAGAAAACAATTTTGATAAAGCACGCACCCTGTTCAAACAAGCCGCCGATTTGGAGCACGCCATAAACCGCCTCAAAGGCGCCGCCATTGATTATAACAATTTAGCTGAATTAGAGCGATTAAACGGAGACAACAACACCGCTCAAACTTACTTAAAACAAGCCATACGCTATGCCGAAGAGACAGGTGATAATGAACTAAAGTCTTATCTTAAAACCAAACTGAAATAGCTGACAGGCGAGCTTGTTATATAAAAATTTACGCCTATCTTTATCCGGTTAAAAACTGATTATCGGATAAAGGAAGTATAACGTGTCAAACACCATATTGCCATTATTTATACTGATTTCGGGGATTGCCTTTTGGCTTATCAGCCGTATCTTGGGCTCAAGCTCAACTCCGCAAGAACCGCAAAACCCCGAACCGAACATTGAAGAGCTTGAAAGGAACCTCAAACAACTACTCGAACAAAATCGTTTGGCTGAAAAAATGGAAAACCTCCATCAAGAACTGAAATCAAGCAAAAGTAATCTCATTTCCGGCTACCTGCAATCAAGCAAAAAAGATTTACAAGGTTTTCACTTATTCCAGCTCATCTTAACATTAATAAGAAATCAGGCAGAAGACACCAAAATCATTAAATTGATGAGACACTATCTCCCCTCGGCATCAACTGCCCACCTGTATGCCATGCTGAAATCTTACAAAAAATTTTTACAAATAAGCGCACTTGATAACTGCCAAAAGGCACTGATACACGAGCTGAATCAAAACAATCTCCGCTCCACCCTGATTTATTTACAACAAAAATTAAATATCATCCTCAATCAGATTCCGACCACCCCGCCCGCTCTGCAACAACCGCTGATTAATCAAGCCATGATATTAGGGCTCATTTTTGCCTCATTTTCGCAATTTTATAACCCTGATGCGACCGAAAAAATTTTGCGCCTTGTTGCCTCGCTGACGCCGGAATTGTTTTCCTACTGGCACCAGATACCTAAAAAAAAGAGCCTGAAAAAATCAAGCTCTCCTTGTCTTATTTTGCCTCATAATGCAAAACCGAAATAAAACTATTGCTCCAAAGCAAAGATATTATTCACAGCCCAACCGCCATCTTTAGGGCTAAGCGAATAAACGACCGTTCCTTTACACAAACCGAACCACATCGCATTACAATCCGATTCGGTGTAAACTGAAATATCGGAACTTTCCGGAATTGGCTTGATTTTAACAATCCTAAACGACATTTCCGTCGGACGTTCCATATCCTCGGCATCCGCAATCACAAACGCCGGCACGACATTTTTATTGCAACTCTCTAAATCTGGCTTCATGGTGCATTTTATCACCTTTTCCACCGCACAGAAAATTCCGTCATCAGCCGAACAGGCTACCGAAAGATTCTCGGCATTATAGGCATGCATTTCATCTGTTTTAATCACATTTTGAACTTCCGTATTTTCAGCCGCAACAGATGTCGTTTCTACCCCGTTATCTTTACCCTCTAAATAAAAAAGTATCATCGCCATTGCCGCAAAAAAAGCAATAAACCCCGTCACAATAGCAATCCGCTTAAACATACGTTTTCTCCTTTTTTAATAAAAACATCACAAAAATTAAGCATATATTTAACATTATCTGTTTTAAATGTTAAGTAAAATATGATAGTTTTCAAACAGGACATAAGGATCAGTAATATGAAACAAAAGCACGGCAATCAACACGGTTATACCATGATAGAAGTCATCTTATATATATCCATTTTGGGTGTATTAGGTGTTGTTTTAACAAATTATGCTTATCGTGGATTCACACGTTATCGTATCGGTCGCGTTGCCCAACAGGTAATAGACCTCAAGCGCGCTATATTACAATACTCAGCTGTTCATGATGACTACCTTTCAATTAGGTTAAATGACATGCATAACAAAAGATCCATACCTTTGGATATGCGCAATTCCACCACCGAAGCTCGTCATGCTTTAGGCGGTGCCGTTACTCTAGGCCCTTCAACGGAGCTACCTTATGCCACCGAAAACTATACTGATAATAAATACATGTTTTATATGACCTTTAGCACCGTTTCACACAGTAGCTGCATTGAAATTTTAACCCAAGGACATTTTTACAGCGACGGTGGTGACTTGGATGCTATCGTCACCTTTGACGAGGATTCCCCAGGCTCTTACAAATTATTCTATTATGAACATTCTTTCTTTGGCTCAACTCTATCCAAAGATGCTAGCAGAAAAATAACAATGAACCGTCTGACCATGGAACAAGCGCGAGATGCCTGCTCCAGCAATATGCGCAACTCCATAACATGGATATTCAGTTAAAATAGTTGATGAATAGTTTTTTTTGCTTGCAGATAGGATTTCTATTGTTATTCTGTCAAGAAAATAAATGAAGGCAACAACCACTATGAAGGAGAAAGAAAATGGAAAATGTGACCTTGCCGCCGGATTATAAACCCAACAAAAAAGAAAAATATATGAACGATATGCAGCTGACTTATTTCCGTCAAAAGCTATTGGAGTGGAAGAAAGAATTACTTGCACAGTCAAAAGATACCTTAGATGATTTACGTCAAGGAGGCTTAAATCAACCGGATGATATTGACCGTGCTTCGCTTGAAGTAGATAAATCTCTTGACTTGCGCACCAAAGATCGTGCCCGCAAATTAATCATAAAAATAGATCAAGCTCTGGAACGCATTGAAGACGGTTCTTACGGTTATTGCGAAGAAACCGGCGAAGAAATCGGTATTGATCGTCTGATGGCGCGTCCCATAGCCACCCTTTGCGTTGAAGCACAAGAACGCCACGAACGCATGGAAAAAACTTACGACGATCAAGCCTAACGGGCATCATCATGGCAACAGAAGACCTCAAAGACTTCATTTTAGCTTCCGGCTCGCCACAACGCCGCGCTTTATTGCGCCAAATCGGTTTTAATCCCAAAAAGATTGAACCCGCCAATATTGACGAACATGCGTTGGCAAACGAAAAACCGTTGCCTTATATTCGCCGTATTGCCCGTGCCAAAGCTGTTGCTGTTGCCGACCTTTTTCCTAATGAAAACATTCTAAGCGCGGATACAATAATTGTCGCCGGACAAAGGATTATTCAAAAATCTCCTGATGAAAATGCGCAAACCGAAGTGATGAAATTGCTTTCGGGGCGCACGCATCGTGTTATCACCTCTGTCTGTTTAATTGATAAACAAGGTAAAATCAGCCAAAAAACCGTTACCACCAAGATTGTCATGAAGCATTTAACTCAAAAAGAGTTGAGCGACTATATCTCGAGCGGTGAATGGCATGGTGTTGCCGGCTACAAGATTGAGGGGATGCTCGGCGGATTCGTAAAAAAGATTATCGGTTCTTATACAAGCGTTGTCGGTCTCCCCTTGTATGAAACCAAAAACATGTTAAACGGGGTCGGTGTTTACTAAACGCCTGCCAAAATTAAAGCAACCTTAAGAAAAGGAGCAAAAAAATGATAAAAGCAGACACAATTATTTATGAAAAATCAGGTTTAGACGCTTGTTTGGCGGTTTTAAACAACGGAAATTTATGTGAATTTGAAGTATTTAATGAAAATGGTGCTGCAGAAGGCAACGTTTATCTCGGACGTATTACACAAAAAATAACACTGGCAGAAGATAAAACCGGATTTATGGTCAATATCGGGGATGAAAAAGATGCCTTTATGAGCGCACAAGAAAAAGGACTTTTAGAAGTAAATATGACCGAAGGTCAATGTGTGGTTGTGCAAGTGCAAAAAGAAGCACATGCCGAGAAAGGCGCCAAGTTGGTTCGTGCCGTGCAAATTGCCGGAACCTATTTGGTTTATCGTCCGTTTGGCAGTTACATTGATGTATCATTAAAGATTGAGGATCAGGAAGCTGTTGATAATCTTCGTAGTGCGATTATGAAAAATGTCAGTTCACAACAAGAAGGTTGGGTTGTGCGCACTGCTGCTGCTTCCGCTGATATCAACGACGTCATTGAAGAAATGACCACTCTTCGTAACGTTTATGAAAACATTCGCGTTAAAGCCCGTTCGGCAACAGCACCGGCGTTGCTTTATGCCAAAGAAAATCCTTTATTTGACTTAATTCGTCGCTATCAGGACAGCTTAAAAAAGGTTATTGTTAACGACCACAACTTAGAAGAAAAAGTCGGAAATGTATTTTCAGGCGAAATAACCTATAGCACGAACCCGAGTGAAGAATACGGGATTCAAGATATGTTGCAAAAAGCACTTGAGCCGACAGTCAAACTGCCCTCCGGCGGAGAAATACACATTGAAGAAACGCATGCATTTGTTGCTGTTGATGTGGACAGTTCCAATATTGCCGCTCGCGGACAGATGGATAACCTAAACCGCGAAGCCGCCGTTGAAATTGCCCACCAAATCATCTTACGCAACTTAAGCGGAAAAATCATTATAGATTTTGCCGGTTCTTCTGAATATCGCTTTATGAGAGATGTTATGGATGTGCTTTCTGAAGAATTGGCAGGCGATGCCCAATCTGCACGTGTGGTTGGTTTAAGCAAAGCCGGAAACGTAGAAATTTTACGTCGCCGCAAACACCCGACATTGTTAGAGCGCTTTTCTGAAACATGCCCGACTTGTGGTGGAACCGGACGCGTGGAGCCGTAATAACATGGCAGAAGATACCACACAACAAACCAAAGACAACGTGGTCAAAGTGCATAAATGCCCGATATGCGGAAAGTTAACCGATAATATCAAATATCGTCCGTTTTGCTCAAAAAGATGTGCGGATATAGATTTAGGCACATGGTTCAATGAAGGATATGTGATAGAAGGTAAAAACCCCGTGGATGAAGAAGAAAGCGAATAATCGGATACTTGGCATACCACTTTCACGGCATTAGTGACACCTGCCGTGCCGACCAAACACAAAAAAATATGGGATACGATAAAATCTTATCCCATATTTTTATGCACGCTTCTATTTAAGAGCCTTCATTCTTTTATGTATAAACAGCCATAATTCATTTTGGCTTAATTTTCCGTCATGATTGCCATCCATCGCATTATACGCCTGCTCTTTCTGTTCCGCTGTTCCGTAGCTTTGAAAATGAACAAATTCCTCCAAACTGACATACCCGTCACCATCTGTATCCATATTCTGAAACTCTTTCATCGCCTCTGAATATATCTCAAGTTCCTGCTCTTTCACAACCTGAATAATTTGCGCCTTTAACTGATCCATATCATCATCGGCACACACATTATTTATCCCTGCGACAAGACCTAGGACAGCTAATAAAACGCCTCTTATCATCACTTTATCCCTTTAAGATACTCTATTTGTAATGCCGCTAATTCTTCCACACTCTTAATCACCACATATTCACCTTCAGCATGCATTCCCTCACCGGTGCCGGAGTGCATAATTACCGTTGCCCCTTTT
Organism: uncultured Rhodospirillales bacterium; assembly: GCA_902763185.1. GTDB lineage: Bacteria > Pseudomonadota > Alphaproteobacteria > RF32 > CAG-239 > CAG-267. The sequence continues at coordinate 4,060 of CACWQT010000016.1, read as the reverse complement.
TCAGCAAATAATCGTGCATCTGTTGCACCTCCCATCTGCACATATTTAATTTTACGCCCCATAATTTTCTCGGCAAACTTTTTATAAGCGACTATCTCTGGATTTTTTTCGCTCATCACCACCGGTGTAGAAGATGATACAATCTTATAGTTAACCCCTTCGGCACACGCTTTTTTAAGTTTCTTCTCCAAATCTTTTACCGTTGATGTTTCCACCAGTCTGATATCCAAGAGTGCTTCCGCTTTTGAAGCGATAATGTTAGACACTTCACCGCCATTCATTTTTGCCACATGCATGGTATCAATCCACGTATCTTTTGGCGCCCCTGTTTTATGGTCAAAATACGGAAAACATTTCCGCAAATTAGCAATCGTTTTCATCAGCATTTCATTGGCATCAAGACCTGCCCACGGCGTAGAACCGTGCGCAGCTTTACCCTCTGCCACAAGTTTAACAAACACCGGATTTTTGCACTTCGTAATAATCTCACCGATATTTCCACCGACATCATTATCTAACACCACTCCGGCATTGATATCCGGATAACGGTTCAAAAACGCATGCGTGCTTTTACTCCCCTGTTCTTCATCGGTCGAAAGTATAATTCCGAATTTCACCGGCAATTTATGATCCAATACATAATGCATGGAGTTCATCGCCACCGCCGCAAACGATTTCATATCAAGTGTGCCGCGCCCATACATTTTACCGGCTTTAATTTTTGGCTCAAACATCGCATCATCGGCATAAACCACATCCAAATGCCCCAACACCAATACATTCTGTTGCATATCTTTGTTATTGGCGATATAAATCACCGGACTAGCATCATCAAAACGCTCAATTTTAACCACGGCCTTTGTTTTATCAAAACTCTTCTTAATATACGCTAAGCACTTGTCAATTTCAGCGGCATTACCCGTAATCGTCTTAAACCGAATTAAATCTTGAACAGTTTTAATTAAATCCATCATCTTTCTCCTAAAATTTGCAATACGCTATCATACGCATCTCTTCATAAAAATTTTCTTAAAATTCAAATTAAAAAACTCTTCTATTTTAAATATTTTTTAACTCAGCTCTTCTAAAATAACATTAACAAGCTTAAAAAAGAGAGAAAGAAATGCGCGCCATAATTTTATCGCTGACTTTAATTTTATTAAGTTACTCCGCCTCTGCTTCTGTCATTGAGTTGACACCTGAGCAAACGCGTTTTGTCGCCATGCGCGCAGATAAAGTCAACGCACGATCCGGACCAAATATTCGCTATCCGATTGAATGGATTTATCAGCAACAAAATTATCCGGTTGAGATTATCGCTGAATACGAACATTGGCGCAAAATCAGAGATTATGACGGCACAATCACCTGGGTTAGGAAAAACCTCTTAACCAACGCGCGCTATGCCCTTGTGACCGAACCCGGTGAAAATAACGTTTATGATAAGGACAGTCTTAATTCGACCGTTATAGCCCGCGCCGAAAACGGTGTTATTGCTAAAATCAAACGTTGTAATCAAGCCTTTTGCTTATTAGAATTTGAAAACGACATTGACGGGTGGATGCCGCGCACTTCTCTTTATGGTATTAAACGTGGTGAGATAATAAAATAATTTCAATAATTTAGCATCATTAAGACTCGAGTCGCAAATACAGCTGTTTCGTCATTTTTTACCTCTTTTGCTCCCAATCAAGAACTTAACTCCTGCTTTGCATTTCTGCAAAATAGACAAAATAAAGACACAACAAAAACGGCTACAGACAAGAAAAATACAGATTTTAAAGCTAAATATTTGACAATTTAAAAACAAAAAATACAAAAAATATACAAAAAACTCTTTACAAAACCTTTTTTTTGTGATAAAAACCTTATCCATGGTGTATTAAAAGCATCTGAAGAAAGGAACTTAAATCAGGCACAATGGGCGTTTCCGTTGTGCTAAAACTTGAGAGATTAAAATGAGGAACAGTAAAACAGTCATTTATTCTATTGTATTAACATTAATTTTAACCATAGCCAATATTTCCGCGGCAACTGCCGCCACCAGACTTGCTCCTGCCCATTTATATTCTTGGGCAGCCAGAGGTGATTTACGCCACCTGCAACAATATCGTCGCTATATCAACTTGCAAGACAGCAACCATAATACGGCATTGTGCTTGGCTCAGCAAGATGGTAATCGCGACGCTTACCAACTTTTATTAAAGTTCGGTGCCAGCACTAAGGTCGCTTGTCATGATGACAACGATCCGATATGTGCCATGGTTGTCGGCGAAAAATTAAAAGTCAATCCTGCCGCGTGGTGGATAATCGGCGCAGGGGCTGGTGCCGCCGGTATTTATGCTTTATTAAAAGATAAAGATCATGATCCGAAGCCGATGTGCCCCATTGGATATACTCAAGATTTAAAAGACTGTTCTCAATATGCTCATCCGGAAGGTTATACCTATGAAGCCGCACCTAATACTTACGGCTTAGTTTGCGGTCGTTGCGTTCCTCACGGCTGCACCAGAGGTAAAGAAGAATACTCTCGCACATCAGCTTGCCCGATAATTGACCATTTAACCGCATCCTCAACCAATATTGTTGATTATAATGGTAACACCCCTTGTTATGAATGCCAATATCAATGTGACGAAACAACCGCCTTTGCACGCGAAAGAGCTTGTACCTCCGGCGGCTATCTCTGTGAATTAAGGACTTTCAATGGTGTTCAATGCTATGTCCGCACCGGCTCACCGACCTGTGATACTTTAGGGCCTGATTACCATGAAGCAGCCTGCCAAGCCGGTGTTGGTTACATTGTTCAAAAAGATGAAACCACGACCATTGGTGACACCGTATGTCATAAATGCACCTATCAATGCGACATCAGTCACTATTGGCAAGCAGGCACCCCGTCAACCGATGTATTTGAAACAAAAACCATTTCTACCCCGACAGATTGTTACGGATATATCAAATGTAAATCTCCTTATATCCAAGGCACCTCTGCCGCAGCTTGCGGTCAAGGTGGTGAGCAAGGTTGGATCTGGGAAACCAAAGGCTCAGCAACCACATTAAACGGAACTTCTATTACCTGCGGTCTCTGCACAGCAAAACCGCAATGCTCTGCAGGTAATGAAACCTATACTGACACATCAAAGTGTCCGACCAAGGCAAACTTAGTAGCTGATGACACCAACGTTGTTGGTTACAAAGGCAACACGCCTTGTTATGAATGTTCTTATAAATGTGATGAAGTTAACGCCTTCAAGAAGGAAGCCGCTTGTAAATCCGGTGGTTATACCTGCACATTACAAACATTTGACGGCGTTCAGTGTTATGTCCGTTCCGGCTCAGAATCTTGCCCGACCGGATATCAAACTGAAACCTGTAAAGGTGGCACGGGATATATCGCATCTGTTGCTGACCAACAAACTGTCGGTACCCAAACTTGCTATAAATGTGCATACCAATGCGATGCCGCGGCAAACTGGGTTGTTGGTACTCCGTCAACTAATGTATTTACCACTTCATCTATCACAACCCCGACTGCTTGTTATGGATATATCGCCTGTAAATCTCCTTATATCCAAGGCACTTCTGCCGCAGCTTGCGGTCAAGGTGGCGAACAAGGTTGGGATTGGAGCGTGGCCGGCACAGCAAAAACATTAAGCGGAAACACCATTACTTGCGGTCTCTGCACGGCAAAACCGCAATGCTCTGCAGGTAATGAAACATATACCGATACATCAAAATGTCCGACCAAAGCAAACTTAGTGGCAGATGATACCAATGTTGTCGGTTACAAAGGCAACACGCCTTGCTATGAATGTTCTTATAAATGTGATGAAGTTAACGCCTTCAAGAAGGAAGCCGCTTGTAAATCCGGAGGTTATACCTGCACATTACAAACATTCAGTGGTGTTCAATGTTATGTCCGTTCCGGCTCAGAATCTTGCCCGACCGGATACCAAACTGAAACCTGTAAAGGTGGCACGGGATACACCGCATCTGTTGCTGACCAACAAACTGTCGGTACAACCACTTGCTATAAGTGCGCATACCAATGTAACAC
>CACWQT010000015.1 GCA_902763185.1 uncultured Rhodospirillales bacterium | reverse complement strand
GCGTAACGTTTGGTGTCTAATCGTAAATGGTGCTTTACGGTATAAATCCATGTACTTCTATGTACACTAAGATTTATACCGAAAGACATTTACTTCTATTCATTCAAAATTTTCCCCATTAATCTCGTCGAGAGTTGAGTAACGTTTGGTATCTAATCGTAAATGGTGCTTTACGGTATAAATCCATGTACTTCTATGTACACTAAGATTTATACCGAAAGACATTTACTCTCACCATTCAAAATTTTCCGCCTTAATTCCTTTGAGACGTGCGTAACGTTTGGTATCTAATCGTATGAGGTGTGCTAAAATGCCCTCATGATTGTGTCAGCGCTCGCTTATGTACCTCTTATTGTACACCACACTTGCGGTGCCACTTCCAGCAGGGCACTTTATCCCCCCTATGTCAAAACAGCTCAACAGAACTGTTTTTAAGTTTATATTTGGGGGTAAAAGTTATCCATAAGCGGCAGGCGCATTTTAACGCCAATGCCGTCTTGTGGGTAACTTTTTTGTGTATGTCAGGTTAAGGGCACAAAAAACCGCTCCTAAAGAGCGGCTCGGAGATTTATCTATGAAATTTTTATGTTAGCTCAAGCGTTCGGACTGCATAACCGGAGCGGCTTTTTTGACCACGCGTTTAGCGGTTTTTACCGGTGCTTTTTCAACTTTTGCTTGCGGTTGTTTTACAGCTTTTTTGGCTTCGTCAATACGCTTGTCAATCAACCGACTGTTCGTTGCGGCGGTTTTGATTTCTTGAGAGAAAGGTATATTGATGCGTTTGCCGTTGATGTCTGTTTCATAAACAGCGCCAACGTTACCTTGGTCATCATATTCTACACCGAAAATAACGCGTCCTTCAGCCAAAATTTCATCAGCAAACGGCGTGTGCGCTTCACCAAATGTCCAATGTTTTAATTGGGCTTTTTTAAGAGGGGTGGTTTTATTGTAAAGATCTATCTTCTTATTTAATTTTTTACGTGTTTCTTCAACTTTTTCAATTTTGGTGCTCATAGGTCTTCTCCTGATATACTTTTCTTCCATAGCTTGATTATAACATATAAAAAAGGAAATTTAAAGAGCAAAATAAAAAATGTTTGCTTTTTTTCTGAACCTGTGTTTAAATCAGCCTCAATGTGTGAAAGGAATTTAAAATGAAAATGAATGCGCAGCCGGTTCGCGGCACAAAAGATTTTTTGCCTAAAGAAATGGAAATCAGAGATTATATCCGTCATGAAATTGAGGAAACATACAAGAGTTACGGTTTTCAAAAAATCAATACACCGATTATGGAAGATATTGAACGCTTGAATAAAAGTGACGGCGGAGAAAATCTTTCGATGATTTTTAAGCTCTTAAAGCGTGGGCAGAAACTTGATTTATCACTTTCGAATCTTAGCGAAGATGATTTGGTGGACAGCGGGTTGCGCTATGATTTGACGATGCCTTTGTCGCGCTATTTTGCCAATAACAGACAGTTCTTAAACTTGCCGTTTAAGGCCATACAAATTGATAAGGTGTTTCGCGCCGAGCGTCCGCAAAAAGGGCGGTTCCGCGAGTTTTATCAGTGCGATATTGATATTATCGGTGATAGTTCAATCAATGCCGAAATGGAGTTGATTGCGGCAACCACGTCTGCGCTTAAAGCCATCGGTTTTAAGGATTTTACACTTCGGATTAACGACAGGCGTATTTTAAGTGATATGATAATTGCGGCAGGGTTTGCCGCTGAGGAAGTATCGTCGGTTTGCATTAGTTTTGATAAGCTTGATAAAATAGGGCTTGAAGGGGTTAAAGCCGAGCTTTTGGAAAAAGGGTATGATGCCGAGGTGATTCTTAAATTTATGACCATCTTAAACGAGGCGGAAGATGACGCGCTTAAAGCCGCGGAAAAGTTTTGCACCAATGCGGAAGTGGTTGAGAATATCAAAAAGGTGCTTAACTTTGCCAATGCAATTTCCGGTGGTGAATTTAATGCGGTTTATGATAAATCGTTGGTGCGCGGTATGGGGTATTATACCGGTCAGGTGTTTGAAATTGTCAGCCCTAAGTTCGGTTCGTCAGTTGCAGGTGGCGGGCGCTATGACAATATGGTCGGCAAATTCTTAGGCGAATCGGTGCCGGCGGTCGGTTTTTCTATCGGTTTTGAACGGATTACCACCATTTTGGCGGAAGAGGGGTATCAACCGCCCTTAAAAGAAAAAGTGATTTTGGCTTATAACGGAGAAGATGATTTTGCCGATGTCGTGAATAAGGCACGCGAGCTCCAAGCGAAAGGCTATTTGGTGACAGCACTTAAGCGCTCTAAGAAGTTTGGTAAGCAAGTGGATGCGTTGGTTGCATCGGGTGCTAAAAAGATGATTGATTTTGCCTCCGGGAGCGAAAAAGATTTGGCGTAAATTTTCTCTATGTACTTACGAGAAAATGTTTGACTTTTAAAATTTGTGTGGTAGATAGGTAAAGCTCTCTTATGTTTAGGGAGCGTTAATCCCGTGGGGGAACAGGCCATGTTCTGACCACGGAACCTGTGTTTAACAATAAATTTTAGAAATTGAGGTATAAAATGGCTAAAACTAAAAAGAAAATTTTAGGTTTAATCAAGCTTCAAATTCCGGCCGGTAAGGCAAACCCGTCTCCGCCGGTAGGTCCAGCTCTTGGTCAAAAAGGCTTGAATATTATGGAATTTTGTAAGGCTTTTAATGCGGCTACACAATCTATGGAACCGGGAATTCCTGTTCCGGTTATCATTACCGCTTTTGAAGATAAGAGCTTTACTTTTATCACTAAGCTTCCTCCGGTTGCTTACTACATCAAAAAGGCTGCCGGTGTTAAGTCTGCTTCTAAGACTCCGGGTAAAGAATATGCCGGTAAAATCACTATGGCTCAAGTTAAAGAAATTGCTCAAACCAAGTTACCTGATTTGAACTGCGCAACAGTTGAATCTGCTATGAACATGGTTAAAGGTCAGGCGGTTTCTATGGGTATTCAAGTTGTGGAGTAAGAAAATGAGCGGAAAAAGATTAGTTAATGCTTATAAGAATGTAGATAAAACAAAAAGCTACTCCTTAAAAGAAGCCGTTGCATTGGTTAAGGCTAATGCAAAAGCAAAATTTGATGAAACAATTGATGTTGCTATCAACTTGGGTGTTGATCCGAAATATGCTGACCAAATGGTTCGTGGCGTATGCGGTCTTCCTCATGGTAACGGTAAAACCGTTCGTGTTGCCGTTATGGCTCAAGGTGAAAAAGCTGATGAAGCAAAAGCTGCCGGTGCAGATATCGTTGGTGCTGAAAACTTGGTTGATTCCATCTTGGCAGGTAAAATCGAATTTGATCGTTGCATTGCAACTCCTGATATGATGGGTTTGGCCGGTCGTGTGGCTCGTGTGTTAGGTCCTAAGGGCTTGATGCCGAATCCGAAGCTCGGAACCGTTACGATGAATGTTGCTGACGCCGTTAAAAAGGCTAAGGCCGGTGAAGTGCAATTCCGTGTTGAAAAGAACGGTATTGTTCATGCCGGTATCGCTAAAGCTTCTTTTAGCGAAGACAAGATTTATGACAACGCAAAGACTTTCATTGATACCATTTTGAAAGCAAAACCGCAAACCTTGAAAGGAACTTATTTGAAGAAGATTTCGTTGAGTTCTACGATGGGGGTTGGGGTGCGCGTTGACACCACCTCATTATAAGGGGATGTGCTAAAACGCCCTCATGATTGCAGATTTGCTTCCTTATTTACCGGTTTTGTAAACCGCGGTCGCAAATCAACTTCCAGCAGGGCATTTTATCCCACCCATTGTAAAATCGCTCTCGTATGAGATATGAGAGCGATTTTCAGTTTAAATATGACATTAAAATTTTATCGTTTTAATGGCAGAAATCTAGTTCGTAAACCCATTAAAGCGCTCTCAAACGAGGGCGCTTTTCAGTTTAAATTGGGGGTAAAAAAAAGTTATCCATAAGGCGGCGGGCACCTAAAAATGCCAAAGCCGACTTGTGGGTAACTTTGTTTCTGGAGAGATTGCCACGCGAGCATCCTGTAAGCTCAAGCGCGTGTTGTGGAGAACTTTTGGGGAGGATGAAATAAAAAACGGCGCGCATAAAAATATGAGACAAGATTTTATCCTGTCTCATATTTTTATGTTTGGTTTTCGCGCCGAGCGACTTCGTCGCCGCTCAAGCCGCGAGGCTCCGCTATGCGCGGGGCAGGGCACTTGTGCCCTAAAACAATCCTATTACTTTGCCGCCTTTGGTTACGTCAATATCTTCCGCTGCAGGTCTTATCGGTAAGCCCGGCATGGTGTTGATTGTGCCGGACAGAACAACGACAAATCCGGCACCGGCCGACAACCGCACTTCAGTTATCGGGAAGTCATATCCTTTCGGTGCACCGAGCCATGTTTTTTCATGCGAAATGGAATTTTGTGTTTTGGCTATGCATATCGGTAACTTTCCATATCCCCACTTCTCGAATTTCTTTATCGCCTCTTCCGCCTCTTTGGTATAGCTCACACTCTTGGCGCCGTAAATCTCGGTCGCAACCTTTTTAATCTTCTCATTTAGATTCAGATTTTCGTTGTATAGAACTGTTTTGGTAGGATTTTTTATGTTGCGCATAACGGTTTTGGCAAGTGCAACGCAACCTCTACCACCCTTTTCCCAGCCTTCACTGATGACAGCCTCACCCCCCATTTCGTTACACAGCTTTTTGATGAGGTTAAGCTCTTTTGGGGTATCAGTTGCAAATTTGTTTATCGCTACAATCGGGTTAACGTTATATTTTCTTAAGTTCTCAATGTGCGCCTTAAGGTTGGCAAAGCCCGCTTTAATGGCATCCATGTTCTCATGACTGAGGTCTTGTTTTGCCACTCCACCATGCATTTTTAAGGCTCTGGCGGTTGCAACCAATACTACCGCACTCGGGAACAGTCCGCTTAATCTACCGAAAATATCAAAGAACTTTTCAGCGCCCAAATCGGCACCAAATCCGGCTTCGGTGACGACATAATCAGCCAAGCCTAATGCGGTTTTGGCGGCAATTACCGAGCTTGTGCCGTGGGCAATGTTGGCAAACGGTCCGCCATGCACAAATGCCGGTGTATGCTCAAGTGTTTGCACGAGGTTCGGTAATACCGCGTCTTTTAATATTGCAGCCATTGCACCGGCGGCTTGCAAATCTTTGGCGTATATCGGTTCGCCTGAAGCATTTTCGGCAACAATAATCTTTTCTATCCGCTTTTTTAAATCGGTTAAATCTTCTGCCAAACAAAGGATTGCCATAATCTCGGAGGCAACCGTGATGTTAAAGCCGTCGGCTCTCGGTTCGCCGTTTATTTTGCCCCCCAAACCGACGGTGATTTCCCTTAGCGCGCGGTCATTTAAGTCTACGGCACGCTTAAAAAATACTTTTTTGATTTTAAGTGTGTTGCCGTGTTTGATGTGATTATCTATCATGGCTGATAAAAGATTATTGGCGGCGGTAATGGCGTGTATATCGCCGGTAAAATTAAGGTTGATGTCGGCCATCGGAATAATCTGAGAATATCCGCCGCCGCAAGCACCGCCTTTGATACCGAAGCAAGGACCAAGTGAGGGTTCGCGCAAGGATAGTGCCACGTTTTGTTTTAAGCGCTTAAGCGCGTCTGCTAAGCCGATGGATACGGTTGATTTACCTTCGCCGGCAGGGGTGGGGGTAATGGCGGTAACCAAAATCAGTTGGCCTTTTTTGCCATTCTTTTTTATCCGCTCTAAGGTCGGGCGGGCAATTTTGGCTTTATCATGTCCGTAGGGTTCAATATCCGCGGTTTTTAAGCCCAATTTCTTAGCGATTTTTGCAATCTCCAAAGGTGTGGCGGCGTTAGCTATTTCTATATCACTTAACATCAGCTGGGTGCTCCTTGTTTTGGAAAATTTTAAGGTATTCTCTAAAGCGTTCGGGGGCGGTTTCATCCCAGCCCATAATGTAATTATCTCCCATGCAGATTAAAGGGAGGCGCAATTCATTATTGGGGATGTTGAACTTTTTGACGCACTCCTTATATAGCTCAAAGTTGTGATGAAACTTCATGTCGGTAATGGGAATATTTAAATCTGCGTGATTTTGCGCCAAATACATAAACGGCTCTTTGCAGTTCATACACATCGAATGGGCAAAGAAATAGATTTTATCGTTTGACAGATGTTCTTCCGTGGCCGGCTCGGTAATAATGCGATTGTTTTCGATTTTTTGTTGTGCATTTGCCATAAACGGAACAAGGCACAAAATAAGTATCGGCAAAATGTGTTTCATCTCAATCTCCTGATTTGATATTTGTGGTATTATAGAAACAGGAGAAAGAAAACGTCAACGCCGCATCATCTTATACACAAGAGATAGCGGATATGTTAAACATTACCCCTTTGAGCTAGACATTCTCTATAACGCTATCCCCTGAGCAAGATATCCTCTATAACGTCATCCCTCCGAGCAAAGCGAGGATAAGGGATCTTCTGATTAATTCTAAGGATATATTTTCCCCTCCACCTCCCCACATGTGGGGAGTGACAATATTGAAGGTCCCTTATCAATCGGACTGACGCCGATTGAGGGATGACGTCATAAAATAAAGTTTTTCTCTATAACAGTGAAAATTTACATCACAAAAAAACGCGACTTTCGCCGCGCTTTAAATTTGCTTTGATTCGTTACCTTAGTAATCCGTAATAGTGGTTGTGGTGGTAACAGTTGTTGTGCTTGGTGTGGTTGCAACCGGAACAACTTGGCATGTGGTGCAAGGAGATACTGGAACATACTCTACACAAGGCTGATAAACAACCGGTTGAATCGGTGCATCATATACGCGGAAAACCTGAATTTCTGTCTGCTCGGCAACTTCCATACAACAATCCGGTGTCGGTTCCGGACAAACAACATCAGGACAACCGCATTCCGTGCACGGTACTTTTTGCAGATAAACTTCACGTGTGCATGCCGAAAAGATAAGCGGCAGACATAAAATTAAACTGGTTCTTTTTAACATTCTTAGGCTCCTTTAACGATTTGCCTTTTTGTAAATTCTCATTTGACAAAACAGAAAGTTTTCTGTTGACTAACCAAAAATTAGCACTATATTATCAATTAGTCAATAATTTTTTTGTGTATAAATTTAATTTTTGTCTTTAATTGTTATGGATAGGAAATTTCAGGCGCTCATCAAACGTCGTAACGTTGATGAGCTGAAGAGCTATTTTGAGGCTCTTCCCGACGGGAAACCGTTAAATTTTCCCGATGAGAAATTGCTGTTGGCGCAAGCTGACAATGAACTTGCCGTTATGGCCTACTTTAAAAAGTTTCCGTTTAGCGATGAAGCGGTGAAACTGTTTTTGAATGTGGCGTCAGAGCCCATGCGTCGCTCGTATATCAATCGCTATGGTTTGCCGTGGGCAGCTCAGAAGTATGTGATTGATAACAAAATGACCGCGGTGGCGTCAGACTTTACGCAAATGCATTTCTTTGATGATGTTGATTATCTGTTAAGCCATGCTAATCCTGAGATGATTCGTATGCACATCTCAAAAACTAAGCTTAACAAAGAAGCACAGGTCTTGAAATTGTTGCATAACGAGAACAGTTCGCTGTTTATTGCCTATGTTGCTCGCGGTTATTTTATCAGCGATAAGGTAATTAAGGTGGTGATTGAGGAACGCAAAGTAAAAGCGTTCAGAGCTATTCTTTCGCGTCAGTATCGCCGGTTTAAAAAACTTGCTGATAAATATGATATTGATGAAATCAGGAAGAATTATGCCGATGAGGCTATCTTGTCAGAGGAACTGCAGGTTGCCGTCTTAGAGGATTTTAACTCGTTGACAACGGAGTTTCTGTTGAGGAACTCTCCGTTGTGGGAAAAGGCGCAGAAGTTTATGATTGAGCATAACTTTGATGTTCATTGGCTGATACTTCATGTCTCGCATCTCTACGGGGTTGCCGGTTATCGTTTTGCGCCTGAATTAGAGCCGGCGTTGTTTAAGGCGTTGTCGTTAAACGGTATGGATGATTGTCTCACTCAGTTCCGTCATCAAGATGACAAAGTCTTTGTCCGTTATGCTTCTGCTGAGGCTGCCATTAAGTATATCAAGGGGTTTTGGCTCTCTGATGAGGCTCAGGTGGCGGTGATGTTGCGTGGTAATGCGGAGATTATCAATGCGCTTATCAGTCGCTTTACGCCCGAGCACGGTATGTGTCAGGAGGCTGAGGTGGAGATGGTGAAAATGTGTTCGCCGGATACCATCAAACACTATGTGTCGTTCCATAGTATGTGTCGTGAGGCACTGGAGTTGCTACATAAAAAGTGTTTGGAAGTGTTTGATTATTATTTTACGCGGCATGCGTATTAAGAAAAGGGCTGGCGGTTTATCCGTCAGGCCTTTTCTTTTTTAGGAGGAGGTGCTAAAGTGTGTTTTTTCACCCCCACTTTAATCCTCCCCCTCAAGGGGGAGGAGATATAAAAGGTAAGCATTTTATTCTAAGCAAAGTTATCCATAAGGTTTATGTGCCTTTACACACAAACAAACCTTGTGGGTAACTTTGGGGGAAATAAAAATACGGCGCGCATAAAAATATGGGACAGGATAAAATCTTGTCCCATATTTTTATGTTTTGTATTGCGCGCCGGAGCGACTTCGTCGGTGCTACACGCACGGTGCCACTTACGCCGTGGGGGCGGGGTGCGACGCACCCTTATCTTTTCTCCTGTCATACGGAAAACGCCGATGTCCGTGTTTTTTCTTGTGGTGAAATTTTTTATATCCGCCGTTGTTATTTTGTTGGCGATGTTGACGCATTAAATCCAATAATATGCCTTCTCTTATGCCGCGGTCGGCAACCGTTATTTCCGATATCGGCCAAAATGTGGTTAGGGCTTCAATAATAGCGCAACCGGCAAGGGTTAAATCAGACTTAGATTGCCCGATACATGGGTGTTTATATCTTCCTTCCGGTCCCATGGTCTTAATCCGGTTAATTGTATTTTGGATATCCGGCGCAGATATGGCCACACCGTCAACCGCCGAGCGATTGTATCTCGGTAATTTCAAGTGAACCGCACCTATCACCGTTACCGTTCCTGATGTGCCGATAACTTGGATTTCTTGGTTCTGTATGGCTTCGCGTATCTGATATTTTTCTTCAAATTCTGCCAATATGTCCTGTGTGCGTTCTAATACGGTGGAATACTCCAGCGTGTTCATCTCATGACCGGCAAAGGCCTCAGAAATCGTGACCACGCCATAGGGCAGGGATACAAAGCCCTCGACAAAGGTTTTGCCGTTTTCGGTTACTCTTGCCAAAGAAATTTGGGTGGAACCGCCCCCGATGTCAAATACTAAGGCGCGTTTGATGTTGCGGTTTAATAAAGGCAGGCAGCCGACAACGGATAATCTGGCTTCTTCTTTAGGCGAAATAACTTCTAAATCTATCCTTGCGTCTTTTTTGACCATCTCTACAAATTGGGCAACGTTTTTGGCTCGTCTGCAGGCGGCAGTGGCAACAAAACGAGATGATACAATCGGCGCGTATTCATCTATTACACCACGGCAGACCTTTAAGGCTTGCAGAGTTCTTTTCATCGCGGCTTGTGATAACTCGTTATCTTGGATAATTCCTTCGCCCAAACGCACAACTTTAGAGTATGTTTCAACGACACGAAATGAAGTGGTTGTCGGGGTGGCAATGACCAAACGACAAGAATTTGTCCCTAAATCAATGGCGGCATACGTCTCTTTAGCAAGCGCAGAGGCTTCTGCCGGAGCATAGGTCGGTCTGACACCGTTTTTTTTATTTTTTGTTTTATTGGGCAGTCCCGCAAACTGTTTCATTTATTCTCCTACATAGCCCATTTCGGCTCTGATAAATTCTCTTAACTCATCAATGCAAACGAGTTTCTTTTTGTCATTTAAAAAGTGCCAATATACCCAGCCGTTGCAAGTTACGGAGTTTTGTGCCAATGCGCCGATTTGGTGTATTGAGCCGATTTCGTTCTTGAACCGTAAGGTGCCGTCTGAGCGAACGACAGCTTTTATCTTCTTCTTTTCATCGTATAACACATCTCCCGGAGAAATCAAGCCCCTTTCTATTACTGCACCGAACGGAACTTTGGGTGCCTTTCTCTTGCAGGTAAACTCAAGCGCTTGCGAATCGGTGGTCGGTTTGACATTCTTAATCCGCTCGATTGCTCCTTCAATATAAGTTTTATCTTTTTCTATACCGATAAAATTGCGTCCGATACGCTTGGCAACCGCCCCCGTGGTGCCGGTGCCGAAAAACGGATCTAAAACAATGTCTCCCACATTGGTTGAGGATAAAATGACCCGATATAACAGGGCTTCGGGTTTTTGGGTGGGGTGCAATTTTTCGCCGGTTTGTTTATTCTTTAGGCGTTCATTACCGGTGCATAACGGAATTTCCCATGTGGAGCGCATTTGCACATCGTCATTTAGGGCTTTCATCGCTTCATAATTAAAGGTATAATGGGCTTTGGGGTTTTTGGTTGCCCAAATTAGTGTTTCATGAGCGTTGGTAAAGCGGGTGCCTTTGAAATTGGGCATCGGATTGGTCTTGTTCCAAATAATATCGTTTAGTATCCAGAAGCCTAAGTCCTGCATGATATAGCCGACGCGAAAGATATTATGGTATGAACCGATTACCCATATGGTGCCGTCTTCTTTTAAAATTCGGCGCGCCTCATTCATCCATGCTTTTGTGTAGCGGTCATATTCGGCAATGCTTTCAAAGCTGTCCCACTCTTCATAAACACCTTTAACATCAGTGTTATCAGGGCGTTTGAGCGCATCGCCTAACTGCAGATTATACGGCGGATCGGCAAAAATAACGTCAATCGAATTATCGGCAATTTTTTTCATTGCTTCGACGCAATCCGCGTTAATTACCGTATTTAATATCTTATTTAAATTATAATTGCCCATAAAGATTTCCTCCCCTGAGTAGCATTACTGACACTATAGAGAGGATTTGGTTAATATTATCTGAACAATAAAAATTTTTTTCCAGGGATTTTATAAAACACTTTGCCTTCAAAATGATAAGGAATAAAACCTGCAGCAGCACCTGCCGGATTATTGCTATAATAAGGTTTAAATGCAGCGTCTGTTTTGAGAAAATAAGACAAAGGTTCGTGCAAATCGAGCCAAAAACGTCCGCAGGTAAAGTCTTCTTTATGCATGTTAAGATTTAAATGTTCCATTAAGCAGGCGTCACTTGATTGCCAATGGAAAAAGTTTCCGTGAAGCTTGTCTGTATTATAGGTGGAAAGGGTGCAGAGTAAGACGGTTATTAGCCATATATCAGCTAAAAAGCGTAGCCATTTGCTTGAATCGCCGGCTCCGAGAGCATAAACTGTGGGAATGAGGCAAATGGCATAAATGATATGACGAGAAGCATCACCGGTGATGTTTAGCATCATTTGTCCGCGGAATAGTGTAATTAAGGCAATACCACCGAAGAAAAGCAGTGCAATTGCCCAAATAGGCTGATGTTTTGGATTTTTGAATTGACGGAAAAATAATATGACAAGCCACAGAGACATGGCTGTACCTGTGATATAGTAAAAAATCTGATTTTCTTTAGCAATCCAAAAGCCACTCCACATACCAACGAGACTGTAACTTAACCAGTGCCAATAATCAGCAGTAAATATGGTCTTAAAAGAATAAACAGTGGTGTCATTGTGGCTGATGTGGGCATAAAGCATCAGCAAAATTATTGTTAGGATGACTGAACCTGAAAATGTTCGTTTAAGTTCTGCTTTGTTTTTTTGTCGGCACTCTAAAAAAGTTTTGATAACGTAAATCAGCGTAAAAATCAGTGGCAGAGAAATGTTCATGGAAAATGTAGCCATTAAAAGCAAAACAAATGTGATGAGCTGATTTTTTGTGGTTTGCGGTTTTATAAATCCAAAATTAACGGACAATAAAATCAAGATAAAAAATGTCCAAGTTTGGGTAATGTTGTTCCATAACAGGTCGATTGCCATGTAGGCTGAAAAAAACGGTGCAAAAGAAAGCAACAACATTGAACGGCGAAAACCAGACAGGTCGGATTTAAGTTCTTGGTATAAAATTGTCATCAGCAAGATAACAAGTGTCAACGATATATAGCGAATTGCCCAAAATGGAATTCCGATACGGGGAGCCAGCCAATAAAGTGCATTAGTAAAAATTTGAAAATTTTCGTTATTAAGAGTAAAAATTGTGGTGATAAAAGACTTATCGTTTTGAAAGCGCCAATCATCTAAAAATGGAAAAGGTGAGCCGTTTAGGTCAAGGAAAATTATCGTTTTTACGGCTAAAGCAACAAGAACCAAAAAAACAGCAAAAAATGCATAAGTGCTGATGTTGAGATGTTGAATCGGTTTTGACATATAACCCTCTGAGTTTTAATGATAAAAGTATTGTAAGAGAGGCGGCGGAAAAATCAGTAAGCTCGGGGCATATATCCACAATTATTTATGGTAGGGGCTCGTATAGCACCAGTCAAATCGCCAAATGGAAGCCTGTCTCCAAATGCTCACGTAGGCTTAACTACGCTCCGCTTTGGAGCAGGACATTTGACGATAGCACTGGCACTCTCCGAGCCCATGGCAAAAACAGCTTTTAAAGCTGTTTTTCAGTTTAAATTGGGGTGTGCTAAAACGCAGTCAAATCGCTAAAGTTATCCATCAGGGGTTGTGTGCTCTCTTACATAAACAAACCCTGTGGGTAACTTTTTAGGGAGGATGATAAATAAAAGGCAGTTCTATGCGGGCAACGGGGTGCTTGTGCTCTTTTTCTTATAGACGTTGATGTAGTAGCCGATAAAGACGCAGGTTGAGCCGCCAAGCCATGCCAATGGTGATGCCCAATATATTCCGGCGTAACTCATTTTTTCTGCCAAAATGATTGCCGCAAATGAACGTATGCCTAACTCTATGAAACCGGATAATACCGGATAAAACGGTTTGCTCATGCTTTGAAGTGTGTTTTTTAAGATAAATATCATGCCTAAGAAGAAGTAAAACATCATACTGACCGCAAGATACGATGCGCCAACTTTCATGGCTAAGCTATTTTTTTCGCTTAAAAAACTGCCAATCAATTTTTCACCGTAAGTGAACATCAATAAACTTGCCGCTAAACTGAAAATAAGGGATACCAGCGATGTTTGTCTGACGGCTTTTCTTATTCTTGCCATCTTTTTTGCGCCGTAGTTTTGCGCCACAAAGGTGGCAATTGCCAAGCCTAATGCCAACAGCGGTTGGGTGGCTAATTGCTCTACTCTTAAGGCAATCGTAAAGCCGACGATGATGTTTTCGCCAAACGAATTGCAGACCGCCTGTATCACCATGATGCTTAAGGATAATATTGAAAATTGGATAGACATCGGAACAGCAATATGTAAGTGTTCGCGCATAAATTTTTTATCGTATTTCCAGTCCGCTTTTTTGAGGTGCAGAATCGGATAATTTTTTCGGATATATAAAATGCAACAAATCACAGACACTGCCATTGCCGTGACTGTTCCCAATGCCGAGCCGATGACGCCAATTCGGCAATATTTTATCAGCACAAAATTAAAGATGATGTTTAAGACCGAGGTAAAAATTAAGAAATACAGAGGCGAGCGACTGTCCCCCAAGGCACGGATAAAACCGGATAATAAATTAAAGCCTATCATTAAGAACATGCCCATGCCTAAGATAAAAATGAAGTTGTATGAATCTTCATATATTGAATCCGGTACATTTAAAATATGCATCACGGGGTGTAAAAAGAGCAACAAAGAGCTCATTAAAATGAGACTTAAGACGATACTGGCGCGGATAGAGTGGGTGACGGATGATCTGACACCTGCTTCATCTTTGGCACCGAACCTCTGGGCGGTTACGGCGGTTAAGCCGCCGGTGAAGCTAAAGGCTATGATTAAAAACATAAAATATATCGGGGCAGAGGCGCCGACTGCCGCCAATGCGTTGTTTCCCAAAAGTCTTCCGACAATAAAAATGTCAGCCAATTGATAAAACTGCTGAAAGACGTTTCCGATAAGAATCGGGAGCGAAAACAGCAATATTATCGGCAACACAGCACCTTTGGTTAAATCTTTTATCATGATTTTAAGCCTAGTATTCCGAACCTAAGTCAAATTTACGGTCTTCGGCGCTTGTTTCGGCATCTAACATGGAGCGACCGTCGTCGCCGATGACGCGACTGTTATCTCCAAAGCGGAAATCCGGTTTCAAAGCTTCCATAATGACAATGCGGTCGTTTAGGCCAGCTTGTCTGCCGGTATGCGGATTGACACGTACGAACTTTATACCTTCCGGCACACGAAATTCCAAATTGGGCTTATCTTTTAAGGCTTCTTTCATAAAGTCATAGAATATCGGTAAAGCGGCGGCGGCACCGGTTTCAATCCGTCCTAATGTTCTCGGCTCGTCAAAGCCGACGTAAATCCCTACCACCATATCCGGTGAAAAACCGATAAACCATGCGTCTTTGTTTTCGTTTGTGGTGCCTGTCTTGCCCGCTAAATTCTTTTTTAATTGTGAAAGTCTGGAGCCGGTTCCTCTCTGCACCACGCCCTGCAAAATTGAAACCATTTGATAGGCGGTCAACTCGTCAATAACGCGCTCGCGGTCATCGGTGATTTCCGGCACACCGGTTGTTTCGTCAAAGTGTGCAACTTTGCAACCGATACAATGCACGGAATTATTTTTATATAAGCTTTTACCGTAGCGGTCTTGGATTTGCTCAATCAGATAAGGCGAAACTTTATAACCGCCGTTAACAAACACCGCATAAGCGGTTACCATATCAATCAAACGTGTGTCGTTGGCGCCTAAAGACATAGAGAGCAACTGAGGTAAATTTTCGGTTACGCCTAAGCGACGAGCCATATCCGCCACGCGATTCATGCCGATGTCTTGCGCTAAACGAACGGTCATGAGGTTTTTGGATTTTTCGATACCTTGGCGAAGCGTGGTCAAACCTGAAAAACCTTTGGAATAGTTTGACGGTTTCCACAACGGCAGGCCCGGACCTTGGTCAAGCACAAACGGCGCATCCAAAATCAAATCGGTCGGTGAATAGCCGATTTCTAACGCTGCAACATAAACAATCGGCTTAAAGGTGGAGCCGGTTTGGCGATAGGCTTGTGTGGCGCGGTTGAACTGAGATTTATTAAACGAAAAACCGCCGACCATGGCTAAGATTTTACCGTTGTGCGGGCTCATCACCACCATGGCACCTTCAACATCCGGCACTTGGCGGAGCTCAAATACGCCGTCTTTAATTTGTTCAATATAAACGACATCGCCCTTGTTTAAGACATCTTGAACTTTCTTAGGCGGAATGCTGACGCGTTGGTCGGGGAGGGTTTTTCTTGCCCATAATAAGCTCTTTAAAGTAATTGTTCCTTTAATGCCGTCTATAGTTTCGGCTTCGGCAGTGGTGTCGGTAACGGCGGTGATAACGGCTTTTTGCCAAGTCGGTTCGGCACCTTCCGGAAGTTCGGCTTTTTCCAGTTCTTCTTTATAATTGCCTTCAAGATTGATTTTGATGCCGGTTTGGCGGTAACCGTGGCGCTTGTCATAGCTCATCAGCCCGTCACGGAAAGTTTTGGTGGCCAATTTTTGCAGTTCGGGGTCAATGGTGGTTCTGACCATAAGACCGCCTTCAAACACAGCGGCATCGCCCAAGCTTTTTGCGAGTAAGCGGCGCACTTCGTCACTGAAATATTCGCTATCTTTCAGGTAACCGAAATGTTTAGGCTTAACAACTAAGGGCTTTTCGGTGGCGGCTTTTGCCTCTTCTTCGGTGATGTAGCCGTCTTCTTCCATGCGCTCTATTACCCAATTACGGCGCGCAAGTGCGGCATCATAATGGCGTTTGACATCATAGTTATTGGGGCCTTTGGGGAGGGCTGCCAAATAGGCGGCTTCTTCTATGGTTAATTCGCTTAGGGCTTTATCAAAATAGTTTAAGGCGGCGGCGGCGACACCATAAGCACGGTTACCCAAGTATATTTCATTTAAGTAAAGTTCCAAAACGTGTTCTTTGCTGAAGGCGTTGCTGATGCGATAGGCTAAAATTGCTTCTTTGATTTTGCGGTTAAGAGAGCGCTCGGAGGTTAATAAAAAGTTTTTGGCAACCTGTTGGGTAATGGTTGAGGCGCCGACCATGCGTTTGCCGGTGGCGTAGTTCTTTACATTAGTGAATATGGCGCGGATAATGCCCATAAAATCAATACCGGGGTGAGAATAAAAGTGTTTATCTTCGGCGGCAATAAAGGCATTTTTGACCAAAGTCGGAATTTTGTTTTCCGGAACGAAAATACGTTTTTCAACCGCATATTCCATCATTACCTGTCCGTCACCGGCATAGAGGCGTGTGGTTACCGGCGGTTCATAAGTGCTTAAATTTTTATAGTCCGGAATATCAAAGCCCATAGAGCGAAACCAGATTAAAACCGCAACCATGGCAATAACCACCATGAACAGACCTAAGCTAATCAGGTTAAGCAGAAGTTTATACATAAAATGCCCTCAAAAAATAAAAAAGTATTTTTCATTGTTGCTAATATAACGCAAAGCCTATTGTTCGCAACCTATAAATAATCATTATCCCCCTATTTCAAGGTAGCCGATATCAGTTGCGATTATCCACGTATTTGGTATGACGTTTAATTGCGTTTCTGATGGCTTCGGCATCTTTGGGGTGCATGGCATACATCGGAATGGAAAACGGGGTAAATACGTTATTTTTGCATAAAACCTGCATAAAGGTCAGGCGATATTTTTTCAAATTATCCGGCGTGACATGAAGCGCAATCAGCGGGCGGCGGGTGATATATGAGGTGTATTTTTCTTCGGCCAATTCCACATCGTCCCAAGAAAGAGTTTGGTTGTGATCAATCTTTATGCCATCTTTGTTAACGATAGCTAATGTCGGCTTGAAAATGATGACAATCAGCGTCAGCGCAAAGGCCGCAATAATCAGCACTTCGGTGATGTTTAAGGCAATCAGCAGATAATCGTTACAGCATGACGGATAAAATCTTAGCATCTCTTTGATGCCGTAAACAATAAGTGCTATAATGGCGTAAAATAGCATTAAAGCCACTTGCTGACGGCGGTCATAATAAAAAATCTGTTCCTTTTCGGGGGTAATCAATTCTTTGATTTTTTCTTTGATTTTGGTTTTTAAATTGACTTTGGATTGCGTCTTTACGGTCTTTTTTGGGGTGGGAGCAGATGCCGGAGCCGGTGTGTTGACGGCAACCGCAACTTCTTCATTATTTAAACTGCTTTTTGTTCTTGCCGCTGTTTTTTGAGCCATGATATCTTGCTTTTTCTTGGCGACTTTTTTGGCTGTTCTTTCAACGCGTTTGGCTTTTCTTTTGACATCTTGCACAGCGGCTTTTTCAACCGCATTTAATGCCGCATTTAAGGTGTGTTCTACAATCATTTGCGGGGCTTTTTTGACTTCTTGAACAGCGCGTTTGGCAACGTTTTCCTTCAGCGTGTCGGCTGGTTTGGCAGATGTTTTTTTAGCAGGCATGAATATCTCCTAATAAGTATAAAGTTTTGGTTTGTAATATAGTCGCAAAATGGTTAAAGTCTGGTTAAAACAGACATCAGATGAAATACTCTACGTATAAAAATACTGCAGCAATTAAAACGCTCATCACCATTACCGGAATCGACCATATCAAGAATCGGGCAAAGCCGATTGGTCTGCCCTCGCGTGAGGCGATACCTGCCACAATCACGTTGGCAGAGGCGCCAATCAAAGTGCCGTTGCCGCCCAAGCAAGCGCCTAATGATAATGCCCACCACACCGGCATCATCATCTCTCTGCCGCCTAAACTTTCTTCCATGGATTTTAACATCGGTATCATCGTTGCCACAAACGGAATGTTGTCAACAATTGCCGAGAAAAATGCGGATATGCCCAATATCATAAACACACTTTGTTTGATGTTTCCCTCGGTTGCTTCCAAAAAGTAATCGGCCATCTCTTTTAATATACCGCTGTTTTCTAATGCGCCGACAATCACAAACAGTCCGCTAAAGAAAAATATCGTTGTCCAGTCAATGTGGTTTAAGATATCTTCTACCTTGTCGTCGCTCTCATTATGCGGCAGATGAAATGTGTAGAGCAACAATAATATCGCCGCACCCAGCAAGGCAATGAATCCGTTTTCCATGCCAATGTGTTCGGCAAAGACAAAACCGGTCATTACAAGCCCTAAAACAAACAGCGATTTATAAAGAAGCCTAAAATCGGTAATCGCGTCTTTTTCGTTTATCTGCAAAATAAGTGCGCGGTTTGAAAGCGAGGCTTTCATGGTCGGTCCCCAAAAATAGGTGAACATACCAACCAATGCCGCCATAATGGCAAATACAATCGGGGCTAAATGTGAGATGAAATCGGTAAACCTTAAGCCTAATGCCGAGCCGATGAGAATATTCGGCGGATCTCCAATCAGGGTTGCCGTGCCACCGATGTTGGAGGCAAAAATGTTAAGCAATAAATAAGGGTAGGGGTTTACTTCCAATTTTCGGGTAATCTGTAAGGTTACCGGCACAACCAACAGAACGGTTGTGACATTATCCAAAAAGGCAGAGAAAATAGCTGTTACCCAAGCTAACATAATCATGATGCCTAAAGGGTGTGCTCTGACACGCTTGGTTCCCCATATCGCGACATATTGAAACATACCGGAACGCTCGGCGATGTTGATGATAATCATCATACCGGTTAAAAGCGAAATGGTGTTAAAATCGATGGCAATAACGGCTTCTTGTTCGCTGATGATACCGATGATAACAAGTGCGGTGGCAATCAAAACGGTCGTGACCGCGCGGTTTAACTTTTCGGTAAAAAGCAATATATAACATAAACCCATGGCCGTTAGCGCGATGGTTTGAGAGGAAGAATCGATTAAAGAGTTTATGAAGTTCATTGTTCTTTTCCTCTATATAAAGTGCCTTAAATATAAATATCCGCTGGCGATAAGGATTGTGGTTAACATCACGGGAATCGACCATAACAGAAACTTGATGAAATTAATAGCACGTCCTTCGCGGACAGCTATACCGGCGACAATAACGTTTGCCGAGGCGGCAATTAAGGACCCGTTACCGCCAAAGCATGAACCGACGGATAACGCCCACCAGACAGGCATCATTGCCTCTCGTCCGCCAAGGCTTGTTTCCATGGATTTCAACATCGGAATCATGGTTGCTACAAACGGAATGTTGTCTATGGCGGTTGATAACAGGGCAGATGACCACAAAACCAAAAATGTCGCTTTTTTGATACTGCCGTCAACAATGTCTAAAGCGAGATTTCCCAAGTATTCCAAGACACCAGCGGTTTCTAAACCGTAAACTAAGGAAAATAAGCCGGTAAAGAAAAAGATTGTGGTCCAGTCCACCAAAGAAAAGGCGGCTTCGGTTTTGTTTTCACGCTCCTGATGTGAGGTGCCGGAGGTATATAATGCCAATAAAATTGCCGCACCGAAAATGGCAATGGTGCCGTTGGTAAAATGATAACATTCGCTGATGATAAAACCTGAGATGGTTAAAACTAAAATGATTAAGGATTTGATGAGAAGCCCTCGGTTGGTGATACAGTCGTTTTGGTTGATTGCCATAATTTCTTGTTTGGCTTCTGCGGTTGTTGTTAATTTTCTCCCGTAAAAGATATCAAAGGCGAGGATAAGTGCCGCTAAAGAGACCAAAACAAGCGGTGTCAACTCTTTTAAGAAATCGGTAAAGCCTAAATTAAGCGCACCGCCGATGATGATATTTGGCGGATCGCCGATTAAAGTTGCCGTGCCGCCGATGTTTGAGGAAAAAATTTCCATTAACAAAAAAGGGTAGGCGGAGAGTTTTAGTTTTCTTGTAATTTCGATGGTGACCGGCACAATCAGCAAGACAGTCGTCACATTATCCAAAAAGGCAGAAAGCACAGCGGTAATTACGCCCAATACAGCTAATATCCCTCTGGGGTTGGCCTTAACCCATTTGGCCGAAACAATGGCGGCATATTGGAAAGCGCCGCTCTTTTCGGTGATACCGATGATAATCATCATGCCGATTAAGAGCGCAATGGTGTTGAAATCAATGCCTGCTATCGCATTATCAAAAGTGAGCACGCCAAACAATATCATGGCGCCCGCGCCCAGCAAAACAGCAACGGCACGGTTTAGTCTTTCGGTAAACAGAACCGTGTAGCATAGGCACAAGATAATACTTGCGATGAGGGCATTTGACAGCATTGTTTCTCCCTTTTACAGAATCGTTGTTGAATATCATATAATCGCAAAAGTTAAAAAATAAATAATCGTTGTGGGTGGGGGTGTGCAAAATCATGGTCATATCGCCGTGAGGAAGCCACACATCGGCGCGTCACGTAGGTTTAACTACGCTCGTGCGCCTCGGTGGGCTCACGACGATAGCACCATAATTTATCCCACCCATTGCAAAAACAGCTTTTAAGAGCTGTTTTTAAGTTTAAATAGGGGTGTGCAAAATCATGGTCATATCGCTGTGAGGAAGCCACACATCGGCGCGTCACGTAGTTTTAACTACGCTCGTGCTCCTCGGTGGGCTCATGACGATAGCACCATAATTTATTCCACCCATTGCAAAAACAGCTTTTAAGAGCTGTTTTTAAGTTTAAATAGGGGGGGATTATCTATAGGCGGCTGTCGCTTAGAGTGCCGTTATTTTCCACGGGTGCCGCGGCGGACGCGCAAACTGGTCGGTTGATTGGTCTTAGTCGGCGCTTTGGGCTTTTGCTTCGGCTTTTGCACATACTGAATGCTCTGCAATTTCTTTTGCAGTTGCACTTCCATTGTGTCGCCTTTAACCTCGGTAACTTTGTTCAAATATTCTTCGGGGTCTTTGATGACCGATAAGGCTAAATCGTGGCTCGCGCCAACCGTTAAATCTTTTAAAACCAGAGCTTTATCGCGTAAATCTTCCGGTAAACTGTCTCTTTCTTCTTGGCTTAATACCAAACGAACCTGATTGCTAAGCCCCAGTTCTTCAACCGCACGTCGCTTTTGCAAGCCTCCTAAAACCTTTCCTGCCGAGTGACAATATTTTTCGTGCAGACTGATAAGGGTATCTAAGTCCTCTTTATCTTTGGTAATCACATAGCGATACATCAAAGTGGCATAGTTTGATTTGCCGTCTTTTTCTTTTAAGAAAGTCGGTCTGCCGTTATAACGAAAACTGGCATTGGCGATAATTTCTTCATCGGTCATTTGGTTGATCGGCAAAATCTGGCATAATTCGCCAAATAAGCATTGGTTTAATTGTTTTATGTCTTTGGGGCGCTCGGTATGCCCGCCGCGCACAATTTGCGACCAAACAAACAACAGGTGCTTGACTGAACGAATTCTGTCTCCGGGTTTGACCGGTTTGCCTCGTTCGTTGTAGGTAAAACCGTAGCCGTATGTCCACGGATCTTTAGGATGAACGCGATAAGCACGGACTTTTAAATCCTCAAAGTGGGCGATGAATTGCAACATTTTTTCTTCTAACGAGCAAAGTCTGTTCCATGCCGAATCGAGCGCAACCGAATCGGTTTCAAATGAGTGATGTTTAATCAACGTATTTATCTTGGAATTAAGACTTTTATCCAGTTTAAGCCGTTGGGATTCGTTTATGTTTTCGTCAGTTAAACTGTCATTTTTGAGTGCTAAAATCCGAATTTCCGCACTGTCGGTTTTGGGTTCTAATGCCTCTAACAGAGCTTTGTTATCGGTTTGGTGACGCAAAAACAAGTCAGGATTGTTTAATAAGGTGCTGTCTAGATTATGTATGTCAGCGGTATTGATTTTTGCCTTAGCGGTAACTTTTGCTTTTGTGGCAGATTTTGTTTTCGGTTGAGATGTTGTCGCACCAGATAATATCGGCGCGGTGATGAGGCCGAGGGTTATCAGAGCTTTTTTTATCAAACTTGTTTTTTGGGGCTTTTTTGGCGTTTTTTTCATTTTTTTTCTCTTTTCTCTTGTGCTTTTAGATAAGATAGCACTTCGGAAAAGAGAAAACAAGTTTAAAATGCGCTTTGGTGGATAAAACAAAGGGTTAGATGATAATAAAAAAATGGTGGGTAGAGAATGAAAGTTATCCATAAGGTTTGTGTGCCTTAACACACAAGCAAACCTTGTGGAGAACTTTTTTATGGGAGAGGTTTTAAGAAAAATGTATGAAATGTGCCGCGCAAAAATTTTTTGTTTACAAAAAATTTTTAGGGGCTAAAGCGCGGCATATGAGCGACTTCGTCGCCGCTCAAGCCGCGAGGCTCCGCTCAAGCCGCGGTGGCTGGGCACTTGTGCCCGTTAAACAGGGATGATCTCGGCTAACTGTTTGCGTTTGAAAGCCGAACGGCGAATAAGTCCGTCAACACGGTTTACCAGCTCTTTATCAAAGCCCGCATTCACCGTTTCGGCGATACTCTTTTTCTCATCAACCAAGTGTTTTAATACTTCATCTAATACGGCATACGGCGGAAGCGAATTTTCATCAATCTGTCCTTCTGCCAACTCTGCCGACGGGGCTCTTGTAATCACACTTTCGGGCAAGGTGTGATTTAGACTGTTGCGCCACTTGGCAAGCTTGAAAATCTCTGATTTATAAACGCCGCCGATGGGGGCTAACCCCCCGCAGGTATCGCCATATAGCGTGCAGTAGCCGGTATATATCTCGGACTTGTTACCGCATGCTAACACTAACCCGCCGGTTTGGTTTGAAACGGCCATTAACAACTGCCCTCTAATCCGTGCTTGCAAATTCTCAATGACAATGCCTTTAGGGGTAGCCCCAAACATCTCGCGCAAAAACTCTGTTTCGTTTTTTACCAGCGGTTCAATATCAATTTCTTTAAAATCAAGGTGATTGAGTTTGGCGATTTCGCGGGCAATACTTAAGCTCAAATCAGAAGTAAATTTGGTTTTCATCATAATCGCTTTGACATTTTGACCGCCTAAGGTATCGGCTGCCAAAACGGCGGTGAGGGCGGAATCTAATCCGCCCGATAAGCCTAAAATTACTTGATTAAAACCATTGTTATCACAATAGTTTTTAAGTCCTTCTTTTAAGGTGTTCCACAGTTTTTCCATTGTTTATCTCCCTAAGTGCTCGTTAACCAAGTTTTGGCGAATGGTGTATAATTCCTGCTCTAATCCGACACCGTAAAGGTGAGAATTGGCAAGACGTTTATAACTCGAGTCAAGGCGAGCCAAATTGGTGGCGGCGCGATGTTGCAATTTTAATAAATCGGCTTCCGGCTCATGCACAAACTTGCCGTCCTTCATCAGAGTTATCAAAAGTTTGTATGCCTCTTCGCCCTTGTTGAAGGTCAGTTTGGTGCCGTTTAAGCTATTTAGGGTATAAGAGGTGACATTATGTGCCAATTCGTCGTTTTGAATAAGGGTATTATCATCGGCACGGCAAATAATATCGCCTTCGTATTTATCGTTGCGCACAATGCGGATGACATCGGTCGCGCCGGGGATAGTGGTTTTGCCCTCAGCAACTTTTATGCGCGGTTTGCCCATATATTGCTTGGTCTTAAATACTCCACCTAATGCCGGTGTGTCATAAGCAGTGACAAGCTTAGTGCCGGCGGCAAAAATATCATACGGGGCTTTTTGCACCATGACGAGATTTTCTATCAAGTGTTCATCCAAATCGTTTGAAGCAACCAGTTTGACGTTATCAAATAAGGGATTGCCTTTTTCTTTATCAATCATGGTGCGTGCCTCTTTTGCCCAATAGGCGAGGTCGCCTGAGTCAACACGCATACCCATTAGCGGAAGGCCGGTTTCTTTGGCAGCTTCAATGGCGTTTTTTATGCCCTCGCGGGTGTCATAAGTATCGACAAGCAGAGTGGTGTTGCCGGGGTTAAAGCGCATAAAAGCCTTAAATGCGTCAATTTCGTGTTCATAGCTCATGACAAAGGAATGTGCCATGGTGCCGGATGCCGGTATGCCGTAATGCTTTGCCGCGGCGGTGTTAGATGTGCCGCAAGCGCCGCCGATAAATGCGGCTCTTGTTTCTGAAAAACCGCCGAGTTCGTGTCCGCGCCTTAAACCGAATTCCAAAAGCGGGCGTTTTTTGCCGTCAAGGGATGCGGCATAAACCATGCGCGCGGTTTTGGTGGCAATTAAGCTCTCGGCATTAAAGATATTTAACAATGCGGCTTCAACCAAATCCACTTGCCATGTCGGACCGGTAACGGAATATACGGGTTCGTTGGGGAAAACAATTTCACCTTCCGGCACGGCGCGGATGGTCAGGTTTAGTTTTTGCCCCTCTAAAAACTTTAAGAATCGCTTATCAAATTTAGGAGAGCCGTCGGCATTTTTTTCGGTTCTTAAGTAATCAATATCTTCTTTTTCAAAATGCCAATTATCAAGCCATTCGGAGAACTCTCTTAAACCGGCGCATAAAAGATAACTGCCGCCAAACGGACAACGTCTAAAAAAGGCTTCAGAGGTTTTTATCTCATCGGCTTTGCCATCTAAAAACCAAGCTTGTGCCATGGTTAAATGATACAGGTCGCAAAACAGCGGGGTGCCGGTTGCCAAAATGTTGGGGCGGGTGTTTAAGGTTTTTCTCATCTCTATTCTCCTAAATTTTTATGAACTAAATTGTGTTGAACTTTTTTATCGCGTAACGCACTGCGAAAGAACTGGGCGGTGGTGATGGTTTTTAATCTGCCGGTTTCAATAAACGGTTGGTAAACTTCTTCTTTTATGATATCTGAAATTTGTTTATCTATTCCTTGGCAGAGGTCATCTAAGATGATGACGTTGGCACCTTTTTTCAAAAGACCGTTCATGGCGATTTGCACGCAGACATCGCTCAAAAGACCGCAGAGATAAACGTTTTTACCTTTCCAACTCTCTTTTAGTTTTTGATATTGTGGGATTTCGTTCCAAAGGTTGGTGGTAGATTTATAAAGTTTGGTTGTCTCTAACTCCGGCTTAAACGGTGCTGCCTGTTGCCAGCCCCAAGAGCCGAAAATACAATGCGGCGGATAGCTTAATGCTTCGGTGGTCAGCGGATAAGTTTCGGCAAAATGGGTGTCATAAGTTTCAATGATTTCATCAAAGGTGGTGGAAAAGAGGTTATCCGCAAATTTTTGGTGCGCCTCTATCAAATCCGGATTTTTTATGCTCAAAGCGCCGTGCTCATGCACGAAATCATTTTGAAAATCTATTCTTAGTAAAATATCAGTCATTTTCATATTCCTTTTCGGCTTATCAGGTGAAATTTACGTCTGTCTTTCATAAGCCCTGCGAAAGACGCAGACGCGAGCGGTTAAATAATACCTTTTTTCTTGTTAAAGTATTCTTCAATAATATGGTGGTTTTTGGGGTCCACAAAGTTTTTCCAACGCGCGTCTCCAAACTTTATCATATCGCGCACCATGGTTCCGGTGACAAACGGAAACGACGGGTCGGTTCTGTCCACCAACTCAATATGTTTGAAGCACTCCTTAAACCAGTGCGCATCGTATTCCGAGCCGGCATAGTAAACATCGGGGAGCTCTAAATCAGGAAAACTCTCTTTCATGAAATCAAGCACAAACTCGCCCCATTCGGCAGGGTTATTGATATCAAACAAACCGATGATTTTGAGCCGTTCATATTCCGGCGTATCACGGTAGATATTCTGTATCATCTTTTTTCTGGTGGTGTAATTTAAGGGATTTCTTGCCGTGCCCTGTTCTTGAATTGAACCCAAGGCAACGGTCACGCGTTCGCAATCCTTTAGCATCTGATCCACCAATTTTTGATGACCGATGTGAAACGGTTGTGCGCGCATAATGGAAAGCCCATGTTTATATTTGAATTTTGACATAAAAAAACTCCTTTATATTCAGGAGCCGCTAAGTGAGTAAGATTGCAGAATCTTTTATATCATCAAACCGGCTCAGTTTTTACTTGTTCTCTGCTTATAAGCCCTTCAAGCACCAAGAACAATTCTAAAATAAATGATAACGTGAAAATGTCAAGAGAAAATTTTCCGCCTTAAAGTGCAGGCGGTATCTGCTTTACTTTAAATGAAAAGTTATCCACCAAGCGCGTGCGCTTTTTTACGCCGGCGAGCTTAAGAGTAACTTTAGGGAGAAAGAATATCTTGTCACCCCCACCTTACTTGCTCCGTAAGGCTCGCGTTTCACGCTTGCCAACTACGCTACGGATGTTTTAGTTGTCACCCTCTCTGTCGCTTTCAGCGACATCTCCCCCGTCAAGGGGGAGAAATAGCTTTCGGTAAAAACTGTCCACCGGACAGTTTTTATCCTGCAAGCCCCCCTCAAGGGGGAGGAGACACAAGGGATTGTTACGGCATGGTGTGCCTAGCCTGTGTTGGGTGGTTGTGTTACAGATGTTATTTCTTATGGCAATTAAAATGTGTGTAAATTTCTGCCATATTCAAGTTGTTTTTTATCTTACGTTTCTTGACGCCGTTATAGGCATAACTCATGAAGTAAAACAATTTTTTGTAGGCCGGAATATCTTTTTCTTTGATATAGCGTTTTAATGTATTTATCGCCATTTTTAATTTGTTACCGCTTAATTGTCCGGGGCGCACGCGATACAAAGTTAAAACCTCGTTTAAGCCATGAAATTTCTCACCTTTGCGCATATAGTGCATCCATACCCTTGCATCTTCGCACAATTTTCTGTCTTTCGGAAATTGTAAATCAGGTATACGTTTGCGATTATACATTACGGTTGAGGTATCAATCTGCGTGGTTTTCATATAATCTTTGATACTGACTTCATCTTTGACGTTTAATTGACCGATATCCATAACGTCGCCTTCTGCGTTGATAAAGCCGTAAGAAGTGTGCGAGAAATTAGCGTCTTTTTCTTTCATAAACGCCAACTGCTTTTCCAATTTATCGTCAGACCACAAGTCATCGGCATCCAAAAAAGCCACATAATCACCGCGCGCTGACTTTAATCCGGAATTGCGGCACGCACTGACACCTTGGTTATTAAGGTAATAGGATACGTGAATTCGTTTGTCTTTGTGCATGTATTCACATGCTTTTTCCAATGACCTGTCGGTTGATGCATCATCTATAATTAACAATTCCCAGTTGGGATAGGTTTGATTGATGACTGATTGCACGGTGTGGTCTATATACTTTTCACAGTTATAGACCGGCATGATGATTGTTACTTTTTCCATAGTCCGCTTCACGAAATGATTAAACTGGGTGCCACCTTATCATAAAAAGAGCCCTGTGTCAATATCAAATTTGACAAAAATCAGTTTTAATGTCTTGTTTGCAAAAGCCGTTTCAACTCATACAGGGCGCGGCAATCTTCACGATATTGACGGCTGATGAAATACCCGTCATCGGCAAGCTCTCGCAATTTGATTTGTTGTTGTAATTTGGCAATTTTTTGTCGTATATTCATGGTTTTTCTCCGTTTATATGATAATTCATATATAGAGTGGGCAAAACCATAACGCAAGTCTATAAATATGTATGTAGTGCTTGTGAATATGCCGATTATAAAGAGCGTGCACTTAAGGCATTTACGGCGCGCCCTAAAATTTCAAATTCATCTCCGGCGCAACGGATATCCTGATAACGTGGGTTTTCGGATTTAATCACAAAAGCTTCGCCACTGTATTTTTGAAGCCGTTTGAAAGCCAAGTGATTATCATAATTGATGAGATAAATGCCTTCGCCGGTATATTCTTTTTGTTCGGTATCGTAAATTACCAAACTTCCGGATGCAATGGTCGGCTCCATACTGTCACCGGTTTGGCGCAAGATTTTTAAGTTAAGCGGATTGGCATTAAACCAGCCGTAAAACTCTTTTTGATTGATGGCTAATTTACCGATGGTCATTAAGTTAAGCGGTGATTCGGCGCGTGGCGCCAAAATATCAATTACGGAAAAATCTTTGGCGGCGTCGTTTGTCCCTTCGGTATCTAAAAAGATTGTGTCGGTGATGCCGTTTTGCTTCAAATCATCATCCAAAAGGTCTTCTTCGGCAATGTTTAAGAGTTGGCAAACCTTGTGACGATCCAGCTCGTTCAGGCGCTTGGGGAAACCGTATTTAATGTATTGTTGGATATAAGAATCCTTACGACCGATTTTAAGCGATACTTCGCGGAAAGTGTGTCCGCCGGAGATAATCGCTTTTTCCAAACGTTTTCTGATTGCTAATAAATCCGCCATTTTGTTTCTCCCTTTTTATACATCATATACTTAAAAAAATTTTTTTTGAACAGTCGTTGATAACTCTTGACATTGTATGAAAACTAATATATGCAATATCCTGTATTGTCAAGCAGACAAAATTTGTTTGTGCGTAAAGTATATAACCGGTTATGTTGGCTTGATTTTTTTAGGACTTCTTGTTGCTCTTAACGAGCAATTTTCTCGGACTATCTGGACTATTCGGACTTCTACCCTCACGGGTAGGGTGTGGGGCTTTAAGACTTTTTTAGCCCTTAAGGACTGTTTTTTTGTGGTAAAACCTCTGAATGAAAGCAAAAGCAGATGGATGAGATTGTGCTGAATGTGGACTTGAAATTTGTGTTGGCAACGCTTGAAATGAGCGAAAGAGGTGAGCTTTTAACCGCTTTGCTGGAGGGCGTATATGCAGGCGAGAACTTGGCGCTTCGTAATGTTTATCAGTATATTATGAAACTCCAAGAAGAGCGCTTGGCAAAAAAGAAACATATGCGCGAACTGAGTGCCAAAGGGGTGAAGGCCAGACTCTTAAAAAAATCCGCTCAAGCGTCGCTTGACTTTGCGGTTGACCGGCGGTTATTAAGAAAAGAAGCAAAAGAATCTGAGTTTAAAAATAAATATAATTTAAATTTATTTTCTGATGAACAAAATTCAATGTTTTCAATGCCGCATAAAAGGGGGAATTTTGTGCCGCCGAGTGTGGATGAGGTGCAAAATTATGTAACGACCAAAGGGCTTAGCGTTGATGCCGAAAACTTTGTGAATTTTTATGAATCGCATGGTTGGATGGTCGGTTCAACGCCGATTAAAAATTGGCAGGCAACGCTTAAATTATGGCATGCACGCTCGCAAAACGCACTGAAAAAGGG
>CACWQT010000014.1 GCA_902763185.1 uncultured Rhodospirillales bacterium | reverse complement strand
GCTACATAGGTTTCACCCTCTCTGCCGGCTCCGCCGCCATCTCCCCCGTCAAGGGGGAGATAGGGTAAGTGCCGGTTCTCAAGGTGCGTCAAGGGGGAGGGAGACTCTGGAGCTGTTCCTCGCTTAAAGCGGGTGACGGTTATCGTAGGTAAATGATTTTGTGGGTAACTTTTTTTGATATTGCCAGTTGGGGGATTTTCTTATAACCTCATTTTCCGATTATAGGGAGAGAAAATATGGCTAGAGCGATTATCCTGATGATGGATTCTTTTGGTGTCGGTGGTGCAAAGGACGCCAAAGCATTTGATGACGAGGGGGCTAATACCTTTTTGCATATTGCCGAAAATTATCCGAATTTGAAACTGCCTAATTTGCAAAAGTTGGGACTTTGCGAATCGGGAAAAATGGCGTCAGGCATAGCTGCGCCACTCGCAAAAGGTGAGACCAAAATAAAATCTCCCTCTAAATTCGGCTGTATGGAGGAAGTGAGTGCCGATAAAGATACGATTTCCGGTCATTGGGAAATGGCAGGATTGCCGGTTTTGCAAAAATTCGGACACTTTAAGCCGGATTATCCGAGCTTTCCTGAAGAGTTGATTGATAAGATTTGCACGAAGTTCGGGATTGACGGTATTTTGGGTAATAAAGCGGCGTCCGGCACGGTGATTATTCAAGAATTGGGCGAAGAGCACCTAAAAACAGGGAAGCCGATTTTTTATACCTCGGCGGACAGCAATATTCAAATTGCGGCGCATGAGGAAAAGTTTGGCTTGGACAGGCTTTATCAACTCTGTGAAATTGCTTATGAAGAAGTTAAGCCGTATAACATCGGGCGTGTGATTGCGAGACCTTTTGTGGGGGAAAAAGCCGGTGAATTTGTGCGGACACCGAATCGGCATGATTATGCCGTGCCGCCGTTTGCCCCGACCGTGTTGGATATGGCAAAAGATAAAGGACTTAAAGTAACGGCCATCGGTAAAATCAATGATATTTATTCAGGTTCGGGCATTACCAAGGCGGTTAAGGCCAGCGGTTTAGAAGCACTGTGGGATAAAACATTGGAAGAAACAAAGTTGCTTGGTGGTGATAACGGGATTGTCTTTACCAATTTTGTTGATTTTGATATGACATGGGGACACAGGCGTGATGTGAAAGGCTATGCCGAGGGCTTGATGTATTTTGATAAGCGGTTGCCGGAGATAGAAAAGCTCTTAAATGATGATGATATTGTGTTTATTACCGCCGATCACGGGTGCGACCCGACATATAAAGGGACAGATCATACGCGCGAATGTGTGCCGGTGATTATGTTTGGGAAAAAGGTTAAAGCGGAAAATATCGGGCGGCGCAAAACGTATGCCGATATTGCCGCAACAATTGCCGAGAAATTCGGTTTGGGCGAAATTGACGGCGCGGAAAGTTTTTTATAAATTAAAGGGAAAGAAATGAGAGAGATATTATTACCATATTATAATGACCGTAAGGGGAGAAGTATTGATACATTGGTTATTCACGCATCGGCACAGACGACTTCTGATGCATTGATGGCAAAATTGGTGGAGCGCGAACTCTCATCACATTATTTGGTGGATGAAGAGGGCGAAATCACACGGATGGTGCCGGAAGCGTGTCGGGCATGGCATGCCGGTGTGGGCGAGTGGTGCGGCGAAAAGGATTTGAACTCTACATCCATAGGAATTGAGATGTGTAATACGCTTTTTGGCGAAGAGCCGTTTAAGCCGCGGCAGATTGAGGCATTAACCGAGCTTTGTCTGCATTTGATTGATAAATATGATATAGCACCGACACAGATTATCGGGCATTCGGATTTGGCACCGACACGAAAAATTGACCCCGGTGTGATGTTTCCATGGGAAAAAATGGCCGAAAACGGTGTCGGGGTGTGGTATGACAGGCCGTTTGTCTGTCCGCTTAATTCGGTAGATGTGAAAGAGAGCTTAAATAATATCGGCTATGGCGTGGATAATTTGGAGGCAACGGAGTGGGCGTTTTGCAGGCGGTTTAATCCGGCGTTGTATCAGTTCTTGGGCGGTAAAAAAGGCGCTAATAAGGGAACGATTGAGGGCTTAATGCTCCATGATAATCCGGAGTTTTTAAGAACGCTTAAAGCGGTTGAGGCGGCCTTTATAAAATCACGGCAAAATACCTGCGGAACATTTGCTTTGCCGCTTAAGGCGGTTGCCTATCGGCATGTTTGAGCGTGGGGAAAGTGATGAAAAAAGGTTTATTATGGAGCGGATGTTTCACTGCGTTATGGTTATTGATAACGCCGGCGCAAGCGGTTGATATGCAAAATGCAACTGAGGTATCTGAAGAAACTGTTGAAAGAGTTCAGAATGAAAAAGATGTTTCAATGGTTGATGCCGCAGAAAAAGGTGATTGGGAAAATGTCAAAAAACTTTTGGAGGATGGCGCAGATGTTAACTTTCAGAGATTTAAGCCTGAGTGGTTTCCTGAAGCCCGTACCGCATTCATGTATGTTGTTCAGAGTGGTAATGCGGAGATGGTGCGGTTGTTTTTAGATTATGGGGCAAATGTTAATATTAAAGATTTTTGGAGTTGTAATGCATTGTTTTATGCTGTGTGCAAAGAAGAAAATATAGAAATTATTAAGGCGCATAAACCTAATCTTGAGGTGGTGAAATTGTTATTGGAAAAAGGTGCGAATGTTAATGAAATCAGTTTTTCTGCTTTAACGGTCTTGGATTGTGCTAATTTGCAGCAAAACGATGAGCTTATTGAATTACTTGAAGGTTACGATGCAAAACCGGCTTCCGCATTTCTTAAACTCAGTATGCCGGCAAAGGAAATTATTTCTGATTGAGTATTGGGGATTAAAAATTCGGATAAAATTTTTGCAATACGGGCGATAGGGGCTTTGTGTAAAAAGCTAAAAAAGATTTGAAGTGCTGAAATTTTGGCGCTATATAGGCGATATATTAGCGTTTTTGATATAGGGGGCTTTGTTGAAAAGAGGGTTAGTTGCGGCGTTTTTGGTGGTTGTTGCCGACCAAGTTTCTAAATTTATGGTATTTGATTATCTGAACCATACCGCAAATGTGGTAGAATTTTCATCGTGGTTTAATTTGGTTATGGCATGGAATACCGGCGTCAGCTTTTCGATGTTGCACAATATGGGCGATAAGGGCGTGTATGTGTTATCTCTGTTTGCGTTGACGGTGGTCGGGTTCCTCATTTATTGGCTTAAAAAAGAGAAAATTAAATTGATGCAGATTGCTTTGGGTTTTGTTATCGGGGGGGCAATCGGTAATGTAATAGACAGGCTTCGTTTGGGGGCTGTATTTGACTTTTTAGATGTGCATGTCGGCGCGCATCATTGGCCGGCGTTTAATGTGGCAGACAGCTTTATTTGTATCGGCGCAACGCTTATTATTTGCCACGGGTTGTTTGGTGAAGGAAATTTAAGCAAAAAGAATGTTCAATCTGTTGAAAAGGAGATGAAGTCATGAAAAAGCTCGCTTTGTTATTGGTTGTTATGGGGTTGGTCAGCGGTTGCGGATTGACCAAAAAAGATTTGGGTATGGCGCGTGAAACGCCTGATGAAACACAAGTAACACGTCGTGAAAGATTGGTTATTCCGCCGGATTATGATATTCGTCCGGCACGCGAAACGACCGTTTCTGAGGATAAGAAATAGTTTTTAGCGGTTTAGCGTAAAGGCGGTGAGCGGTATGAAAAAGTGGCTCATTATATTGGCATGTTTGTTGCCGTTAAAGGTTGAGGCAAAGCTGTTGGAGCTTTCTTATTTTGAGCTTGATAACGGTTTAAAAGTGGCGGTGATTGAAAATCATAAGGCACCGGTGGTGTTACATCAGCTTTATTACAATACCGGCTCTATCAACGATCCGAACGGCAAAGGGGGAATTGCACATCTGTTGGAGCATTTGATGTTTCGCGGGACAAAGCAAGTGCCGGACGGGGTGTTTAACCGCTTAACCGATGAATACGGTGCCGAGAATAACGCTTATACTACTTATGATGAAACGGGATATTATGAGTTCAGCGATATCAGCAAGCTTGAGTTGATGATGGCGTTGGAAGCCGACCGGATGAGCAATCTTAATCTTACCGAGCAGGCGTTCTTAAAAGAGCGCGGTATTGTGTTGGAAGAACGGATGCAACGGTTTGAAACCAATCCGGTGCCGCTGTTTTATGAAACGATGAGCAAAATTTTGTGGCAGGAGCATCCGCTTTCTAAGCCGGTGAGCGGAAGTGTAACGGAAATCAAAGGGCTACAACTTCAAGATGCCCAAAATTTTTATCAGACATGGTATCGTCCGGATAATGCTTTGTTGGTTTTGTCCGGTGATATTACGCCTAAAGAGGCTAAAGAAGTCGTAAATAAATATTACGGAAGCATTCCGCGCGGGACGGCAAAGTTGCCGCAAGCTGAAATCAATAATCCGAAAGCTGCCGATACCACGGTGGTGATGAAAAGGCCTGCCATTGAAAAATCGCGCTATGTTTCGTATGTGCGCATTGAACCGAACACGCTTTCACATAAAGATGAGGCGGCGTTAGGGGTGTTGCTTGAGTATTTGGCCGGTGATGATACATCTTATCTTTATGAGCATTTGGTTTATGGTAAGAAAAAGTTACTTTCGGCGGATATGGGGCTTTCATATACCGATAAGCTTGGCGGAATGTTAGCGTTTTATACCACGCCTGCAGATGAAAAAATGAACATTGATGAGCTTAAAACTTTGGTTGAAAATACAATTAAGGAAGGGCTTGCCGCGCTAAAAGCGGAAAAAATTACCCAAATCAAAAATCAACAGTTGGCAACAACGGTTTATTTAGAGGAAAATCCTAACAGCGCGGCGCGGTTTGTCGGCGGTATGTTGATGGAAGGGTATCAGCCCGATGAAATTGAAAATTTTGATGAGCTTATTTTGAGCATAACCAAAGATGATGTCCTTGCCGCATGGAAAAAAGTGATGCAGGCCACTGTTCGGGTTCAGGGAATGCTGATAAAAGAAAATACGGGAGAATAAGCATGAAACGCGTGTTTAAGTTTTCGGTTGCGGTAATGATTATCTCTCTTTTGGTGGCGTATGGACAAAGAGAACCGGTGTTTGATGATGTCGGAATTGTTGAAAATTCGGTATTTAAGAATCGCTCATTTGCCGGCGTTACAGAGGAAATAACCGCAGATAACGGCAAAATAAAGGCCTATTTGATGGAAGAACACAGTGTGCCGCTCGTTACGTGTTCTTTCGGGTTTGATAAATCCGGAACGGCCTATGAGAAGAAAATCGGGGTGGCGATGTTGACCGCAGATATTATGGTTAACGGTGCCGGCAAATACTCAAGGCAGTCACTGCGTGATGTGATGAAAGAAAAGGGAATACATTTCGGGGTATCGGCAGGGCGAGATCGCTTGACCTTTTCGTTTAGCTATGTCAAAGCGTTTGAAGAAGAGGCGATAAAAATCATTAAAGCGATTTTGTATGAACCGCATTTTGATGACGAAGATTTGGAACTGTCCAAAAAGCAATTTGCGGCGGCGCGCCAAAGACAGCATGAGAATCCGCAATATCTGCTTTCTAAATTGGTGAAGAAAAATTTTTACGGCAATCATCCGTATGGGAGAGAAAATATTCCTGAAGATAAAATCTTAGCAGAAGTTCAAAGCGATGATTTAAGGGCATATCTTAAAGAGGTTCGGGGAAAAGATAACTTAAAAATCGGGATTGCCGGTGATATTGAGAGCCCAAAGGCAACAGCACTTATGGAAGAATTATTCGGGCAGTTGCCGGATAAGGCGGATGTTGTTGATTTGATGCCGTTTCAAGCGGACTTCAAACAACCGATAGTTGCGGATAAAGCCGATTTTTCGGCACAGAATTTTGTGTTGGCGGTAACATCGGGGATTAAGCGTCAAGATAAAGATTTTTACCCTCTTTATATTGCCAACTATGTGTTGGGTGGGGCTTCGGGACTTAATTCCAAACTTAATAAAAGGGTGCGCGAAGAAAAAGGCCTAACTTATGGAATTTACAGCATATTAACGCATACCGATGCGGCGGATTTGTGGCAGATTTATTATTCGGCAACGCCTGAAAATTCTCAAAAAGCAAAAGAAACGACCAAAGAAGCCTATTTGGAATTTTATCGGAACGGGGTAAGCGAAGCGGAACTTGAAGGGGCAAAGAATGCTTTGTTGTCATCGTTTAATTTGCGATTTTCCAGTTTGTTGAATATTGCCGAAATGCTTTATGAGATACAGGTAGATGATTTGGGAATTGATTTTCTTAAAAAAAGACAAGACTATGTCAATGCGGTGACGCTTGATGAGGTCAATGGTGCGATTAAAAAGTATTTGCCGGCAGCACTTGAGGCACGTGAAGGCACGCGCTGGTTTGAAATAATCGGAAAAAATTAAAAAAAATTTTTTTATCTAACCAAATATTAACCATATCGGGGTTTTAATAATCCCATATGAAATAAGTTTGGTGTGAGATAAAATAGGCGAAAGTTGATGAATACCCTTACAGATATATTTGATAGGCTTAAGAAATCGGGATTGTTGATTGTTTTCGGAATTTGTTCATTTTATTTTGTGATGAACGCGATTAAAGGGGATAGAGGTTTCTTTCGGTATCTTTATCTTAAAGGTAAGGTAGAAATTGCACTTGAAGAACGTGCACGCTATCAGATGCAAAAGAAAGAATTGGAGCATAAAGTGGCGATGCTTAAAGAGCAATCGCTTGATTTAGATTATTTGGAAGAACGCGCCCGTGTGGTCTTGGGAATGGTCAGAGATCGCGAGTATGTGGTGCTTGATAAAGATATTGATAATCCTTAAAAAAGAGTTGTTATTTAAAATAAGTTTGTTATAAGTAGGCTAACGTGATTTGGGCTTTTGCTCAAGTTAGAGTTTTGTGTGATATGAGGTTTTTTAATTGAAATACAGACAACGCCTGCATAAAAGGAGAATTCCGCATTATATGTCAGCCGAAAATAAATCGTTCTTTTCGGAGAAGGAGTTTATTATCCGTAGCGGGCAACACACACGGGCGTTTAAGATTTCATCAAAAGTGCAATGGTTTTTGTTTGGTATGTTGCTTTCGGTCAGTTGTTGGTCGGCATATTCGTATCAACAATACAGCGTTACAGGGCGGATTATTTCGTATCAGGAGAAAAAACTTGATGAAACGCGAAGCGCTTATGTGGATTTGATGAGCGATTTTGTGACCGTGCATAAAAATATTTCAACAGTCATGGATAATCTTAATAAGGAAAAAGATCCGAATGCCGAAGAAATGGAAGATTATCTTAAAAAAGCGGAAGTGATAGAGGGAAAAATCAAACGCATTGCCTCGCAAGAAGGTTGGATTGATGAAGAGGATTTAAGCAAAAAAAATGCGCTTAAAGATGCTATATTGCGCCGCGATATGGCCATAGAAGAGAAAAAACTTTTGGAAGAGAAAGTGGCTAATTTGGAAGCAACGATAAGTTCGCTTGAAAATTTTGAATTGGATATCTTAAAAAAGGTTGAGCATCTTACCATTAAAGATATGGAAAAAGTTAGAAACTCGATTAATGCGGTTAATAACGAGCTTAAAAAGCGGGGCAAGTATTTTAATCCGTTGGCAAATTCCAAAAAGGATAATAAAGGTGGGGTATTTGTGCCGGATACATTGGCTGATTACAGTAACGAAAAATTGATAGCCCAAACACAGGCAACTTTTGAAGCGGTGGATAACAGGGCATATTATCAGGAAGCAATGAAGAGAGTGCCGCTCGGCAAACCGGTATGGACATATTGGTTGACATCACCGTTTGGTAAGCGTTCGGATCCGTTTAATACCAAAAGTGCCGTGCATAAAGGGGTAGATTTGGCCGCAGCTAAAGGTAATAAAATTAAAACCATGGCAGAAGGCAAAGTATCCGAGGCAAAGGTGATGACCGGCTATGGTAATGTGATTGAGATTGATCATGGTAACGGGTTTAAGACCAAATATGCACACTTAAATAAAATGTATGTTAAGCAAGGGGACAGAGTCTTGCAGGGACAAGCTATCGGGGAGGTCGGCTCAACCGGTCGTTCTACCGGACCGCATTTGCACTATGAAGTGATATATGAAGGGGTCAATGTGGATCCGATGGCGTTTATAAGAGCAAATTAACGGAGGGATAAGATGAGAAAATTCAGACGTTTGATGTATTTGAAACTGGCGAGATTGTTGCGCGGTGAAAAAAATGTGGTGCCGTGCATTATCAGCAAAGGAACCAAAGTCAAAGGTGATATCATCGACGGTGATGTGATTCAAATTGACGGTAAAATAGAGGGAAATATTGTTTGTCGCGAGTTGATTATCGGTGTCGGCGGGCAAGTGGTTGGTGATGTTATTGCTCATGGTGTAGAATTATATGGTGAACTAAACGGTTCAGTTAAGGTGGAAAATTTGGTTATTGCCGGCACAGCTAAGTTTACCGGTGATTCGATTTATAAAACCATTGCCATAGAGCCTGGGGCAGAGCTTATCGGTAAATGCTCTAAAAATACAGAGACGTCCGATAAAGTTGAAAAGATTGAAACTGCACGTAAGGCACGGTTGGTCGCATAAGGATACAAAGACTGAGATGAGTGGTAACGAGGCGGTAAAAGAAGAAAAACAGGCAATTGCAGCAATGGATTTGGGAAGCAATTCCAATCGATTGTTGATTGCTGATTTAAATGGTGTACCGCTATTTCGTGATGTCAGGCATGTGGCTTTGGGTGAAAAGTTAGCCGAACAGGGATATTTTACCGAGCGTTCAATGGAGCGTGCCATTTGCTCGTTTATGGACTTTCAAGAGATGATGAAGGTCTATAATG
The DNA here is from genome assembly GCA_902763185.1 of uncultured Rhodospirillales bacterium. Lineage (GTDB taxonomy): Bacteria > Pseudomonadota > Alphaproteobacteria > RF32 > CAG-239 > CAG-267. The sequence continues at coordinate 20,442 of CACWQT010000014.1, read as the reverse complement.
TCAAAAGATATCGGGCGATTGCAACTGCGGCGTGCCGAATGAGCAAAAATACCGAGGCATTTGTGGCTGAGGTTAAAAAGATGAGCGGTGTTGAGCTGGAAGTTATCAGCGAGTTTGAAGAAGCTCGGCTTACGCTGTTGGGCGCGAGATTAAATGCACCGAAAGATAAGAAATATCTGTTTGTATATGATTTAGGCGGTGGCTCAACCGAGATTACGCTTGCAACCAATGAGGATAGTCCGAAGATTTTAGCTACCGTATCGGTGCCGCTTGGGGCAAGAAATGCAACAGAGATGTTTTCTCTTCAGGAATATAAGGCGGATAAAGCTAAAGTTTTGGAAGACAAAGTTAGGGCCTATGCCGCAGAATTTATGGAGCAAATCAAAGCCTATGACTATCAGGGAAATACGGCGCTTATTGCAACATCCTCAACACCTTTGCGTTTAACCTCGTGGATCAATAAAATGCCGCAATATGATAAGTTTGCCGCAGACGGCTTGACGGTTGAAGTTAAAGATTTGGATGAACTGATTGCCAAGGTGTTGCATTATTCGTTTAAGAAGCGGGCGGCATCCGTTTATGTGGGTCCAAATCGGGCAGGGATTTTTATTGCGGCGCTGGTTATTTTCAGAACAATTTATCAAATGCTTAATTGTGATAAATTAACCGCCTCTCTTAAAGGCGCGCAAGAGGCTATTATTGCCGAGTTATTGTGATTTCTTTGATTTTTAAACGGTTTATTAAACGGTTGTGTGACAACATATTCCCAAATGAGTTCTATCAGGCAAACTGTTTTTAGGAGAATTTTTAGATGAAAAAATCAGTGATTGTTTTAAGCAGTGTGTTGGCAGCAGGTATTGCCGGCGGTGCATTTTGGTATGTTAATAAAGATGCCGCGTTAAAGCCCTATTGGGATACTAAAAGCAATATAAATGAGACCGGTAATGATGGCAGTCTTCCGTTAATCAAAGCGGTAAAAGCCAATGACCTTAAAGCGGTTGAGGCACTGATGCAAAACGGGGCACTCATAGACAGTAAAGATAAAGAAGGAAATACGGCGCAAGATGTCGCGGCAAAGAGCGGAACGGTTAAAATGTATCAGCTTTTGCTTAAAGATAATAAAGTGCAGCCGAGCCATTTGCTTAAGGCCATAGAGGGTAATAATTTGCAGGTTGCCCAATATATCCTTAATAACGGCATCGGAGTTAATGATATTTTGGAATTTACAGGCAGACATCGTCCGGATGAAGTCCTGACTTATGAAGATCCGAGAACAGTGACGGCACTTAAAAAAGCGGTCAATGAAGATAAGCCGGAGTTGGCTAAGATGTTTTTGGATAAAGGTGCCGAAGGGGCTAAGTTCTTTTTGCCGCAAGCAATTGCTAACAATCAGGTGGAGATGGTTAAGGTTTTGGCCGATAAAATTCCCGATTTACGGAGTATGACTGTGCGAGGTATGGATTTATTGAGCTATGCCAGTAATGATGCTAAACCGGAAATTTTGGAGTATTTGCTCGGACGTAATATCGGTGAAGCGAGTAATGCGTTGCAGCGTGTCTTGGTGCATCGCAAAGCGGAAAATGATTTTGAAAAAACGGTCGATATTTTCTTAGAAGCCGGAGCAATGCCCTCTACGGATGCCGTGTTGGTCACCTTAAAAAAGAAGAATGATGCGGTTTTGTATAAGCTGATGAGTTGTATGAAGGAACCAAACATTACAATAAATAAAGGAGAAAGCAACTTATTAAGATATGCTCTTGAAAACAATGAAACAAAAATGGTGCAATATCTCTTGAATAGAGGTGCCAATATTTGGGAACTGGATAAAGAAGGAAAATCGCCGTTAAAATTGGCGGTGGATGTTGCTTCTAAAAATCCGGAAATTTTTGCCGCCTTTCAGGCGAAACTTAAAGATCTTAACGAAACCGGATATAATGGCGAAACATTATTGATGTTGGTTGCCGAAAACGGAAACTTTAAGCTGTTTAAGGAGTTGGCAGAAAGTGGTGCAGATATTTGGCAGAAGGATAAAAACGGTGCTTCGGTTTTGATGTATGCGGCCAAGGGCGGTAATTTACAAATTGTTGATTATTTGGTGTATAAAGGAGATAATCTTAAAAGCGCCGACAGTTGGGGCAAAACACCTTTAATGTATGCGGCAGAAGCCGGTCAAATACAAACAGTTAAAAATTTGATTGATAAAGGTTTAGATATAAAGGATTTGGATTCATACGGGCGTTCGGCGATTATGTATGCGGCACTTAAAGGACATGCCGATGTGGTAAAACTGTTGATTAATAGCGGTGAAACTCCGTTTTTGACCGATGATGATAAGAAAAGTGTGTTGATGTTTGCGGCTGAAAGCGGAGATGTGCAAACGGTAAATCTTTTATTAGACCAGCATGCGGATGTAATGGCTTTGGATAAGAATGGTGTGTCGGTTATCAGCTATGCTGTGCAAGGCAATAATACCGAAGTCGTAAAAAGCCTGATGAGCAAAGCAGTTGACATATATGTGGCAGATAAAAACGGTTATCAGCCAATTATGTATGCGTTTAAGAACGGAAATGCCGAAATTACCAAGTTGTTGAATGTTGATTATTTTTCGGTGCGGTTGCAAACCAAAGACACCGAGCGAACACTGCCAATGTTTGCGGTTGATGGCGGAAATGCCGAGCTGATGTGGTTGATTATCAATACCATGCAAAAAATAAATAGAGGATGGGCTGATACACCTGATAAAAATGGGCAGAACTTTACAATGTTGATGGCAAAATATGGTCGCCCTGATGCGTATCGTGCATTGATTGATAAAGCGGTGGCTATATGTATCACCGATAAAGATAATAAGACACCTTTGATGTATGCGGCAGAGGCTGAATCCGGCGTTAATCTGATGACAACACCGAAGAAGTGTATTGATATGGATGCAAATTATCAGGATAAAAACGGTAAAACAGCTTTGATGTATGCGCTGGATTGTCCTTATAACTTATCTATTAAAGTGCAAACATTGTTAAAAGCAAGAGCAGATGTTAATATGGCGGATAATGAGGGCAAGACGGTCCTGATGCATGCGGTAGATAATCAATACAGCCGTGTCGATGTGCAAACGGTCAATGAATTGTTGAGAGCGCAAGCTGAGGTCAATAAACGTGATAAAGAGGGGCGGACAGCGTTGATGTTGGCGGCGGCTAATCCCAATGTCGGCGTGGGCGTGATAGATGCGTTGCTTCAAGCCAAAGCTAATGTTAAGGTTAAAGATAATCATGGAAAAACATTATTGATGTATGCGGCAGAGAGTGGTAATATCAGTAAGTTCAGATTGTTGCTTGATGCCGGTGCCTTAGCCGATAGCAAGTCGTCAGACGGCAAAACAGTGCAAGATTTTGCCGATACGCAGGGTCAGTGTTTTGCTGATGCTGTCAGAGAATTGCTGAAATAATTTTTGTTGTTTATATCAATATGTTAGTTGTGTATATTTTAAATCGTATATTGAAACTCATACGAGTAAACGGCCAAAATTCAGCTTAAAAAACTGCGTATGCGTGGTGAGAAAATGATGTCATCTTCGGTTAATGTGCGCAAAATGAGCATATCCTCGCGTTTGCGCGTGCGGGAAAGCGCCACATATAGTTGGCCATGTGCAAAAGCCCCGCGGTCTATGTCTATAATCACACGGTCAAGAGTTTTGCCTTGCGCTTTATGAATAGTTAAAGCATAACCCAGTTGCAACGGAAATTGGATAAATGAACCGGTCTCTTTTTCGGTGACTTCGCCGGTCTCTTCATCTATGTCATAAGCATAAGATTTCCATTCCTCGCGCCGGACAGTAACATAGCGATTATCTTTAAGGCAACGGACGATTATGGCTCGATCCTCCAGCTTTTCAATAATGCCGGTGGTGCCGTTGATGTAATCTGGTTGATTGTTTTTGTTAAAGACGACCAAGGCTCCGACTTTAAGGGTTAAGGATTTAGGTGAGGGGGTGTCAAACATTTTTTCAAAACTGCCAACGGATTGGGCTTCGTATTCTCTTTCTAACGTGGTTAGGGCGTTTAAGCGTCTGCGATTTAAGTTCTCGGCAACTTGGCGATAAGGGGTAATGGTAATGGCGGTATCTTTGAAATCCGGCGGATAATCCGAGCTTTGATTAAAATAGGAAATGGTTTCAGGGATATTTTTATTTTCACGCAGGTTTTGTAAGTAGCCTAATAACTCATCATCTACCTGACGATAAACTTCGGTTAACTCAATTTTTTCAAAAGCGCCTTTTTGATATGACTTGGCATCAAAAAAGTAAGGTTCATCGGTTCCGTATTCCTGTTTGAATATCGGTATAACATCGCGTTTGATAATCGGGGGAAGTTGGCATAAATCGCCGATTAAGATAATTTGCAGGCCACCGAACAGATTTAAATTACCGCGTGCCTGACAGCAAAGCGCCTCAATAATATCCAAGATATCGGGACGCACCATGGAAACCTCATCAATGATTAAAATATCGGTCTTTTTTAGGATGGATTTCAGTTTGCGACGGCGAGTTGAAAGCACTTCGCGCATGATTAAAAAATCCCCTAACGGCAAATTAAACATGGAGTGAATGGTTGCGCCTTCAATATTGAGTGCGGCAATGGCCGTGGGGGCAACGAGTCTGATACGTTTTTTAGAGTGTTTCTTTAAGTATTTAATAAAGGTGGATTTGCCGGTGCCGGCTTGGCCTTGGATAAACAGGTTGGTGTTGGTGTGTTCGATTTTATCAAACAGCTTTCTCTGCACAAGATTGAGCATATCCAAATCTTTAACCGATTTGGAAAACGATTTAAGAGCGGCAACTTCCGCTGTTGATATGCTATCTTTACTCATCAATATTGCGCACAAGTTCTTCTTTTGTTCTTAAAACATAGAAGAACAGAGCTATAATGTCAAGCGGTATTTTGTTTTATAGGTAATCTACATGCCGGAATTGCTTCTATTTGTTGCTATACGGTCTCGTAAAGACATGCCTTGGGTGTTGCTTTCTTTAGCTTTTTTCATCCGTTCAACAGATGCCTTTGCCTCTTCCTTAACTGTTCCTTCATTATAAGGGGTTGTAATTATCCTAACATCTTTTTGGATGACTTCCAATGAGTAAGGTTTTCCGGTTTTAATGGCAGCTTTTGAGAGTTCTGATTCAGGGGACAAGGCTATCATTATGTCGTTCAATTTTGATAATTCTACCGTGCGATTTTCTCTTATGGATCCTCTGTTCTGTGCTGTTATCGGTTCTTTTTCGCCATCTTTGACGACAAAATAGTCTAGTATGCCTTTATTATTAACCGTAGCGCCATAACCGTTGCCGTTTTGGTCAACGGACGTTATAGTATTTTCGTTATATACAACGGTTTTGTTTCCGATTAGTTCAGTTTTTTCCGTATGCGCTTCGCGTTCTGCAGCGGCAACATTTTCCGGAGAAAGGTCAAGCATTTCCTCCTGAGGCTTAATCCCCTCATGAACAGTAGATTCTTTCCAATTGTCCGGATTACTCATTTGGGCAGCATATTCAGCATTTTGTGCATCGCGTTCTGCAGCGGCAACATTTTCCGGAGAAAGGTCAAGCATTTCCTCCTGAGGCTTAATCCCCTCATGAACAGTAGATTCTTTCCAAGGTTTTTCCATGGCGTTAGCGTACTCAGCATTTTGTGCCTCGCGTTCTGTTTCTTCTATTGTTTTCCGTGCACCCTCAGCATCTTTATGGGCTTCTTGACGGAAACTTTCATAGTCTTGATTAGTCTTACTTTGTGTGTCGTTGAAATTCTCTTCTATCGTTTTCCTTGCAACCTCAGCATCTTTAAGGGCTTCTTGACGGAAACTTTCATAGTCTTGATTAGTCTTACTTTGTGTGTCGTTGAATTTCTCTTCAGTTCCATTTACGAATGCTGCATATTTGTCCTCAGTTCCTTTTACGAATGCTTCATATTTTTCTTCTGGTGTCGGCATGGCTTTTCTCCCTAAATAATATCTAATATTTTAACTGATTATATCATTTTTTTAAGATGACGTCAACATATTTTGGTTGATTTTTTCGTTGTTCTCCTTTGTTGAATAATTGTATATAGCTACCTTCTAAACGTTAATGTTCATCTAATAAACGCATCTTTTGGTGTATAATTGTGTCTGCGTCTAGTGTGCTAAGCTTATCTTGTTCTTGACGTTGTTGGTAGTCTTTCGCTAACTTTTCGGTGCTTTGAGCATAAACTTCAGCATTACCTCTGTTAAATGTTTCACCGAGTGACATTGTTCTGCCGATATTTAATGGGCTGGGAATGTTGTCAGTTAATTCCTGAAGATTTTTGGCTTCCGTTACCTGTTTGATGGTCTTATCTGCTTGTTCTCTAGCTTTCCGTAACTCTTTATTTAGCTGACGATGAGATAATTCTTTGGTTTCATGCTTATTATCTGTATAGACGAATTTTTGCCCACTTATTTGTCCGTCAGAACCTATTTTGATGTCAATGGAAGAGTTACCTTTGGTCGAGTTATAGTGTTCTCCTGTGGGGGTGATGGTTGCTGAAAAAATTCGTTTGGGAGAAGTGTTGCTTATGACTATTTGGGCTGTCGTAGCGGTAATCCTCATTTGTTTTTTTAATTCATCTTTTTTACTGCGGCTGTATTCGCTTACAGTATCTATGCGAGTTTCTGTTTCCGTGTCTTTGTAATGGTATTCTTGGTGGGTAAAGTTACCTTTTTTATCCAAATGATTAATTGTTGTTTCCGATGTTGCGTGGTGTTTTGTTCCCGTAAATCCGCGTGCTTGTGCCAATGCGCCACTTTGGTTTGTATAAGCTTGGTAATTATTTCTGATTTCTTCAGTGATATAGTGTTGTTTTTTGCTATAAGTAACACTTTTGGAAGAAATTTTATTTGTTTCGGTATAGCCGCTGTTTGTATCATAAGTTTTGATTGTATGCTCCCGAGTTGTGTCTTTTTTTGTTCCTTCTTTATTTGTTTTTTCGGCTGTTATTATCGTTGAATTGTAATCTGTATCAACTACTTGCTCAACTTCTACGGTTGTCGTCGTTCCTTTTTTATCGGTTTTGGTTTCATTGTATACGTTTCGCGAATAACTGGAAACAGGTGGAGTATTTTCAGTTTTATCATTCGGCCCAGGTGTAGCAGTGGCTTGTTCCGGTTTTGTTTTTTTTGTCATTATCTATCTCCTAATGATATTTTTTAGCGTTCATTTTGAGCAAGAACAATTCGTGATGCTTCTTTTTCACGTTCTTCTCTTATAAGTTTTTGATAAATTATATCTTCGGCAAGCTTATCAGAGGCGGTGCAATCGGTATACCATGACACATTATATTTATCTCCGTATCTATTGGCGGCACTTGTGCCACAAAGCCAATTTGGATTTTTGGCATTATCGTCATGATCGCTATACCATCTGCCATTGGTTCCCTTAGTGGATACGTGTCCGTCTGGTTGCGTTACTAATTTACCATTACGATAAGTTCTTTTGGCGGCGCCATCAAAGTTGACAGAAGTACCGATATCACAAGTGTCTATTTCTGGATTACCATTTTTCTTATCACTATCAAAAGTAAAGTAAACGCGATTTTTCATTTCTTTCCAGGCTTGTTCCATATTGGAACCATTTTTTTTCAGTGATGGAATTAAATCTTGATAGCGAACACCGGTTGTATCTCGTTCGGCTTTACCATAGCCTCTGGCGCAATAACCGGATCCATTGTTTTTTATGCAGTTGTTTGCCATGTTTTTAGCAGTCGGACCGGCATGTATTTCACCAAATTTTTCTTTGGTTATGACTTGTCCCATATCTTTGTTGGTGACTCCACTTTGCATCAATTCATCTAAAGTAAGCTCGCCTTCTTTACCGGCTTTTAATCTTGCTAATTCTTCGCGAGCTTTGTCACGGAGCGGATCTAAAGGTGTGCCGTTACCTGCAGTTTCTTGCTCGGGTGCGGTTTGAACAGGTGCTTCAACTGCGGTCGTTTGTTTTAACCACGGGGCAATTTCCGGATTTACCGGCTCAAAGGTAAAGGGTAATTTTTGAGATGTTGTGGCAACAGGTTCATCTTTTACCGGATCAGGCGTTGATACCTCGGCGGTTTCTTTTTCCGGTGCTTTCGTGGTTGTTCTTTCTACCTTTAAGACAGCGCTTTGGGTCGCTTCTGTATTTTCACGTCTTGTAATACGTAAAACGGCTTGCTGTTGTTTTTCTTCGGCTTCTTGTTTGAAATCGATTGCGTTGTTATCTACTACTGCTTGCCAATCTTTTTTTGCCAGATATCTGGTAGCCGCTTCTTGGATTTTGATAGTTTTGGCTTCCGCTTCTTTTTTGGTTTTAGCGCCTAAGGCTTTAGCTAACCGCTCGTCTGAAATGGTCTCATTGGCATACGTAGAAATTAAAGCTTTTGACTTTTGGAAAGGTTCACCGGTGCGGTTGCACAAATATCCCGGATACATGGCTTCGTTTACAAAAGTGCAGGCATATTGTCCCATTTTTGCTTGCAGTTTGGGCATAATGTCTTCAGGATCTAGACCTAAGCTTGCTATTTTTTGTTTGGCGATAACAATGTTGTATGCGTCAATCATTTCTTGCGATAATTTCTTTTTCTTAGTCATGGCAACCTCCCATGGATAATAATTTTTTTTACATCTTATGGGTTTATGGTATCATTTTTTTTAAGGGGTGTCAACACAATTCGGTTAATAAATTTTTTAGCTGATTTTGCAATAATTTTACTTGATTTTTACTTTTCAACGTTATATCACCTCTTCCGTTTGTGTTTAGAATTTGTCGGATATGATGAAAAGAGATAGATAATGATTGAAACTGTAAGACAGAAAATAAAAGAGTTAGTAAAGTGGTATTTGAGTAATTTTTGCCCGAAACTTGTGGAGATTTTGCGCCGCGGTTATGATATGAATAAGTTTAAGCGCGATACACTTGCCGGTATGACTGTGGCGGTGGTATCTATACCGTTAGCGATGGCTCTGGCAATTGCTTCCGGTGTGGCGCCGGCACAAGGACTTTATACGGCGATTGTGGCCGGATTTTTTATTGCGCTTTTGGGTGGTTCAAAATATCAAATCGGCGGTCCGACAGGTGCGTTTGTGGTGGTTATTTTTAACGTGATGAAAAACTACGGTGCGGAAGGTTTGATGATGGCAATGCTGATTGCAGGTGTGTGCTTGATTGCAGCGGGGTTGTTGAAGTTAGGGACATATATTAAGTATATTCCGTATCCGGTGGTGACCGGTTTTACAGCCGGTATCGGTGTATTGCTTATCTCTACGCAGATTAAAGATTTGTTAGGGCTTGATATTGAAAGTGTTCCGGCAGATTTTTTGCCTAAGTGGCGCGTTTATCTTAATAATTTGGGTGCGTTTAGCTTTGCAAGCGTGGTGATTGCGACGTTTACATTTGCATCTATATTTTATGTTCGACACAAAAAGCCTAATTTGCCGGCTTATTTGGTGGCGGTTGTCGGGGCAACGATTTTGGTGGCGGTGTTTGCACTGTTTTCGGCGGCACCGGATACAATCGGTTCCAAATTCGGTGATATTCCGCATTTTTTGCCTAAACCGGTGGTTCCTGAAGTGCATATAAGCCTTCTCTTAAAAGTATTTCCGAGCGGATTGACCATCGCCTTTTTGGCAGGAGTTGAGTCTTTATTAAGTGCAACGGTGGTTGACGGTATGAGCGGTGATAATCATAATTCCAATGCCGAGTTGATTGCCGAGGGTGTGGCGAATCTGATGAGTATGTTGTTTATGGGCGTTCCGGCAACCGGAGCGATTGCTCGAACTGCGACTAATTATAAGTCACATGCGTATTCGCCGATGGCCGGTGTTATGCAATCGGTCATTCTGTTATTGTTTATGTTGCTGTTAGCCGGTGTGGCGAAGTTTATTCCTTTGGCGTGTTTATCAGCGGTATTGATTTTGGTCGGGTGGAACATGCTTAATCTTTCTAAGATTTACTTCCTCTTAAGGGGGCCAAAGGGGGACGCGTTAACCTTGGTGGTGACTTTAGGGCTCACTGTCTTAGTTGATTTGAACACGGGGATTTCTGTCGGTTTTATTCTTGCGAGTATTATCTTTATGCACAGAATGAGCCAACAAATGGAGCTTGAAACCGATGAAAAAGCATTGGTCTATAAAGGTGGCGGACGCGACTTGTCACAAGTGCTTCACGAGCAAGGGGTTATCTCTATCCGTTTTTCGGGGCCGTTATTTTTTGGTGACGCGTTAGATGTGACGCACTTTTTACAAAAGCTTAAAAGTGAGCCGAAAATTATCATCATCCGTATGGGGTATGTGCCGATGGTTGATGTGAGCGGGGCTAATGCGTTGGTGGAATTTATCGGGCGCGTTAAGAAGAAAAACGATACTAAGATTATTCTTTCTAATGTGAAAAAACAACCGCGGCGAATGTTGCACGAGGCGTTTTTACAAAATAACCTCACTTGGCATAATATCGCGATTGCGACCAACTTTGAGAATGCGCTGAAAATCACGCGGCGCTATCTTAAGATGAAGTCGCACAGTGAAAAACAGGCGGCATAAAAAAATCCCCGAAAGCACAGAAGGCTCTCGGGGATTTTTTACTTGCGGCATTGCCATGCAAGAAAAGCGTAGATGAGTGTCGCACCGCCGGCTGCAAATCCGATGAGGACTTTCCAGCCCAGATCAAGAGAACTGAAGCAAGCTAGCACACCGACGGCGGCAAACAGCACAGCGATGCCCCAGCTGAGGATGCTGAAGTTTCTTTCCATGTAATCCTTCTTTTTCATGGTCTCTAAGGATTAATGTTTTTGAGTTTTTTAACAAACTCACCGCGCTTAGAGTGCAAGCACTTTATGCGCGGTGATTAAACGAGAGAGTGAGTGTTCTTAAACAAACCAAGGCTGACGAAGTTTTCGCCAGCAGCCGTAGGCAAGGCCTGAATAGCAGAGAGCACCTGCGAAGCCAAGAAAGCCGGTGATGGTGGCATCTCTGGGTTCAAGACTACCGGCAACGAGGAAATACGTCGTGGTGCCGGCAAGATAGAGGGCGGCGCCGATACAGGCGAACATCCCTAAAACTGTCATTTTTCTCATACGCGTTTTTTGTTTTTGTTTTTGTTAAATACTCTAATACTATCTGCGCCACAAGTTGATGGCGTAAATTACACTGCCAACGGCTGTGATGCCGTAGATTAAAAGAAGCATGATTTCTCCAATCCACTGCTCGTCGCTCATGGCGTGGGAATACTCTGCCATACGGCAGATTTCAACGACTGCTCCAGTTACGCCGATACCAAAAAGGATGACGCAGAGGAGGAAACTACAAAATTTTCCCATTTTTTTGTTTTTTTAATAATAGTCCAGATGTATAAATATCGGGAGTAATCGTAGCACTTTTTTAAAGGGGTGTCAATAAGGTTTTTTTGTATTTTTGTCAAAAATATATGGTGTGGAAGGGGGGTATAGTGATTATCGGTAAAAAAAAGTTATCCATCCGGCGGTGGGCTCATTACAAAGCCAACGCCGACGGTGGGTAACTTTTATGATAATGGGATGTTTGATAAAAAAACGGCGCGCATAAAATTATGGGACAAGATTTTATCCTGTCCCATAATTTTATGTCTGCTTGGCGCGCCGAGCCTTCGGCTGTGCTACGCGCACGGCGGTCCTTCGCGGACAGCGGCAGGACTTGTCCTGCACCTTATTTTTTAAACTTCAAATTGATATTTCCCCAACCGCTCTTGGGGGCACTCTCTTGCGGTTTTTCTTCTTTTTCCTCTTTTACAACCGCATTTTCCCTTTGTTTCTTTTCTAAAGTTTCACTCTCTTCTGCCGAAGTCGCTTCCGCATTGGCTACTGTCTTTTTTATCAATGCCGGCGAGTGAAAGGCTTCAGTCTTTTCACTTAATTGCTTGATAATGTCATCAATTACTCCCAGTTTGATGTTAAATGCTTTATATTTTCCACCGTAAAATACCGTAAATGACGGACAGGGGGATGATAACAATACATCTGCATAATCAACCCCTCTTACAAACCGAACAATCAATCTCGGCTCTATCTTGCATTGTGCCGGTGTGGTGATAATGTTCGGGCTTTGTGTGAATAATGCTGAATAAGTGGTTGAAATGGCGCCTTTATCTAACTCGCCGCAAAATCCCTTTACGGCAAAACCGTCTAATGTATATCGCTTGTCAGCTTTTGCTCTCTTCCCAACCTGATAACAAAAAACTTGCTCCGGATTAGAAATAATATTTGCCGAAACTTCTGATATGGATGATTTAATGAACGGAATAATGTTCTCGTGGTCACTCTTGGACACTCCGGATAGCGATAGGACCATACTGTCGTCTCCTTCGGCTATCGGTAATATATCAGAAAAACCGCTGACATCTCTTAATGCCGCAGGCGTATTATCCATCTCAGCCCGAACGATTAACGGAAATGCACAGATACCTAATATCATCAATAATTTCTTTTTCATCTTACTCTCCCATTTTCTTTTTTACTATATGTCTTAATTCTTAAAAGACAAGCAAAAAAATAATTGCTGAAAAGTCAAATAATTTTATTTTTTTTAAGACTTCATTTAGATATTGGTTGCTAAATTATATTAAATTTATTTAGCTTTTAGGATTTTTGCTATGTGGTCTATTTGGTCTTATGCGCCGGAAACGGTGCCAATGCGTGCAGTTGTTGCTTTTTGCCTCGCCTTTTTGTTGTCACTTCTTTTCGGTGGCAAACTTATCGATTTTTTGAAAAATCATGAACACGGTGGTCAGCCTATCCGCGATGATGGTCCTAAAAGCCATATCGAAGCCAAAAAAGGAACTCCGACAATGGGCGGTCTTCTGATTTTGGCTACCAGTATTGTTTCTATTTTGCTTTTTGCCAATGTGAAATTACACTTTGTATGGATTTCGCTGGTGGTGTTGATTATTTATGGCGCAACCGGTTTTGTGGACGACTATGTAAAAGTTAAAAAACAAACACCAAATGCGATGACGGCCAAGATGAAACTCTTTATTCAGTTTATGGCAGCGGTTTTGGCGGTTAACGTTATTACCGCGGCAACACCGAATGTTACCAAAAGTCTCCTTTATATTCCGTATTTCCATTGGTCTATGCAACTTTCATGGATTTATCTGCTGTTTGCGTTATTGGTTATTTCCGGGGCTTCCAATGCGGTTAATTTAAGTGACGGTTTAGACGGTTTGGCGGCAGGAATGCTTGCTATCGTTTTTTCGGTATTTATGGTGTTTGCCTTTGTAACCGGCTATCCGGCTTTTCACGAATCGTCTATTCCGTATATTCCTAAAAGCGTAGAAATGGCTGTGGTTGCGGCTTCTCTTGCCGGTTCGTGTGTCGGCTTTTTGTGGTTTAACATCAAAAAAGCACGCGTATTTATGGGCGATACCGGTTCGCTTGCTTTAGGTGCGGTTTTGGGTGTGATGGCGGTTATCTTAAAACACGAAATCATTTTGGCGATTGCCGGAATCGTGTTTGTGGCAGAAACAATTTCTGTCATTATCCAAGTGGCATATTTTAAGAAAACCGGTAAGCGTTTCTTTAAAATGGCGCCGATACATCATCATTTTGAACAATTAGGATGGAGCGAGACTAAGGTGGTTTATACTTTTTGGGCGGTCACTTTGGGTGCGTCGCTTATTGCTTTGTTAAATATACTTTGAGGTGAAAAATATGGTTTCCTTAACGAGAATTAGCCGAAGCAAAATTTCAAACTGGTGGTGGACCGTTGACAAGGTTACGTTTATGTTGACCATTTTGCTTATTTTTATCGGGGCTATGCTCGTGCTTTCCGCCTCTCCCTCGGCGGCTCATCGTGACCGGCTTTTAGATCAATTTGCATTTATCAAAAAGCAAGGCGTATTTATTATGGCAGGTCTTGTGATTATGATTGGTGTTTCCATGCAAAGCTTGCGCACTATACGGCGGTTGGCAGTGCTCGGCTTTTTCTGTGCGCTTTTTGGGGTGTGGATGACCTATATTTTTGGTGATGCGACCAAAGGTGCGGCACGGTGGATTAAAATTGCCGGATTTTCTTTGCAACCTTCAGAATTTATTAAACCGCTTTTTATTGTGATGACGGCGTGGTTTTTGAATGCCGGTAAAAAGATTGCCGATTTTCCGGGCAAATGGCTGGCAACAGGATTTTATGCCGTAACAGCGGCCTCTGTAATTGCGCAACCGGATTTCGGTATGACAATCTTAATTACGGGCGTGTGGGCGCTTCAAATGTTTTTGGCAGGAATTGCTTGGTATTGGGTATTTCTCTTAATCTTTATGGGGGGAGCCGGCGGTATCGGCGCGTATTTTGCGTTGGCGCATGTGCGTGACCGTGTCAATCGCTTTTTAGCCACCGAAAATGAAATCGGTTCACAAATTCAGAAATCTATGGATGCATTTGCTAACGGCAATCTCTTGGGCAGAGGGCCTGGGGAAGGTATGGTCAAGATGAGTTTGCCTGATGTGCATACGGACTTTATCTTTTCGCTTGCCGGTGAGGAGTGCGGGGTGTGGCTCACGTCCATTATTGTGATTATTTTTGCGGTGATTGTGATAAGAACAATGACACAATCGGTTAAAGACAGAAATCTGTTTCAGATGTATGCGGCGTCCGGCTTGGCGGCGTCTTTAGGGTTACAATCAATGGTTAATATGTGTTCCGCGCTTCAGCTGATACCGGCCAAAGGTATGACTTTGCCGTTTATCTCATACGGCGGTTCATCAATGCTTTCCAGCTGTTTGGCGATGGGAATGTTGCTGGCGATTACGCGTAAAAATGCAACGGCGGCAGATAAAGATAACGAATAAGGAGAAGAAAAAATGTTTGAAAAGTTATTTGGAACGTCGGACGGACTAAAAGATATGTTACCTAAAGTGCGCGGACAATATATTGAAAATGTTAAACTTGCCAAATATACTTGGTTTGGCGTGGGAGGTCCTGCTGAGGTGCTGTTTTTGCCCAAAGATACGGATGATTTGAAAACATTTTTGGTGCGTAAACCGCAAGCCGTGCCGGTTACGATTATCGGTGGCGGTTCCAATCTCTTAATCCGTGACGGCGGTATTCCCGGTGTGGTTATCCGTTTGGATGCGCCGGAATTTTCTAAAATTACATTTAACGGCACGGAAGTAACGCTTGGTGCCGGATTGAGAAATGCCGATTTAAAGAAAGAATTGATTAAGAGAGGTGTCGGCGGGTTGGAATTTATCTGTTCGGTGCCGGGGCGAATCGGTGGTCTTATTCGCACTAATGCCGGGTGTTTTAATCGGAGCGTTGATGAAGTGTTGGTTAAGGCGCACATTATGAACGAGTGGGGCGAAGTTTATGAAGTCGGGGCGGAAGATTTTAATTTCAAATATCGCAGCAGTATGTTTCCGGATAACTGGATTGTGCTTGATGTGACACTTAAAGGAATTGAGTCAAAACCTGAGGAGATACAAAAAATTATTGATGAGCAGGCAGAATATCGCAAAGCACATCAGCCGATTAATAAAAAAACCGCAGGCTCCACGTTTAAGAATCCGGAAGGATTGGCGGCATGGAAACTTATCAGCGAAGCCGGTTGCAAAGATCTTAAAGTCGGGGGTGCGGAAGTTTCAGATATGCATTGCAATTTTTTAATCAATAACGGTAAGGCAACCGCTGAAGATATTGAAAATTTGGGCGAAATGATTGTTGAGAAGGTTAAAGAAAAAACATCAATTACGCTGGAGTGGGAAGTCAGACGCATGGGAGTTAAAAAATAATATGGCAAACGGCATATCCAAAAAAGCAGAACTTAAAGAAACGATGGTCTATCCCGAAAAGGAAGTGGCCTATCGTCTGTTAGGTGCGCTTGTGGCGGCAGCGATTATGATATGTCTGATTTTGACGGCAATGACCATTCGGGATAAAATTTTATCGCAACAATTTAATAAGATGATGCAGGTGGTTTATCAATTCTCCGCTAAACACGGTATGCAGGTGGAAGATATTATTGTTGAAGGCAATCGCCGCACGTCGTATGAAGAATTGGTGCAGGCACTTAATTTATCTGATAACGAAAGTATTTTGGGTGTGGATATTGCCAAGCTGCAAAGTCAAATCGAACAACTCACATGGGTGAGAAAATGTGTGGTTAAACGGAGCTTTTTCCCGAATAATATTTTAGTCAATATTGAAGAGCGCAAAGTTAAAGCAATTTGGCAATATGAAGGGCGGTTTTATCCGGTTGATTCCGAAGGTAATGTGATTGAAGTGGAAGATTATGAGCCTGATGCACCGATCCTCTTTTTATCCGGTGACGGTGCGCCGCATCACTTGGAAGCTCTCTTGAAAGTTTTGGAAACTGATGCGGAATTTGCCTCACGCGTGAAAGGGGCGATGTTTGTTTCGGGACGGCGTTGGAACCTGATTTTAGACTATGCAAACGGCGTGGTTATCAAATTGCCAGAGCAAAATTTTGATAAAGCCTATCAAAAAATTGCATTATTAGAGAAAAGAAACGGGATTTTTAAGCGTAAATTAACTTCCGTTGATTTAAGATACGATAACAAGATGGTTATAGAACTCAATGATTCTGTTGATGGCTTAATGCTTAAAAGATAAGAAAAGGGGATAAAATGAATCGCTCTTTTAACAGACAAGTAATTGCCGCTTTGGATATCGGAACATCCAAAGTGAGTTGTGTTATCGCTAAAGTAAAAGATAAAAAGATTGCTATTCAAGGGTATGGTTATTGCGCGGCAAAGGGGATTAAAAACGGCGTGGTGGTGGACATTAACCAAGCTACAATCGCCGTATGTAATGCTGTTGAAGCGGCAGAGCAAATGGCCAATGAGCGCATTACCAACGTGATTGTCAATGTCTCGGGTGACAGAACCAGAAGTGTTATCAGAAGCTCAAGCATCCCATTGCATAAAAATCGTCCGGTGACCGAAGAAGAAGTTAAAAAAGTAACCGATAAAGGTTTGGCAAAAGTTGATGTGGAGGGTAACGAACCGATTCACTTTTTAACCATGGGATATCACGTGGATAATGCCGAAGAGGTCAAAAATCCGATTAACATTTACGGTGATAATTTAAGCGTGGATATTCTTTTGGGGCTATATCCCCGAACGATGTATCGTAACCTTATCACCGTGGTCGGAAGTGCTCGTTTGGATGTGGAGATGAAAGCGTTTTCAGCCTATGCCTCCGGTCTTTCTTGTTTGGTAGAAGATGAAAAAGAGTTAGGTGCAACAGTGATTGATATCGGTGGTGGCACAACCAGTATTGCCAGCTTTAAGAACGGGCATCCGGTTTATTTCTCTTCCATTCCGGTGGGTGGTATTAACGTTACAAATGATATTGCGCTCGGATTAACCACCTCGTTTAATTATGCCGAAGAAGTCAAAAATCGCCACGGTTGTGCGTTTCTTATCAGCCAAGATGAGCAGGAGATTATCAATGTTTATCCGGTCGGCGAAGAAGATGACAGCAATATCAAACAGATTTATCGTTCGGATTTAATCAACATTATTTCGCCTCGTATTGAAGAAATTTTTGAAATCGTCGGGCATAAGCTTGACGAGGCCGGCTATAAAAATGCGGCAACGCATCGTGTGGTTTTGACCGGTGGTGCGGCGCAACTTCCGGGAATGCGCGAAGTTGCCAGTATGGTTTTGGATAAACAGGTGAGAATCGGGCGGCCGCGCAATATTGAGAATATTCCGCAAGATTTGCATAACCCGACATTCTCCACGGTTTTAGGTCTTTTATTGTTTGCCGTGAATAATTCCGAGAAGAAAATCGTTAAGACGGTTAATACCAATGTCGGTGGTAACGGTCTTGTTGCAAAAATCTTGGATTTGTTTAAGAAAACTTGTTAGCAAGTCAGGTGGTGCGCAGAATTTTTACACGTACATTGAACGGCTCATGGAGCCGTCGCCTGCACGGCGGGTGCCGCTATGCGCGGGGCAGTGCGCGCCGCACCTGCATAACTTTTTTTTATGTGACATGAAAATTATTAAAAAAAATCCTGTTTTAGTAACGAAACCTTAATCTATTTAAAGCTAGAATATCGTCAAAATAATTCTAGCTTTTTTATTGGAGAAAAAATATGGCAATTAAACTGGCAGTCGGCGAAACCAACTTTACACAATTGAAACCGAGAATTACCGTTATCGGTGTCGGTGGTGGCGGCGGTAACGCTATCAGCAATATGATGCAAAAAAAATTAGAAGGTGTTGATTTTGTGGTCGCTAATACCGACGCACAGGCCTTGGCTTTATCTCCGGCCAGTCGTAAAATCCAACTCGGTTTGGAAATTACTAAAGGTTTGGGTGCAGGCGCTCGTCCTGAAATCGGCAAACTCGCGGCAGAAGAAGCAAAAGAAGATATTGAACGCGAGATTGCCGATTCAAATATGGTATTTATTACAGCCGGTATGGGCGGCGGCACCGGTTCGGGTGCGGCGCCGGTTGTTGCCAAAATTGCTAAAGAAAAAGGTATCTTGACGGTCGGCGTGGTGACAAAGCCGTTTGCCTTTGAAGGTAAAAAACGTATGGAAAATGCAGAGGCCGCTCTTGAAACATTTATTCACGAAGTGGACAGCATTATTGTTATTCCAAACCAAAATCTGTTTCGTATTGCCGACAGAAATACCACACTTAAAGATGCATTTGTCAGAGCCGATGAAGTGCTTTATGACGGTGTGCGCTCGATTACCGATTTGATGATTATGCCGGGGCTGATTAACCTTGACTTTGCTGATGTGAAGAAAATTATGGCTGATCGCGGTAAGGCAATCATGGGAACAGGCGAGGCCGATGGCGAAGACAGAGCACGTGTTGCCGCAGAGCAAGCTCTCTCTAATCCGATTTTGGATGATTGCTCGTTGAAAGGGGCTAAAGGTTGCTTGATTAACATTACCGGCGGTTCGGACATTACCTTAATGGAAATTGATGAAGCCGTTAATATCATTAAAGAAGAGCTTGATGACAGTGCCGAACTTATTTTCGGTTCCAGCTATGATGATACTTTATCCGGTCGTATTCGCGTTTCGGTGGTGGTGACCGGTATTGATGAAGATGCCGCACCGGTTGCTCAAAAATCGCCGATGAGTGCGTATGTGGCTATTGAACCGGAAACCGTAACTTTGACCGAAAACGGTGAAGACACCGTTGTGGCAGAGCCGGTGGTTGCTGATGCCGAAGATGAAACCGAAAATGAAGAATCGGTTGTAGCAGAAGAAAATACCGAGGCTAACTCAAATGAAGGCGAAGATGAGAAATCTGAAGAAGTTTATGATTTGAGTAATGTGGTTAATTTGAATACGGCCTCTAAAAACAATGAACCGCAGCAAGCTGAATTTGCCGAAATGAAGGAAGAGACAAATAATGAGCCGCATGCTTCTTCGGCATTGTTTAATGCAATTATCAATAAGCCGATGGTTGCCAATTCCGATGAGGTGGAAAAAGCTAAATCCGAGCTTTCTAAAATTAATATGGAAAAGTCTTTTACCCCGACAGCCAGCGTTAAGATTATTGATGAAGAGCCGCAACTGTTTCCGGAGCAAGGCGAAGTTGAACAACCGTTTGAAAGAAGAGCTCGCGAAGAATCTCAGGCTATGATTGAAGAGGAACCGGCACCAAAGCCGACACGTCAACGCTTTATTGACCGTATCTTGGGTATTTCGATTGCAAGAGCTAAGGTAAAAGAAGCTCCAAAGCCGGTTAATGTGCCGAAGTTTGATGAAATAGAGGATTTTGCCGAAAAAGAAAACGGCACCGAGGATGATTTGGAAATCCCGTCATTTTTACGTCGTCGCTAATTAAAGATTAAACTTGAAACGTAAGGGCAGACAAGAAATTGTCTGCTCTTTTTTGTGGAGTGTTGACAAATGGGTCTTTAAAAATATAATTGAAAGCATAATGGAGGGAAAATGAAAAAGATATTTTTGATTTTAGGGTTGATATTTGCGCTGATAAATTCGGCACATGCTGATGAATTATATCATAATATTAGCATTGAGGATGTTTACAATCAAGGCGATTGGAGTAGTCAAGACGAGATAAAGCATCTGGTTAATGAATATACATTATTTTTAGAGTTGCAGGAAAATGTCAAAATGTGTCCGATAGAATTACCAGACTGCATAACTTGTTATGAGGACATTGTCAGAAAGATTTTGAAGAATTTTTATACAGATTTTGATAACAGTTGGTCTGATTATATCAATTTTAAGCAATCTGCGGAAAAGGCGTATGAAACACCATCGTGTCACGATAGACTTTCCGGCTCATCAGGTTCTATGTGTTATGTGGATACGATGCAATATGTTGCAGAATTGATTAAAAATTATGCAACGGTTCTTTTAAGCAATAGAAAGCATTTATTTGCGGAATATTATCCCTTTTTACATAATTATAAGCCATAATA
>CACWQT010000013.1 GCA_902763185.1 uncultured Rhodospirillales bacterium | reverse complement strand
AAAATCATAGTTAAGGCTATCCGCCAAGTCTGCACTTTGTAGAATTGCCTCACGGCTACCATATTTATCTAAAAGCTCATTGATTTTCTTTTTGTTGCGTTTGATTGTTAAAGGATCCGGCGTTATCAGATCCGATGCTAAATTATAATTAGTCATTTATTTTTCCTTTCCTAAAATTTAAAACAAAAAGAGCTGCAACCATAAAGGCGACAGCTCTAACTGAAAAATCCGCCAAGCATAAGCCTTGCGGATACAAAAAAGCCCTCAAAACTTGAGGACATTTGCGGTAACAACTTACCACTATAGATATTTCTATATCAAGCTATGACAGATGTCAATACTTTGCAAGGTAAATGTAAAAAAAAAGAGGTGCAGATTTGCACCCCTTTTTAACGATTATTACTTTCCAATTAGAAAGAATATCTCAAGCCTAAGCTGATTTCATTAGTGTGATTGATGTATGACTGATGAATCCAGTTGTAATGATACATAGCTCTAACAGCCAAGTTTTCTGTCAAAGCATATTGTAAACCACCACCTAAGCGTTCGCCGTAGCCGTGGTCAGATTTGTAGCCACCATGACCATCAATTTTGTTAAATGTAACACCGGCAGAACCAACGAGTTCCCAACGACCGGAGCAACCCAAAGGTTGGAAGCCCAACAAATCAATTGTATACTTGCTCAAACGAGTAGAACCGCGGCGCTCTGCGTTAGATTCATGTTCACGTTTGCCATGGTCATATCCTAATTCAATACCATAGTGGTCAGTTCTTGCGCCGAGGATTGCAGCTGCAGACCAGTTCTTCGGGCTAATGTTTGTGCCAGAATCTCTGTCAACTGTGCTGTAATTTGCATCTAAACCAACATAAGGAGTTACATCAAATGCGTTTGCATTGGCTGCAACCATTCCGGCAACACCGGCTAATAACAAAACTTTTTTCATCTATAAATTCCTCTCATGAGTTAAGAAAGTATCGTTCAAATAACGATAGGTAGACTTTAGTCTATATATTTTTTTATGCAAGTATTTTTTTTATTTTTTTCGCAAAGTGTTGGGGAAAATGCCTTTTTTTACTTTGCGGTTTTGATTTTGGAGTAGATACAGCCGCAATACTGTTGGTTATAGAGGTTTAATTCTTTAATCAGTTTAGAGCGCGTTTCCTGCATACCATGCTTTCTTCCCTCAATTTCAACATAAGGGCAACCGGTTTTTTCGGAGGCTTTATAAGCGGCGGTGTTGACTTGGTTTAAGTCTTTATAGCGCGAAACGCCCAATACCGAGGCGACGGCATCATAACCGTTTTGAAGCGCATATTCCATGGCACGGGTTAAGCGATATTCAAAACAAAGCGAACAGCGTTTGCCTCTTTCCGGCTCGTCTTTATAGTCTTTGGTCAGTTCCAGCCAATCTTTGGGGTTATAAGGCAATTCGATAAATTTAATGTTCCATGTATCGCACAATCTTTTTTGTTCATCGCGGCGTTTGATATACTCTTCCTCAGGGTGGATATTAGGGTTATAAAACAGCACGGCAAAGTCAGCCCCGTCTTCATGCAGTTTTTGAATTACCGCGCAGGAGCAGGGGGCGCAACAAGAGAGGAGGAGTATTTTTTTTGCATCTATCATGGGGGGTAGGGTATATCATTATTCAAAAAATTTCAAGGGAGTTTTTTGGGGGCGTGCTAAAGCGCGGTCAAATCGCCGTGAGGAAGCCACTCATCGGCGCGTCACGTAGGCTTAACTACGCTCGTGCGCCTCGGTGGGCTCACGACGATAGCACCACACTTTATCCCACCCATTGCTGGATTAATTATGGGATAAAAAAAGCCCCAAAATGCACGAGGCATTCGGGACTAAAAATGTTTTGGAGTTTTACTCGGCTTCAGCGTAAGCAGGGACGCAGAAGGAGAACCACGGCTCGTCTTCTGCAACCTCTTCCCAAATTTCGTCAATAAGGGACTGCAGATATGGGGTGAGGGGCTCATCTGGACTGCGCCTGTCTTGGAAAAGCAGGACATCACTGAGCGGAAGCTCGCGGATGTCATTACACTCCATTGATTCACTGCGCTTCTGGGCGGTCTTGCCATAGACGCTTACGAACCCATCAGCATTTAACTCCATTGTGGCGGTTTGGCGACCGCACTTTACAATCGCGATTTTCATCTTACATTTTTATTTATAGTAAAACAATAATATCCATAATCCAAATACTGGGTATCTTTATATCACATTTTTGAGGGGTTGTAAAGGGCTTTTTTTGATTTTTTGGGGCAAAGGGTAAAAGTTATCCATCAGGCGGCGTGTGCCCTTACACACAAACGCCGACTGTGGGTAACTTTTGAAGGAAAAAGCATAAAAACGTGCCGAGCATGATTTTTTTGTCAGACAAAAAAATCATTTTTAGCTTTCGCTCGGCACTTAAGCGACTTCGTCGCCGCTCAAGCCGCGAGGCTTCGCTACGCGCGAGGCGGGGTGCTACGCACCCTTAGCGTTTGTTCTTAAAAAACGTGCTCAATATCTCGCCGCATTCGTTTTTTAACACGCCGCTTGTCACTTCCGGTTTATGATTACACGTTGCACTCTCAAAATACTTAACCCCGTTTATCACCGCACCGCCTTTTTCATTCTCTGCACCGAAAATCACTCGCTTTATCCGCATCATCGCAATCCCCGCCGCACACATCGCACACGGCTCTAAGGTCACATACATCTCACAATCCCATAACCTTGGTTGTCCTAACTTTTCGGCTGCCTCACGCATGGCTTTGACCTCTGCGTGTTCCATCGCATTCTTTCCATGTTCGCCGGTATTATAGGCCTCGCTTATCACATCGCCGTTTTTATCAATAATCACACACCCGACCGGCACTTCATCCGAATCGGCGGCTTTCTTGGCGTTTGCTATGGCTAAACGCATGTATTCTTCGTCATTTCTCAATTAAATTTGGTCCATTCTTTGATGTTTTCTCTCAACCATATCGGTAATTCATCTAACCCCGATGCTCCCGACGCTTTTTTATGTCCGCCGCCACCTAATGTCTTGGCTATTTCTGAGACATCAATGTTGTCTTTAGTTGTCCGAAACGATAAATTCCACTTGTTGCGCTTGTTTAACGAAAAACTGACCATAAAATCATACTTCTTAATGTTGTCTAACGACTCAAAAAAGTCCGATCCGGCTTGCGCCATGTTGGCCGCAATAAAACGTAAATTTTCATATTTTCCTTCAAAAGCCATGTTGCGTGCTAATCGATAATCACGGTTTTTGATATAGGCAATAATCGCTGAGCCTTTTTCTACCATCAACTCCACGTCAATCGTATCTTCTATCAGCTCTTTCCAAACCTTTTCATACGGACGATTGACCCCTAATGACTGTATCGCATATTCAAACGGACGAACACGCTTGTCTTTCAAATCAAATAAGTCGTTTAATGCCAATAACCTGATGCCCTCCGGTGTCGGCTTATCCGGAAAATAGTATTTCCATGTCAATTCGATGGCGGCAAATTCAATAGAACGTAAGCCCTTTATCCCTAAGCCGCCGGCGGTTTTTAAGTATTCATCATAAGCGGCAATCGCCGAAGCATGATGGTCTATCCAAGTTATATTCTTTTCGTTATGGAGCTTAAACATATATTCCATCGGGAAAGATATGTCACAAATCACAATCTCATCGTGCTTTTCTATCTCTTCATAAGGGATTTCTTGGTCGTAATTGTAGCCTAACAATTCACAATCTTTATGAAGATATTTTACAATAGCGGCAGAGCCTTTGCCGTCATGATCAGCGGCATGATAAACACATAACATCTTTTGTCCTTTCACTTTATTATGCGGCGGTTATAGGGGAATAATTTGAGGTTGTCAATCTCATTTATGAAAATTTTATCCCATTGATTTAAAATCTTATTGCAACAATTTTGGTTTTGCATTATGCTACGCGCGACTTTTAAAAAGTGAAATTTTGTCATGACGAAATTATTTTGAACTTTGCCGGAGCGCAAAAATAACCCATTGAATCTCTAAAGTTTTTTAGGATATTTGCGGACTCCGGGATTTAAATAAACTATAGTTTTTTTGATTTAACCTTCTGCGGTCGGGGTTGGAAAAGCAGTGCGAATCGGGCGGATTTAAAGCGAATCCGTTGAAGAGCGTTTTAGGGCTTGATGAATTGCTTTGTTTCATAAGTATTGTCGCAGAATTTAACCTTGAAGGAATTGATAAGATGAAGGAATCTTATACGAGCAAAAAGCGTGTAAGAAAAAATTTCGGGCGGATTGACGCAGTTGCCGAGATGCCCAGTTTGATTGAGGTGCAAACCAGTTCGTATAACAGTTTTATCAACAATGTTGATATGTATGGCAATCATTGCGAATTTGGTTTGGAAGAAGTTTTCAAATCTATTTTCCCAATTCGGGACTTTGCCGGTAACGGTGTTTTGGAGTTTGTTAAATATACTCTGGAACAGCCGAAGTATGATGAAGAAGAGTGCATTAAGCGCGACCTTACATATGCCGCTCCGGTTAAGGCGACACTTCGTTTGGTCGTTTATGATGTGGATGAAGCCACCGGCGCAAAAGATATTCACGACATTAAAGAGCAAGACGTATTCATGGGCGATATTCCGCTTATGACAGATAAAGGAACATTTATCGTTAACGGAACCGAGCGCGTGGTTGTTTCGCAAATGCATCGTTCTCCGGGTGTGTTCTTTGATCATGATAAAGGTAAAACCATGGCAAACGGTAAATTCTTGTTTGCCGCTCGTATTATTCCTTATCGCGGTAGTTGGCTTGATTTTGAATTTGATGCCAAAGATTTGGTTTATGCACGTATTGACCGTCGTCGTAAACTACCGGTAACAACGATTTTCTATTCACTTCTTTCCAAAGAAACAGAAGAAAAATTGGCAGCTGCCAAGAAAAAAGGTAAGAAGTTGGATCCTTCAGAAATTAAAGGAATGAGCAAAGAAGAAATCTTGGCTTATTTCTATGAAGTAACTCATGTTGAAAAAGAAAAGAAAGGTTGGAAAGTTGCATTTAATGCCGAACATATGAAAGGTATTAAATTTGACTATGACCTTATTGATGCCGAAACCGGTAAAGTGGTTTTCAAGCAAGGCAAAAAATTGACCCCGCGTAATGCTAACAAATTGGCTGAGGATGGTTTGAAGTTCTTCTTGGTCAGTGATGAGCAGATGTATGGTAAGTATTTGGCAAAGGCGGTTGTGGTTGCTAAGACCGGTGAAGTTTTGGCTGATGCCGGCGCAGAGCTTAATGCTGATGTGTTGAAGAGTTTCAATGATGCCAAAATTAAAGAGTTTGATGTGCTCTATATTGATAACGTTAACGTTGGTCCGTATATCAGAAACACTTTAGAGATTGACCGCAATACCAACCGTGAAGAGGCTTTGGGTGATATTTTCAAGGTTATGCGCCCGGGCGAACCGGTTACATTGGAAGCTTCCGAATCTGTATTTAGGGCATTGTTCTTTGATGAAGAGCGTTATGACCTTTCATCTGTTGGTCGTGTGAAGTTAAATGCGGCATTAGATATTCCGTTCTCGGAAGCACCGGATACTTATCACATTTTGCGTAAAGATGATATTTTGCGCGTGGTTAAGCACATGGTTGAGCTTCGTGACGGCAAGGGCGAAGTTGATGATATTGACCACTTAGGTAACCGTCGTGTTCGTTCGGTCGGTGAGTTGATGGAAAATCAATATCGTATGGGATTGCTCCGTATGGAGAGAGCCATTCGCGAAAAGATGAGTTCCGAAGTATTAAATAACATTAAGCCGCAAGATTTGATTAATGCTAAGCCGATTGCCGCGGTTATTCGTGAGTTCTTCGGTTCTTCACAGTTGTCACAATTTATGGATCAGAACAACCCGTTGTCCGAGGTGACACACAAGCGTCGTTTGTCTGCATTAGGCCCCGGCGGTTTGAGCCGTGACCGTGCCGGCTTTGAAGTCCGCGACGTGCACCCGACACACTATGGTCGTATCTGCCCGATTGAAACACCTGAAGGTCCGAACATCGGTTTGATTAACGCCCTTTCTACATACGCGCGTATTAATAAGTATGGTTTTATTGAATGCCCGTATCGCAAAGTGGTTGAAGGTAAAGTAACAAACGATGTTGTTTACCTTTCGGCTGATGAAGAATCTAAATATATTATGGCTGAAGCTAATGCAAAGGTAAAAGAAGACGGACATTTTGAAGATGACCTCATTACCTGTCGTAAAGCCGGTGAAGTTATCTTTGCTAAGCCTGAAGAAATTAACTTTATTGACGTATCGCCGAAACAACTCGTTTCGGTTGCCGCAGCACTTATTCCGTTCTTAGAGAACGATGACGCGAACCGTGCGTTGATGGGTTCAAACATGCAACGCCAAGGTGTGCCGTTGTTACGTTCGGAAGCTCCGTTAGTCGGAACCGGTATTGAAGCAACCGTTGCTAAAGATTCCGGTGCAACATTGGTGGCTAAATATGACGGTGAAGTTGTGGCCGTTGATGCTAACCGTATCGTGGTTCGTTCGCAAAAAGCAAATGTTGCCGATATGGGTGTTGAAATTTACAGATTGGCAAAATTCCGCCGCTCAAATACCAATACCTGTTTTAACCAAGTTCCGTTGGTTAAGGTCGGGGATAAAGTTAAGGCCGGCGATATTATCGCTGACGGTGCTTGTACCGATATGGGCGAGTTGGCTTTGGGTAAAAACGTATTGGTTGCTTTCATGCCGTGGAACGGTTTGAACTACGAAGATGCGATTTTGCTTTCAGAGCGTATTTCTCGTGATGATGTTTTAACTTCACTTCACATTGAAGAATTTGAAGTTATGGCTCGTGATACCAAGCTCGGTCAAGAAGAAATTACCCGTGATATTCCGAATGTCGGCGAAGATATGTTAAGAAACTTAGATGAATCAGGTATTATCTACGTCGGTGCGGAAGTTAAAGCCGGTGATATTTTGGTTGGTAAAGTAACGCCTAAAGGCGAAAGTGTTGTTACGCCTGAAGAGAAGTTGCTCCGTGCTATCTTTGGTGAAAAGGCCAGTGACGTTCGCGATACCTCTTTACGCGCACAACCGGGTGTTGAAGGCGTGGTGGTTGATGTTCAAGTATTCAGCCGCAGAGGTGTTGAAAAAGACGAGCGCGCTTTGGCGATTGAACAAGCCGAAATCACCAAGCTTGCCAAAGATCGTGATGATGAAATGAACATCGTTCGCAAGAGCTATAACGAGCGCTTGAAGAAGATGTTACTCAATCAAAAAGTGGTTGATGCGCCGAAAGGTATTGCCAAGAATCTGGTATTGACCAAAGAGCAACTCAAGAACATTCCGGAATATCAGTTGGGTAAGATCGTTATTAAAGACGAAGAACTTATGAGCCAGATTGAAGAATTTACCAATGCCTTTAACGAGCGTTTGGAAAAGATTC
This sequence comes from uncultured Rhodospirillales bacterium, assembly GCA_902763185.1. Taxonomy (GTDB): domain Bacteria; phylum Pseudomonadota; class Alphaproteobacteria; order RF32; family CAG-239; genus CAG-267. Next base: position 33,310 of record CACWQT010000013.1, on the reverse strand, counting down.
AAAAGCACTTTGAGTTAAAAGTTGATGAAGTTCAACGCGGTGATGACTTGATGCCGGGCGTGTTAAAGCAGGTTAAAGTGTTTATCGCTACCAAGCGTAAGATGCAAACCGGTGATAAGATGGCAGGTAGGCATGGTAACAAAGGTACCGTTTCACGCGTTTTGCCTTTGGAAGATATGCCGTATATGGAAGACGGAACACCGGTTGATATCGTGTTAAATCCGTTGGGTGTGCCGTCACGTATGAACGTGGGACAAATTTTGGAAACACACCTCGGTTGGGCGGCTAAAGAGCTCGGTAAACAATTAAACGAGTTGTGCGAGCAGTATCAACGCGGTGAAAAGACGATTGATGAGCTTAATGCTAAACTCAAAGAGATTTATGGTGAAAAGCAATATAAGAATGAAATCGCCACATTAACCGAACCGGAAAAGATAGAGATGATTGGTAACCTTAAAAACGGTATTCCGATGGCAACTCCTGTTTTTGACGGTGCAAACGGCGATGACATCAATCGCATGCTCACAATGGCCGGTCTTCCGACATCAGGTCAAATTGATTTGTATGACGGCAGAACCGGTGAGAAGTTTGACCGCAAAGTTACGGTTGGTATCATTTATATGATTAAACTTCACCACATTGTTGATGAAAAAATGCACGCTCGTTCTGTTGGTCCGTATAGCCTTGTTACACAGCAACCTTTGGGTGGTAAGGCTCAATTCGGTGGTCAACGTTTCGGTGAAATGGAAGTGTGGGCTTTGCAAGCATACGGCGCTGCCTATACGTTGCAAGAAATGCTTACCATTAAGTCCGATGACGTTAACGGCAGAACCAAAGTTTATGAAGCAATCGTTCGCGGGGAAGACAGCTTTGAGGCCGGTGTTCCCGAGAGCTTTAACGTTTTGGTTAAGGAAATTAAGTCCTTGTGCTTGAACGTTGAAATGTTGAACGATGAAGAAGAAAAAACAGCTTAAGAGATAAAAGGAGTTTTTTAGTATGAATGATATAATGAATTTTTTTGGTCAGCAGGCTGTATCAGAGTCTTTTGATGAAATCAAAATCTCCATTGCATCTCCTGAGCAAATCCGTTCTTGGTCTTACGGTGAAGTTAAAAAGCCGGAAACCATTAACTACCGCACATTTAAGCCGGAGCGTGACGGTTTGTTCTGCGCCCGCATTTTTGGTCCGGTAAAAGACTATGAGTGCTTGTGCGGCAAGTATAAGAGAATGAAATATCGCGGTATCGTGTGCGAAAAGTGCGGTGTTGAAGTTACCCTTTCCAAAGTTCGTCGTGAACGTATGGGACACATCGAATTGGCTGCACCGGTGGCGCATATTTGGTTTTTGAAATCGCTTCCAAGCCGTATCTCGATGATTACCGATATTCCGATGAAGCAATTGGAACGTGTTCTCTATTTTGAGAGCTATATCGTTATCGAACCGGGCTTGACAGATTTGAAATTGTATCAGTTGTTAACCGAAGAAGAATATCAGGATAAACTTGATGAATTCGGTGAAGACAGCTTTAAGGCCGGTATCGGTGCTGAGGCGATTAAAGAGATTTTAGCCAATATTAATTTGGAAGAAGTCAAAAAAGAATTGCGCGCAGAGTTGGCAGAATCTAACTCCGAAGCTAAGCGCAAAAAGGTGGTTAAACGCTTAAAGATTATTGAGTCATTTATTGATTCAAATACCAAACCGGAATGGATGATTTTGGATGTATTACCGGTTATCCCACCGGATTTGAGACCTCTCGTTCCGTTAGACGGTGGTCGTTTTGCCACTTCTGATTTGAATGATTTATATCGTCGTGTGATTAACCGTAACAATCGTTTGAAGAGATTGATTGAGTTGCATGCGCCGGATATTATCGTCAGAAACGAAAAGAGAATGTTGCAAGAGTCTGTTGACGCGTTGTTTGATAACGGTCGTCGCGCTCGTGCCATTACCGGAACCAATAAGCGTCCGCTCAAATCACTTTCCGATATGCTTAAAGGTAAGCAAGGTCGTTTCCGTCAAAACTTATTAGGTAAGCGTGTTGACTACTCCGGTCGTTCGGTTATTACGGTTGGTCCGCAACTGAAATTACACCAATGCGGTTTGCCGAAGAAAATGGCTCTTGAATTGTTTAAGCCGTTTGTTTATGCCAAACTTGAAATGTATGGCTTGGCAACAACCTTAAAGGCGGCTAAACGTATGGTTGAAAAAGAGCGTGTTGAAGTATGGGATATCTTGGAAGAAGTTATCCGTGAGCATCCGGTTCTCTTAAACCGTGCGCCGACGTTGCACCGCTTAGGTATTCAGGCATTTGAGCCGGTATTGGTTGAAGGTAAAGCTATTCATCTTCATCCGCTCGTTTGTACCGCGTTTAACGCTGACTTCGACGGTGACCAAATGGCCGTGCACGTTCCGCTTTCTATTGAGTCTCAATTGGAAGCACGTGTATTGATGATGTCAACTAACAATATTTTGGCACCGGCTTCCGGTAAGCCGATTATCGTGCCGTCTCAAGATATGGTTTTGGGTATTTATTACCTTTCTTATGAAGCTGACGGTGTTATCGGTGAAGGCAGTATTTATTCCGATGTTAATGAAGTAATGTTGGCGTTAAATGCCAAAGCTGTTGATTTACACGCTAAGATTAAATGTCGTATGCATTATGTAAACGATAACGGCGAGCGTGTTTACGGATTGCTTGAAACAACTCCGGGACGTATCATTATTTCTGATATTTTGCCGGATAACGAGAAAATTTCCATCTCGCTTGTTAACAGACTTCTTCGTAAGAAAGAAATCGGTGAAATCATTGATACCGTATATCGTTATTGCGGACAAAAAGAAACCTGCATCATGGTTGATAAAATCATGACTTTAGGTTTTGAAAACGCTTGTAAAGCCGGTATCTCGTTTGGTAAAGACGATTTGATTGTGCCGGAAGCTAAGAAGAAGCTCATTGAAGAAACTTCTAAACAAGCTAAGGAATTTGAAGAGCAATATCAAAACGGTTTGATTACCCAAGGTGAGAAATACAACAAAGTTATTGATATTTGGGCGGCTTGTAACTACAAAATCGCCGATGAAATGATGAAAGGTATTTCTAAGATTGATCACGGGTATATGAACTCTGTTTACATGATGGCTGATTCCGGCGCGCGTGGTTCTAAAGACCAAATGAGACAGCTTGCCGGTATGCGTGGCTTGATGACCAAGCCGAATGGTGCCATTATTGAACAACCGATTATCTCAAACTTTAAAGAAGGTTTGACGGTGGCGGAATACTTCAGCTCTACCCACTCAGCACGTAAAGGTTTGTCCGATACCGCGTTAAAGACCGCTAACTCCGGTTACTTAACACGTCGTTTGGTTGATGTGGCTCAAGATGTGGTTGTTACCGAAACCGATTGCGGAACCGAGCGCGGTATTATCGTGCGTCCGGTTGTTGATGGCGGCAATGTGATTGCTTCTATCGGCGAGCGGATTTTGGGAAGAACCGCACAAGAAGATATTTTAAGTCCTGAAACCGGTGAAGTATTGGTTCACAAAGGTAAATTGATGGATGAATATGACGTTGAAAAGGTTGAAAAAGCCGGTGTTGAACAAGTTAAAATCCGTTCGGTATTAACTTGTGAATCCGAGCATGGCGTATGCGCGGCTTGTTACGGTCGTGACTTGGCTCGCGGAACACCTGTTAACGTTGGTGAAGCGGTTGGTATTATCGCGGCGCAATCCATTGGTGAGCCTGGTACACAGTTAACGATGAGAACCTTCCACGTTGGTGGTGCGGCTTCCGTTTCTGCTGAGCAATCAAGCGTTGAAATTCCGTTTGCCGGTATCTTGAAATTGAGCAATGAACACACAGTTGAAGATGCGGATGGCAATATGGTTATCCTTTCTCGTAACTGCGAAATCATTGTTACAGATAATCAAGGTCGTGAGAAATCTCGTCACCGCGTACCGTATGGTGCCAAACTTTTGGTTAAACTCGGTAAAGAGATTAAGAAAGGTACAAAGGTTGCCGAATGGGATCCGTTTACAACCCCGATTATCTCTGAAAAAGCCGGTAAAGTTGAATTGATTGACTTAATCCCTAATGTTTCGGTTAAAGAAACGCAAGATGAAACAACCGGTATTGTTTCTAAGGTGGTTACAGACTGGAGAGGCGGTGCCAATGCACATGCTAACTTACGTCCTTCCATTGTATTGAAAGACAAAAAGGGTAAAGCTGTTACCAACAAGGATAAAGAAGTTCGTTACTATCTGCCGGTGGATGCTATTTTGGCGGTGGATAACGGAACCGAAATTCAGGCCGGTGATGTTATCGCGAGATTACCGAAAGAGAGCTTGAAATCACAAGATATTACCGGTGGTTTGCCGCGTGTTGCCGAGCTCTTTGAAGCTCGTAAACCGAAGGATCCGGCAATCATCTCTGATGTTGACGGTGTGGTTGAGTTCGGTAAAGACTATAAGGCAAAGCAGCGCATTATGGTGGTGACCGAAGACGGCAAAGAATGGGAATACCTCATTCCGAAGGGACGTCGTTTGGTTGTTCAAGACGGTGACCAAGTCAAGAAAGGTGATATGCTGGTTGAAGGCACACTCGCTCCGCATGATATTTTGCGCGTTTTGGGTATTGAAGAATTGGCTCAATACTTGGTTAAAGAAGTGCAAGCCGTTTATCGTCTGCAAGGTGTGAAAATTAACGATAAGCATATTGAAGTTATCGTGTCACAAATGCTCCGCAAGGTTGAAGTTACCGTTCCGGGTGACACAACATTGCTCGTTGGTGAACAGCTTGATGCCGATGAATTTGAGGCGATTAACGCTAAGGCTGTTGCCGAAGGTGGCAAACCTGCCGAAGCAACGCCGGTTCTTTTGGGTATCACTAAGGCCAGCTTGCAGACCAAGTCCTTTATCTCTGCCGCGTCCTTCCAAGAGACAACACGTGTTCTTACCGAGGCCGCAGTTGAGGGTAAGGTTGATCGCTTACATGGTTTGAAAGAAAACGTAATTGTCGGTCGTCTGGTTCCTGCCGGTACCGGTAGCGTTCTTCGCTCACTCCGTAAGGTTGCAGCACAGAACGATAAGGAGATTGAGCTCCAGAAGAAGCAGGAAGCTGAGGCAAAGGCTATTGAAGCGGCTGCTTCTTCCGAAGCCGCTTCCGCAGAATAGGGGATGTGCTAAAGCACGGTCAAATCGCCGTGAGGAAGCCACTTATCGGCGCGTCACGTAGGCTTTACTACGCTCGTGCGCCTCGGTGGGCTCACGGCGATAGCACCGCACTTTATCCCACTTTTAAGGCAGGACGTGAGTAACGTTTCACTTATTAAAAAAGACCACCTAAACAGGTGGTCTTTTCAGTTTTGAAAGTAATTTTTTATCGTTCCGGTTTATATACTTTGCGGCCGAGTTTTACATAATCTTGCAGGACTTTTTTGCCGGCCTCGGTTTCGATATTGCCATAGACGGTAATGCCGCGTTTTTTAAATTCGTCAAACCATTGAGGTTTAAAGCCTTCATCAAAGCCGGTTATTTTTTCGACATCTTTTGACGGAACGCTGAAATAGACTTCTTTAATTCCTGCCCACATAATACCGCCTAAGCACATCATACACGGTTCGGCAGAAACATACATTTTTAAGTGATGAGCAGATAAATCATAAGTTTTTAGTTTTTCTTCGGCGGCTCTTAGTGTATTCATCTCCGCGTGATTATGACTGCAACAGGAATTTACGACGCTGTTTGCCTCTTTGGCAATGAGATTTCCGTTGTCATCATAAATTGCTGCCAAAAACGGGCCTGAGCCGCGTTCAATATACTGTGGAAGTTCGCGTTGTAACTCTAAAATAATTTTGCGCGCTAAAGTTATCTTTTTTTCATCAAGTGGTTCATTTGCAACAATCATATCGGTCATTTTATCTCTCCTAAATATAGGGAAAGCCTAAAGGCTAATTGCTTTAATTGCAAGCAAATTTTGTATTAAGCGTATGTGATTTCAAAAATATTTATGGGGATAAGCGCGATTATACCAAGACCTTTTCTTATTTTCCCCCTATGATTACTCTCAAAGGAGCCCCAAAATGTCGATACGTTTATTACCGTCTAATTTAATTAATCAGATTGCTGCCGGCGAAGTGATTGAGCGGCCGGCGTCGGTTGTGAAAGAACTTGTTGAAAATGCGCTTGATGCCAAAGCCACGCGAATAGAGGTGACGCTTAAAGCCGGTGGTAAGACACTCATTGCGGTAGAAGATAACGGCAAAGGGATGAGTGCGGAAGATTTAGCGCTTGCGGTAGAGCGGCATGCCACGTCCAAGCTTCCGACCGATGATTTATTTAATGTGCAATTTTTAGGGTTTCGCGGTGAGGCTCTGCCGTCTATTGCGTCTGTTGCCAAATTAAAGATTATGACACGTCAAGCGCAAGATAAAGAAAGCGGTTGGGAGATAGAAGTTAAAGGCGGCGAAAAGGGAAATATTGCCCCTTCGGCGTGCGGTTTCGGCACGCGAATTGAAGTGCGCGATTTGTTTTATGCCACGCCCGCCCGATTAAAGTTTCTTAAAGCCGATACAGCGGAAGTAGGGGCTTCAAGTGATATTTTAAGTCGGATTGCGTTGGCACATCCCGAAGTATCTTTTTATCTCTATGCGGATGATAAGAAAAAGATTGCGCTTAATGCTACCACCGGTGATATGCGGATTGCGCGTTTAAGGCGTGCGGCAGAAGTTATGGGGCGTGAATTTTCGGATAATTCGCTTGAGGTTAACGGTGCTAAAGACGGGATGAGTTTAACCGGACTTATCAGTCTGCCGACATTTAGCAAAGCAAATTCGCTTTCACAATATCTGTTTGTGAACAACCGTCCGGTAAAAGATAAGTTATTACTCGGTGCGCTTAAAGGCGCGTATGCCGGTGTTTTGGAAAATGCACGTTATCCGGCGTGTGTGTTGTTTTTGGAAGTTAATCCGATGTTGGTTGATGTCAATGTTCACCCGACCAAAGCCGAAGTGCGCTTTTTTGACCAGCAAGGTGTGCGCTCACTTCTTATCGGAGCTATTCGTCAAGCGCTTCTTCAAGGGGATAAGCAAAGTGCCAATACCGGTGCGGAAAGTTTGATAAATACGCTTGAAAAGCAAGTCGATGTTAATGACTTTTTTGCCCCACGCACACTTAATGAAAATGTCTCTGATATGCCGGCGTATTCTGCTCATTATCAGTCGCGCCCCATGTCCGTTGTGCATAGTTCAGCCCCGCGCAGTGCAATGCTTCCCGAGCTTGAGCGCAAACTCTCGGTTAAGGTTGAAGAGCCTGATGTTACAGATGTTGAAAATGTCGGGCCGTTAGGGGTTGCCAAAGCGCAATTTCATGATACCTATATCCTTTCGCAGACCGAAGATGCACTTATCCTTATTGACCAGCATGCGGCGCATGAACGAATTGTGTTAGAGCGCCTTAAAGCCGCCATGTTAAGCGGTGAAAAACTTCCCTCGCAACTGATGCTTATTCCCGAAGTGGTGGATTTAACCCTCACGCAAAAAGCGGCGCTTGTTTCCGAATTTGATGCGCTTTCTAAATTGGGGCTTGTCTTAGAAGATTTCGGGGCAGGGGTTCTAGTGCGTGAAGTGCCGGCGCTCATTAAAGATGCGTCAGTTAAAAAAATGATTGTTGATTTGGCTGATGAGCTGGTTGAGTTTGGAGCCAGTGCGGTTGCCGAAGATAAAATCAATCATATTGCCGCCACTATGGCTTGTCACGGTTCGGTTCGTGCCGGTCGGCGCCTTAATATTGCTGAAATGAATCATCTCCTCCGCGAAATGGAAAAAACGCCACACTCAGCCCAATGCAACCACGGGCGCCCGACGTATGTTGTGTTGGATATTAATTCCTTAGAACATCTCTTCCACCGCTAATTTTAAGGGTAAATTTTGCGATTGATTCTCGGTAAGGAAGCCTGTCCCTAAATGCTCACTTACTCTTAAGTAAGCTCCGCTTTAGGGCAGGGCTTACCGAGTTCACTCACAAAATTTCCGCCTTAAAATACCGTCGGGAAGGGAGTAACGTTATACCACACTTCGGCACGTCACGTAGGTCTGACTACGCTCGTGCACCTCGGAGGGCTCCTGCGGTTATTTTACAAAATTTCCCACCTTAAAAGCCCCCAGACATTTACTTCTATCCCCTCAAAATTTCCCGCCTTAGCGGTTGTCGGGAGGGGAGGAACGGTTGCTCGCAAAATTTCCCACCTTAAAGTGCGCGGTGCACTTCCATAATTTTTAATTAAAAGTTATCCATAACCGCGTGTGCCTTTAACAGCACAAGCGCGTGGTGTGGGTAACTTTTTTCATTCATTTTTAAAAAAATTTGAACTTTTTTTATTTTTTGCCGTTATACTTGTTGTCAATGTTATCATGAAAGGAAAAATTGATGGATAAGGTTTCAAAATTGCTCTCTGAAGCTCGACCGCTTTATCTTAAAAAGCAACGCGAAAAATATGCGCTTATCAGTTCATTTTGTTCGCTTTGTCTGGTGGTTGTGCTTTTGGGTATAATGCCTAAAGCGCCTACATTTGATGAAGGGGAGTTTGATTGCTATTTCACCGCACTTTATCTTAATGACGGTGTTGTTGATGATATAGATGATGACAGCGTTATTCCGCTTGATAAATTCGGCTTATATGAGGTCAGCTGATGAGTGATGAAAAGACAAGACGGCAATGTCAACGAATTGTGGAGAATACCGTTCGTCTGATGCTTTGTCGCCGCGATGAAGACATCGAACAGGAAATTTATATCCGACTTTGGGAGAAATTTCCGGAATATAAAGAGCAGGATAAACTCTTTGGGTGGATTAAAACCGTCGCGGAAAATTATTGTCGTGATGTGCTTAAAAGCAAGAGCCAAAAACTGCTGATGGCTTCGGTTGATGAAGAAACAGGCGGTATGGAATTTATCTCGGATAATGATAATCCGGAGAAAAAATGGCTCATCAAGTGTCGGCAAAAAATTATTTTAGATGCGGTAAACAAACTCCCAAAAGAGATGAAACAAGCTGTTATTTTGGTTGAGTTTAAGGGCTTAACTTATGAGCGCGCCGCAGAAAAAATGAAAATTAATGTCGGAACTTTGAAATCAAGACTTCATAATGCAAAAGCTAAGTTGCATGACAAGCTCGCATATTTGGAATTATAGTTTTTTAGAAAGGATAAAACAATGGAGAAGAACGAGAAAAAATTGGTTACAACAATCGCCGTTTCATTTGTGGCCGGAGTGGTTGTTACGTTGGGAATACTGACATTCGGTTGTTGTTCGTCACATTACAAAGCACCTAAAATGATGCCGCATCATCTGCCGTTTGCAGAGATGAATATGCCTAAAGCTCATTTTGATAAAGGTGATATGCATGGTCAAAAAGGTGATTTTAAGCGTCATCATCGTCATCATGGCTTTAAGGGCAAACATTTTGAGCCGACACCGGAGATGAAAGAACGTTTTGCCAAAAAATTGGGTTTGACCGATGAGCAAAAGGAAAAACTTGATGAAATGCGCAAAGCCGACATGGCCAAAATGGAACCTTTGTTTAAGGAAATGGAAAACTTACATCAACAAATGAAGGAACTCCGCAAGGTTAATCGCGAACATTTTGAAAGTGTGTTGACCGATAGCCAAAAAGAAATCTTAAAAGAGATGAAAAAAGAACATCATCATAAAAGACTGAAAGATTAGATGATGTTTAAGGAAAACAAAAAAGCTCCTACCGTTGCGGTAGGGGCTTTTTTGTTTGGAGTGGTGCTCTTTAAGCAACCATCGCCTCTTTGACCTTGTTGTTGACGGCATTTTCTAGTCTGCCGAAAATTTTTAAGAACCGGCGCATCTTCTTGCCGAAGAACTCCTTTGCTTCGCGCTCGTAGTTCAGGTGCGCGTTACCTTTTCCCTTAAAGAGCGCCTTGAAGTCAATCTCCGTGGCGTGCTCCTTAAAGAAGGGCTTGTGCTCACGCCATGTCGGGAGCAGGATGCGTGCGACCTTCTCAACACCAAAGTGGCGGACAGCCAGTGTTTCAACGGTTTGATAGATCTCCGTGAGAGGCTCTTTGACGAGGTCCTCGTTCCAGAGGTAGCCGTTCAGCTCTTTGCCGTCTGAGCTGATGTGCTGTAACAGGGCAACACAAATCTTCTCGGCGTGGCCGCGCCAAACAGCATTGTTCAGACGCTCCATGCAAAACCAGAGGTTCTCCTTCACAAAGTTCCAGCAGGCCTGTTCCATCAAGCCGGGCTGATCATACCAGTTGGAATACTTACGGTATTCTTCCGGCAGAGCAAACCACGGGTTGTAGTTGGCATAGAGGTCTTGCGCGGTGGCGGCGAGGAATTCCTCGTTCTTGGCGGCATAGTTCAGGCGCTTGTGCTCCTTCACATCTTCGCTATCTGTCTCTTTAACCTTAAACTCGTCCAAAGATTTCTCAAAGGCCTCGTTCCAGTGGATGGTGCGGATGATGGCGCCTTTGGAAAGGCGTTGCAGGGCAATCTCCATCAGGAGTTCGCCGGTTGCACGGTCTTCTGAAACGCAATACTGTCCCCAGTCGGTCATAAACTGCATGAACTGCGGGGAGATACGCCAGCCGCGGGTATCTTGTCCGGTCGGTTCCACACCCAGCGGCAGAATGAAATCTAATACCAACTCACGCTGTGCTGCGCCCATTAATTTACTCTCATCTACGCGGCAGAGGTTTGCCACGTCTGCTAAATAATTCTTTCCCATACGCAATTTTTTTTGGGGTTAGACATAAAGATAACTATCATTATGACAATATCACTTTTTTGCGTTGTGGTCAATGCATAATTTTAAAAACTTTTGATATTAAAAAAGCTCTTATCCGGTTGGATAAGAGCTTTGCTTTCAGAGTTCGGTCAACTTTAAGAGATATTCGTTATATGAGTATTCGGCAACGATATGCTCGTGCGGCTCAATGTGGTAGTTACCGAGCGTTCCTTTCGGTGCATTCGGATCTACGATGGTCTCTTCTTCGGTGTAACCGAGGATAATCTTGGTGGCATTTTTTAACAGACATAAGGTGTTGGGCGGGATGTTTTTTATTTCGCAGAAGTAATACTGCACATCGCCGCGCTTGCGGATGTAAAACGTTAAATTCTTGGTGGTCAATTCTCCTCTGGAGACATACCACAACTCCGGCTTAACGGCGGCCAAAAGCTCTGCCGTGGTGCCCTCATCAAAGAGAATGAGTGCATTATCCGGCGGCGCGACAGGGGTAATAATAACATCACTGGGGTTTAAGAAACTTTGGGGCAGAGAGTCAATGTTTTGCCTTAGCCACAGAGGTTTATCAACCTTGAATGTGTTCAAGAGAGCCTTCTTTGCCTTGTTATACTTTTCACATGTGCACTCTGCGTTATTAAGCAGCTGACCGCAGAACGGACAGGTCTTTTCATAAAGCGAGAGAGTGGTAAAGTGAAAGTCAGGAAAAGCACCTTTTTTTGTCTCGGGATGCCGAGAAAGTTCTGAGAATAATTTGATTTCTACTTTCATGTGACATAAATTTAAAGGGTGAATAATAATTTTTTAATGGCGCTCAGCATAAGTGCGGTTTGAGGATTTGTCAAGAGGGTTTATGTTGGGGGCGTGCTAAAACGTCCTCATGATTGCAGATTTTCTCCTTTATTTACCGGTTTTGTAAACCGCAGTCGCAAATCTGCTTCCAGCAGGGCATTTTATCCCACCCATGGCAAAAATCGTTCGGGAGAACAATTTTCAAGTTTAAATGGGAATAATTTAGATGTCATCGCTCATTCGGCGAAGTCCGAATGATAAGCGACCTTCAATATTGTCACTCTCCGCTAGCGGAGAGTCGGAGAGGTAAATTCATCCTTATTATAATCAGAAGATCCCTAATCCTCACTGATGTTCGGAGGGATGACAATTTGGCAATTACAATGTTATTTTTAAGTTTTTTGGGGGCAAAAATTCTTCTTGACAGAGGGCGGCTAAAAAGCTATAACGCTTTCAGATTTTTGATGATAAAAATAAGGAGCTGACGTTGAAAACGGTTATAGAAAATTTAAGCGAAATATTTATGGAAGCTTTTGAAAAGGCCGGATATGATAAAGATTTCGGGCGCGTGGTGGTTTCTGCACGTCCGGATTTGTGTCAATATCAGGTCAACGGGGCGATGAGCGGGGCAAAGCAATATCACAAATCCCCGATGATGATTGCCAATGATGTGATGGCCAATATCTCAGAAAACGAGATGATTGAAAATGTCTCTTTGGTGGCGCCGGGGTTTATCAATATCACCGTTAAAGACCGTTTTTTAACCGACTATATGCAAGGTATGTTAACGACTCCCGAGTGCGGTTTTGAAAAAACAAAAACACCTCAAACAATCGTTTTTGACTATGGTGGGCCGAATGTGGCCAAACCTTTGCACGTGGGGCATCTGCGCTCGGCGGTAATTGGCGAAGCCTTAAAACGGATGAACAAATTTTATGGTCATAAGGTCATTGCCGATATTCACTTGGGGGATTTCGGGTTGCAGATGGGGTTGATTATTCATGAGCTTTCTGTTCGCCGTCCGGAACTTTGCTATTTTGATGAAAGTTATCAAGGGGAATATCCTGAAACCGCACCGTTTGATTTAAAAGATTTGGAAGAGATATATCCGTATGCTTCAGCAAAATCTAAAGAAGATGAAACGTATTTGGCAGCGGCGCGTCAAGCAACGGTTGAGTTGCAAGAGGGGCGCAGTGGTTATCGTGCATTGTGGAAACACATTATGAATGTATCGCTTCCGGATTTGAAGCGTAATTATCAGCGTTTAGATGTTGATTTTGATTATTGGCTGGGTGAGTCCGATGCCGATACTTATATTCCGGCGATGGTCAATAAAATGAAAGATGACGGGTTTGCTTATATCAGCGAGGGTGCGTTGGTGGTTGATGTAAAAGAAGACACGGATACCGCGCCGATACCGCCATGCATTATCTTGAAATCTGACGGCAGTGCGATATATGAAACGACCGATTTGGCAACCTTGGTGCAAAGAGAACATGATTTTAAGCCGGGTAGGGTGGCCTATGTGGTGGATAAGCGGCAATCACTTCACTTTGAGCGGGTGTTCCGTTGTGCAAAAAAGACCGGCGTTGTAAAGCCTGAAACAGAGCTTTCGTTTATCGGTTTCGGCACGGTCAATGGTAAGGACGGTAAGCCTTTTAAAACGCGTTCCGGCGGGACGATGAAGTTATCTGAAATGCTCGACTTGGTGGAAAATGCGGTAAATATCAAAGATGCCGATCAGATGAACGCCAATGAAGTTTTGGAATTGAAAAAAATAATCGGTTTGGCGGCGGTGAAATACGGCGATTTGATGAACCCGATTGAGAGCAATTATATTTTTGATTTGGATAAATTTGCCTCTTTTGAGGGGAATACCGGTCCGTATATTTTATATACCATGGTCAGGATTAAATCAATATTGGCCAAGCTTAGAGAAAAAAATCCGGAGGCTATCAAAGGGGCAAAATTCGGCACGATTACATCGGCGTCCGAGCGTGATTTGGCGTTAAGTTTGACACGGTTTTCGCATACCGTAACCGAGGCGGTTAAGAAAGACGCGCCGTCAATGATTTGCTCCTATGTTTACGAGGTCGCTAATAAATTCAATGTATTCTATCATGATAAGAAGATTTTGGCTGAAGAAAATGAAACAGCGCTCAAATCTTTGGTTGCTCTCATTATGCTGACCTTAAATACGCTTGATATTGCTATTCAATTATTGGGCTTTAAGGCGCCTGAAAAGATGTAAAATGCTTATTGACAGTCATTGCCATATTGAGGATGATGAGGTTGCTGACCGTGCTTATGAAGCGGGGGTGACGGTGGTTCTTAATGCCGGAAAAGACTTGGATGAGGCGACTGCGCAACTTCAAATGTGTGCACGGTTTAATGCTCAAGATAAAGGGCCAATGATGTGGACATCGGTTGGAATTCATCCTGACAGCGCACCGGAGAAATTGGCTAAGATTCAAGTAGAAGATATTGTGAATGCAACCGATAATCCGTATGTGGCGGCGATTGGCGAATGCGGGCTTGATTATCATTACGGGGCGGACTGTAAAGCCGAGCAAAAAGAAATGTTTGTTCGTCATGTGGAGGCGGCAGGGATAACAGGACTTCCCATTATGATTCATCAGCGCGAGGCAGAAAGTGATATGCTCCAAATTTTGCACGACGGGGTAAAAAAATATCCGCATTTAAGAGGTGTTATTCATTGTTTTACTTCAGATAAAAGCTTTGCCGATGCGGTTAAGGAATTGGGGTTTTATATCTCAGCTTCGGGGATTATTACTTTTAAGAGTGCCGGTGAAATTTGCGCAGTGTTTAAAGGGTATCCAACCGATAAAATTTTAATTGAAACGGATAGTCCGTATTTGGCACCCGTTCCGTATCGCGGCAAAGAAAATGAACCGGCGTATATCATCAAAACGGCAGAAAAGTTGGCAGAGTTAAAAGGCGTTAGCGTGGCAGAGATTGCCGATATTACCGCCGAGAATTTTTATCGTTTATATACTAAAGCACAAGAGGGAAAAAGATGTCAAAAGTAATTATCTTAGGTTCGGGAGCAGCCCCCGGTGTTCCGGCACTGGCTAACGGATTTGGCGCATGTGATGCAAATAATCCGAAAAATTATCGGATGCGCACCGGCACTTATATGGAATTATCAGGGGTGAAATTTTTGATTGATACTTCTCCTGATTTAAGATGGCAACTTATCAAAAATAATATCAAAAAATTGGATGCGGTGTTTTATACCCATTCGCATGCCGATCATTTGCACGGTATTGATGATTTGCGTGAGATTAATCGTTTGAGCGGGCAAATGCTTGATATTTACGGCACTAAAAATATGATCCAAACAATTTGCACGCGGTTTCCTTATCTTATCTGTCAAGATGAGAAAAATTTAAATCCGATATTTAAGGCTGCTCTTCGTCCGCATGTTGTGGAATATGAAATGAGTTTTATGATAGAGCAACTGAAAGTGACACCGATTGAAATGATCGGGCATAATATCGAAAGTACCGGATATATTTTTAATGACGGTGAAGTGGTGCATATTGCCGATTTTAAGAGCTTAGACGAGCGGGTGTTTAAATACATTAAGCGGCAACCGGAAGTTTTGATTATGCCGTTGACGACGCCGCTCGGCACACGTTTTCATGCCGGCCTTGACGAGCTTAAATACTATGCCGCCAAAATCAATCCGAAGCGGATGGTGATAAACCACATGGCGGTTGAGAGTGATTATGAAGAGGTGAAGCGCCAGTGCTTAAATAATATGAAACCGACGTATGACGGCGAAATCATAGAGTGGTAGGGGATTGGAGCTATACGAGTTCATTGCTGGATTAGTTTAACCGGCTTAGTGAGCATTGGGGTAGTCGTGTCTCTATAAAGATGGCGCATCAGTTTATATCCGTAAAATTTTGGGTTGATTTTAACTTGATTTTTTGGTATAATCTCCTTAGGTTTTGTATTTTAACGAGGAGAAAGTGATGTCTAAAAATGATAAAAGCCAAGATTTAATTGATAAAATATATTTGCATCAAAGCTTATTTTATAAAGATGGTGAGCGCTCAGAATTGCTTGTTTATCTTGAAACAGAGGTAGGAAAATCGGCTATCGGTGCAGACCAAGACCGCCATGGTGTTGCAAGAGATGCATATAATTGCGAAAATGAATTGGCAGAAATATTTGATCAAGCTCTAAAAGCAACACGTAAAGTTTCGTTTGATAAAGTTTCGTTTGATGATGGGGAAAATGTTGCTTTTGCAAAAGAAAAAATAGATTATTATCTTGAGGCACAACCGTATGCGAATGTAGATGAAAATAAGTTAAATGAAACATTAAAGGCATTTTCTGAAAACAGAATTAAAGTAGAGGAAGCTTTTACTGCACAATGTGTGTGGGGCAATGCTATGCGCGCAATTAGTATGCAGTATGCTAGTCCTCGGCACTATAATGCCAAAGCCATGAGTGTATATACGGATTATTTAACAGAATTGGTGAAAGCACGAGTTAAAGGAGAAAACTTAGATGCTGTGCCTGTTCCTAATGACAGATTGTCTTTTTTGGACAAGATTAGTGGTAAATCATATACTTGGGGCGTTGAGACACTTAAGGGTGAACTCCGTATGTTAACAGATGAGCAAGCTAAAAAATTAGCCAGTCAGGTTGAGGCGGGATTTCCCAGCAAAGAAACTTGTGAATTCTATAGCAAGAAATATAATGATGAAGCAATAAAGTATCGTCGTCAATATCCTTCAAAAAAGCAAGATGAAATGCGTCAGGATGTGTTGAATGCATTGACCATGCGTGCTGTGGCTGATGCACTTAAAGGAAAATATTTTGATAAAACAGGTGATATATCCATCTTTATGGATAAAGATGAAAAAGATAAATTTGAAAAAATGTCCTTTAAGGAAATGGTGGAAAAATATGGTCTTCAGTTATTGAAAACCCATAAAGGGGCGACCATGATAGAGCTTAAACTTGCCGGAGCTAAAGCTAAAAACGGTCAAGCATTGGGTGAAGCACTTGATAATTTAATAGAACTTTTTGAAGAAAAAAGGAAAAGTTACTTTTGTCCGGATGTTTCTGATGAAGTTCAACAGCGTTTGCTTAAAGGTCTTAAGTCGTCTTATCAAAAATTCGGTGCTGAAGATGAAAAATTCCGTATAATTTTTGAAGCTATGTTGATTGATGAGCAGTTTAGGCAAGCAGATTTAGCTGGTCGCGTTAATACCTATAAAAATGCTTTGGAAGGTGGTAGTGACCGGGAAGGGGAATATTTTATCAAGTATTATGGTAAGGATGAAATTGCTAAAAGATATGACCGCTTGCGCGCAAAACAACTTAAACAGAAAAAGTTTTTTGTGGAGTTAAAAGAACTTGCTTCTGGTAAAATTGATACAACCAAAATCAGAAATACCCTCAAGGCTCGTAAGGCTGCTAAGGCAAAAGAAATGGTGGAAAATACCGGATTTGCAGCTAATACCGTTTTGGCAGAACATGCTATGGAGGGATATAGCTTCTCTAAAAAAGCGGTTGAAAGCGAAAAGAATAAGATATCTGAAAAGCGTAAAGTTTCTTTGGATAAAATGAAAGAACGCGCCAAAGAAAAAGGAAAATAGTTTAGCAAAAGCTTTTTTATCAAATTGCTTGCATTTTATTTCCTTTTGTTTATCATGCTTTGTATGTTAAATAATTGCATGCGGAGGCATTATGGCGGTTAAATCGGCTAAAAAATCTTCTAAACGTAAAATGAACAGATGGCGCAAACTGGTTCGTGTCTTAAAAAGGAAATGGAAGAAACCGGCACTCTATACGATTGCAATGAGCCTTATTATCTATATGGTCGTCAGCAATCTCGTTTGGCAAAAGAAAAATATTGAACGCCAAGCGCCGCGCTTTGTGATTACGCGTATTTCTTCAGCATTTGATGAGACGGAATTTATGCATTTGTTGCTTACCGTGCAGGAAATCAATATGCTTCCTAAAGCCTCAACGGAGATGATTGAGTTTGTCAATAAACCGTTTCCCAGCCCTTGTCCAAAGTTTTTGGAAAATCATTTGCGTCGGATGAATTGGGCGCCGACCGCGTTTCATATTCGGGTTAAAAAGATGTTTGATATGTATGAGGTTTATGACCATGTGAAACGTCTTGACGATACAATCGAATTTTTAACCGCCGAAATTAACGAAAAGCATCTGCCCGATAGCGCTCTTGAAGAGGTTGAAATGTTGAAAGCCGAACGGAATCGCGTTTTCAAAGAAGAGATGACTCAGGAAGAGTATGAGTTTGTGAAGGAATACGGCGGTATCATCCTCTCTCTCAAAAATTAAGGGGTAAATTTTGGTGTCTAATCGTAAATGGAAGCCGGATTGGCAATAAATCCACGTAGGTCTAACTACGCTAGGATTTATGCCACCGGACATTTACTTCTATCCACTCAAAATTTTCCTCCTTAATTCCTGTCGGGAGGCAAGTAACGTTTGTTGCTTTAATACGTTGGGAGTGGATTAACGTTTGCTCTCATATTTACCGCCTTAAAAGTGCCGGAGCGCGAGTCAGAAAGTTTGCGGATTGTTTAAATTTCCCGCCTTAAATTACGTTGGGTGACGAGTAACATTTGTTCTTATATTTTCTCCTTAAGTCCTGTTGGGAGGTATATTAAATTTCACCCTCTCTGTCGCCGCTGGCGACATCTCCCCCGTCAAGGGGGAGATATAATCAAATATGCTTTATAAAGTGTGGTCAGCTCTTAAAAAAAACTTGATTTTTTTAAGGTTTATGCTATTTTTCGCTCGTCTAAAATAATGGAATCGGGAGACAGTTTCGGGGAGGGTGTTTAAACCTTTGCCCTTGGGGCTTTTCTTCTGATTGTAACTCAAAAATTTTTAAGGATATTTATAAATGTCAGATGTTAAAATGAAAATGATGGATGCTAACGAAGCGGCCGCTTCTGTTGCCCATCGTATGAACGAAGTCTGCGTTATCTACCCGATTACTCCGTCTTCTCCGATGGGTGAATGGGCTGATGCGTGGTCATCCGCAAAACAAAAAAACTTGTGGGGCGTTGTGCCGTTTGTGCAAGAAATGCAATCTGAGGCCGGTGCTGCCGGTGCTTGTCACGGTTCTTTACAGGCCGGTGCTTTAACCACCACCTTTACGGCATCACAAGGTTTATTGTTGATGATTCCGAATATGTATAAGATTGCGGGTGAGCTTTCTCCGTTTGTGATGCACGTTGCCGCGCGTTCTCTTGCGTATCATGCGCTTTCTATTTACGGCGACCACTCCGATGTGATGAGCTGCCGTCAAACCGGTTTTGCCATGCTTTCTTCTAACTCCGTGCAGGAGGCAGGGGATATGGCAGCGATTGCACAAACTTCTACCCTTCGTTCACGCGTTCCGTTTATGCATTTCTTTGACGGTTTCCGCACTTCGCACGAAATTAAGAAAATTAAGCTTTTGTCTGATGATGATTTGCGCGCGATGTTAGAAGGCGTTGATTATAAATTTGCCGCCAAACATGCGTTGAAACCGGAAGCGCCGGTTATTCGCGGAACCGCGCAAAATCCTGACGTTTTCTTCCAAGGTCGTGAAGCTGCCAATAAATACTATGATGCAGTTCCGGCAATCGTTCAAGAAGAAATGGATAAGTTTGCTAAAATTACCGGAAGACAATATCACATTGTTGACTATACCGGTGCCAAAGATGCCGAACACGTTATCGTGGTTATGGGTTCAGGTGCCGAGACAGTTGAAGAAGCAATTGAATACTTGAATGCACATGGTTCTAAATTGGGCGTATTAAAAGTTCATTTGTATCGTCCGTTCCCGACAGATGCATTTATCAATGCTCTTCCGAAAACTGCCAAGACCGTTTCTGTTTTGGATAGAACAAAAGAATCCGGATCTCTCGGTGAGCCGTTATACTTGGATGTGGTTACAGCCATTTCTCAAGCTTTCTCTAACGGCAAGATTAGTTTTCTTCCGAAGATGTATGGCGGTCGTTACGGTTTATCTTCTAAAGAATTTACGCCGGCTATGGCTAAGGCTGTGTTTGACAATGCAACATCTTCAAAACCGATTAACGGTTTCTCAGTTGGTATTACCGATGATGTAACTCACAAGTCTTTGAGCTATGATCCGTCGTTTGACGTTGAGCCGGATGATGTGGTTCGCGCCGTATTCTTTGGTTTGGGTGCTGACGGAACGGTTGGTGCTAACAAGAACTCGATTAAGATTATTGCCGAAGATGCCGGTAAATACGGTCAAGGTTATTTCGTATATGACTCACGTAAATCCGGTTCTATGACCACTTCTCACTTGCGTTTCTCGGATAATCCGATCCGTTCGGCATATCTTATCAACCAAGCAGATTTTGTGGCCTGTCACCAATTCCAATTCATGAACAAGGTTGATATTTTGCACATCGCAAAGAAGGGCGGCACATTCCTCTTGAATGCACCGTATAAGCATGAAGAAGTTTGGGATCATTTGCCGATTGAGGTTCAAGAGCAAATCATTGAAAAGAAGTTGAAGTTCTATACCATTAACGCGGTGGAAGTGGCTCGTGCAACCGGTATGGGTGCGCGCATTAACACCATTATGCAAGCCTGCTTCTTTGCAATTTCCAACATTTTGCCGAAAGATGAAGCGATTGCCCAAATTAAGGCTGCGATTAAGAAGACTTATTCTAAGAAGGGCGATGCCGTGGTTGAAAAGAACTATGCTGCGGTTGATGCCTCTCTTGCACATATGTTTGAGGTAAATTATCCTGATCATGTTACCTCTAAGCATCATCGTTTGGCTCCGGTTCCGGCAGAAGCTCCGAAGTTTGTTCAAGGCTTGACGGCAAAACTCATTGCCGATAAAGGTGACAGCATTACCACTTCTGAACTTCAAGAAGTTGTTGACGGCACATGGCCGACAGGAACAACCCAATATGAAAAGCGTTGCATTGCAACCGAAATTCCGGTTTGGGATCCTGAAACCTGTATCCAATGCGGTAAGTGCTCGATTGTTTGTCCGCACGGCGTTATTCGTATGAAGGTTGCTGATGATGCTCAATTAGCAGGTGCTCCGGCAACATTAAAACGTGCTGATTACAAAGGTAAAGAATTTGCCGGTAAGAAATTTATTTTGCAAATCTCTGCTGAAGACTGCACAGGTTGCGGTATCTGCACCTCTGCTTGTCCGGCTAAAAACAAGGCAAATCCGGAACTTCATGCTATCAATATGGATCACATTGAAAACCATTTGGATGTTGAAAAAGCAAACTGGAAGTTCTTTGAAACTCTTCCTTATGTAAAACGTACCGAAGTTCAAAAGAACTTGCCGAAGACCACCCAGATGATTCAGCCGTTGTTTGAATATTCCGGTGCCTGTGCCGGTTGCGGTGAAACACCTTATATCAAGTTGTTGACACAGCTCTTTGGTGATCGTATGGTTGTTGCCAATGCAACGGGGTGCTCTTCTATTTACTCCGGCAATCTTCCGACCACACCTTATGCCAAAGATGAAAAGGGACATGGTCCGGCTTGGTCAAACTCTTTGTTTGAAGATAACGCCGAGTTTGGTTTGGGTATGCGTGTTTCTATTGACCAAAGCGAAGTTAAAGCTAAGACCTTGTTAGAAGGTTTGAAGGCAGAACTTGGCGATTTGGCTGATAAGATTTTGGCTAACCCGCAATCAACTGATGCTGAAATTGATGCTCAGCGCGACAATGTTGCCGAACTCAAAGCTAAACTGGCTAAGATGAATAGCGAAGAAGCTAAGTTGCTCTTAGAATGTGCTGATTACCTCATCAAGAAGTCCGTATGGATTATCGGTGGTGACGGTTGGGCATACGACATCGGCTTCGGCGGTCTTGACCACGCGATTGCCTCCGGGCGTAATGTGAACATCTTAGTCGTTGATACAGGCGTTTACTCCAACACCGGTGGTCAACAATCTAAGGCAACCCCGATGGGTGCATCTGCGAAGTTTGCAACAGCCGGTAAAGAGTTGCCGAAGAAAGATTTGGCAATGATTGCGATGTCTTATGGTAGCGTTTATGTGGCACAAGTTGCTATGGGCGCTAATGACAGCCAAGTTATTAAAGCGATGAACGAAGCTGAAGCATACAATGGTCCGTCTCTGATTATCGCATACTCACACTGCATTAACCAAGGTCTTAACATGGCTGACGGTTTGATGCACCAAAAAGACGCGGTTGAGACCGGCTCATGGCCATTGTATCGTTACAATCCGGAAAACATCAAAGAAGGCAAGGCTCCGTTGATGTTAGATTCTAAAGCACCTTCTAAACCGCTTTCTGATTATATGTCATCAGAAACACGTTTCCAAGTTGTCAATAAGATGAATCCGGAACGTTACAATATGTTACTCAATAAAGCTCAAGAGGGTGTGACGGAGAAGCGTTCGCTCTTGGAGCACATGAGCGAATATAAAGTCCTTTAAGGGAAAATTTGAGTGCCTGATTGCAAATGGAAGCCGGATTGGCAAAAATTCATTTACCATTTTGTAAACTAGGATTTTTGCCACCGGACATTTGCTTCCATTCATCTCAAATTTTCACCTTAAAGGTGTTGGAGCGCAAGTTCCGTATAGTCCTTTGCAAAAGAGCTCTCTTATGAGAGCTCTTTTCAGTTTAAATGATTGAGTTTGAAATCAGCGATTTTGAGCGAGCATTTTATCTGATTTTGTAAATGTTGTTTCAGGAACACCGGCTTTGGTTAAAATCGTCATACTTTTTTTAGAAATGTTATTGCGGTTTGCCGCTAATTTTTTTAAGTAAGGTTTTATCAGCAGTTGACGTTTTCGTTCCGGATAACTCATCAAAATATCTTTGACGCGCTCAGCACATTCTTCCGGCGTTAATTGGCGGTAACTTTGGAAAGGGAATTTGGGGATGTCATATACCGCATGTTCTTTGGGATGGCAAATTCCTTTTATATAATTGGCGATTGATTCGCGGTCTTCTTCAAGTTTAAAATAAGTGGCGGTGTGAAATTTGTTTTTAGATGCCATGGCGCTCAAATAATTATGAAGCGTCATCTCATGCGGAATTTGCTCCAGTTTACCATGTTTTTCCGCCCAATCATCAAGGCTTGGAACACCGTCTAATTTGGGGATGGAAATACCTAAACACTGGTCAATATCTTTGGCACCGGCTTCTTTTAACACGGCAACGACTTGGTCGGCGCAATTTTGGGTGAAGTAATTATAATCTTTACCTTTTATTTTAGCTTTGCGTTTTTTGATGGCGGCGGTTAATTTTTTGGGGTTAATACCGACTTCACTCGGGTAGATATTATAGATGTAGCAATTTTCCGGTTCTTCGATGCGATTTAAAAATCCTTTTCCGCCGTAATTTATGATATCATCGCCGTATTTGAGTGCGGCATGACTCACGCGCATACCTTCTGTGCCAAACGGGAAAATATAGATTTTAATCGGTTCTTCGTCTTTTAGCATCATGTTTCTCCCTTACGTATAGAATTAGTATAGCAATTTTTGCTTTGTTTGACAAGAGTTTTTTGTTCATAAAAAATCCCCGCGAGCTTGTGCTTGCGGGGAAGGAACTTTACTTTGTTTTACTTTACTTTGAAAATCACAAGAGCTTTGCCCTCTTCTTCTTTTAAGAGAGATATCGGCATTGAGGGTAGCACATAGGTGAAGTTCCAAGCATACCGCATCGGCTCTCCGGAGGGTGTGACACCGGCAGGAGTAGAGGTCAGGTAATAACCGTTGCTAATTCTCGTTTCACCCATAACATCCAAAACATAATGGAGCTTGCCATAATGTTTGATGATTTGTGAGATGAACTCACTAGAAGGCAACTCACCTTTTTTGCCGGCAAACTCTTGGGCTTGGCAATATGCCTCAGCTTCATCAAACGTCATCGGCTCTTCAGCCGTGTTGAATTTGATGATGTAGCCCATAAACAATATGCCGAATGGCTTGTATTCGGAATACTCGCCGCTTCGCTTAATTGCATACCATTGCCTTTTGCTTACTAATCCGTCTTCATACACAATCGGATAAGGAAAGCTCTGGGCTAAAATGCTCTTTAACTGCTTCCAAAGGCTAGGCTTGTGGAGCCTCACCAAGGATGATTTTTCAATCTGTTGTGTCATTTGTTTAATAATTAGGGGTTTATAATAATACGTTTTATAGGCGGTATCATATACCTTTTTTAGGTGAATTTCAAGAGGTTTTTTAGAAAAAAGTTTGTTGCGCGGTTTTTAACCTCGCTTAGTGATATCAGAAAAAATGTGTGGCGGTGAAAAGTTATCCATCACCCGCGCGAACCATTAAAAGTTCAGGCGCGTGGTGTGGGTAACTTTTATAACATGGTGTTGGTTGATAAAAAACGGCGCGATAAAAATTTAAGGCGAAGTTGAAACCTCGCCTTAAATTTTTATTTTTGCGTTCGCGCCGAGCGACTTTGTCGCGTGCTACGCGCACGGCGGCACTGCCCGTGCGGGGGTGGCAGCGCCACCTGCATTATAACAACGGAGACCATGCCGGATCAGATGCATCTCCGGGGGTTATTACCAATCGCTCATTTTGTCCGGTGATATCTACCGAATACAACTGTATCGGCGCATTGCTGGTCGCACTTCCCTTATTCTGTCTGTGGAACATAATCACTCTGCCGTTCGGTGACCATGTCGGTCCTTCAACTAACCATCCGGTTGCCAGTGTTCTCTCGCCGGAACCGTCCGGATACATTACGCCGATGTAAAATTGCTTGCCCTCCATTCTGGTAAATGCAATGTAATCGCCTCTCGGAGACCAAACCGGCGTGGCATATCTGCTTCCTTGTCTGAAGCTGATACGCTCTATATTGCTACCGTCTCTGTCCATGACATAAATTTGCTGATTGCCGCCACGGTCAGAGTTAAAGACAATCTTTTCGCCGTCAGGTGAATAACTCGGTGATGTGTCAATGCTCGGTCCTGAAGTTAATTTCTTACTCTCTTTGGTGGCTAAATTCATCTCGTAAATATCGGTCACGCCATTCTTGGCATAGCTCATCAAAACATATTTGCCGTCCGGTGAAAATGCCGGTGCAAATGTCATACCGGGGAAGTTGCCCAAAATTTCGGTCTTTTGTGTGCGGAGATTATACATATATACGTGCGGCTTGTTGTTGACAAACTCCAAATAAGCAATGTATTGCATATCCGGTGAAAAACGCGGGGTTAATACCAAATTGGCGCCTGAGGTCAAAAAGTGATGACCGTCTCCGTCTTGATCCATCATCGCTAAACGTTTGGTGCGACGACTGGCCGGACCTGACTCGGATATATATGCAATAACCGTGTTGAAATACCCCTTGTCTCCGGTCAAGCGTTCGTAAATAGCATCAGCCATGGAGTGCGCCATTCTTCTCCAGTTTTCTTTATCGGCGGTATATACCTCATACATCAATTCTTTTTGGCTTACAACATCCCATAATTTGAAACGTAATTTTAATTCGTTTCCGTCTTCTTCCAAAATCGCGGATTGCACTAACGCTTCGGCATTTAACACTTTCCAATCACCGAATATCGGTTGGTCGTCAATCCCGTTAAATTTTTGGATATAGCTCCGCTCGTTGATAATGCGAAACAGACCGCTCCGCTCCAAATCAGCTAATACCACATCACGCACTTTGTTGGCATACGAAAAACCTAAAAATGCACCGATGCCGTGATTGTCCGAAATTATATTAGGAAAAGCAACCGGAATCGGGGCTTGGGTGGCACCGTTAATGCTGACGTTTAACTGCGCGTGAGCAGGGGTTGTGATGGCTATAAACAAGGCGATAATAAGCGAAAACAGTTTTTTCATTGTGTGTTACCTTTGGCTGAATGTTAGTATGCGCTTATCATAATGAGGAACTTTATGCTTGTAAATATAAAAGAAAGTTATACAGAGTTATTTTTTGTGATGCGTATTGGAATAGAGGAGATTGCCGCGTGCCATTGGCGCTCGCAAAGACGGCAGAAAATAAGCCTAAAAAAGCCGCCCTTTTTAGAGCGGCTCAATTGTAGCAATAACAAATTTTTTATTTGCGTTCGGTTCCGGTAGCGCCGAGAACTTTGTTGTTTTCGTTGGCGGCTGTCGGCGCCATGGCAAACAACTCGTTTAACCCCTCAATCGGCACATATGCCATTGCCGGACGATTGCCTACCTCGTAGTTTACTTCATAAAGATTTTTACGCAAAATCTCTAAACTTAACCATGGTTCTTGAACCGATTTATTGCCTAAAAATGCTGATGCCGCACGGTCAATTAACGGCTTAATGGCTTTTTGCGCCCAAGTCTTACGCTCCATGGCAACGGTCTCTGACGAAGCAGCGGCGGCAAAGTTCTCCACCGCAACCGCGCCTAAATAACCTTTAATCGAGCGATACATACCGGCAATATCACGCACATAAATGTGCTTATTCTTGCGCTCTTTCATCGGCAAATCCGGCTCACCGGCAAAGTCAATAAAACGCAAATCATTTTCAGGGGTGACCATCACTTGACCTAAGTGGAAATCACCATGCACGCGGTTAATCGTGCCTTTATTTTCGGCGTTCCTTATAGCTTCAAAACGACCTTCAGTTAAGGCGGTGGTGGTTTCATCCCATTTGGCTAAAATGTTTTGGGCTTTAGAATGTGCCGGCTCAGGCAAACGATCTAAATTCTGCTCAATTTGATGTTTGGTTTTGTTGAGCAAGGCTTTCATCTGCCCTTCATACTTGTGAATAAAAATTTCATCTACCGCCTCGGGTGTGAAATTTGGATTATCATCGGGACGCGCAAAGCACTCTCCCATTTCCGCGGTCTTTTCCGACAAATTACGAATGATTTGCATAAACTCTGGATTATCTGCGGCTGTTAAATCACGTCCGCGGAGATAAT
This sequence comes from uncultured Rhodospirillales bacterium, assembly GCA_902763185.1. Lineage (GTDB taxonomy): Bacteria > Pseudomonadota > Alphaproteobacteria > RF32 > CAG-239 > CAG-267. The sequence goes on along the minus strand of CACWQT010000013.1, from coordinate 6,831 downwards.
TTTCGTTTAAGCGCTTATCAAGGTAATCCAACAAATAGCCCCACATATCACCTTTGTTTTTAACAAACTCCTGCATGATACCGAAAGAGGCTTGTTCGCCGTCGGGTTTTTTCCAAATAAAACCACCGTAGCTCTTGGGCATAACCGAGCAATTTTCACGCATCAATTTTTCGTTCATCTCAAATTCGGAATTGACTTCTTTGGAAAATTCTAACATCCGTTCCAACTTAAAAGCTAATTTGCCGGAACCGACATTGATGGTGGTGTTACTTTGTTCCACACCCAATGGTTTGGAATCCTCATTAACGGCGGTTTCAACGGCGGTCTGGTCGCCGATGTTTAAACGCTCTAATGTCCACCCGTTTTGAAATTCTATTTTGCCGTTGTTTTCATCAACAAAGGTCATCAGAGTTTTGAAAAAATCCGGTTCTAATAATGCGTCGCTGTAAATTTTGCCGTCCATAATGATGACGTTGCGGTCATTAGGCATAGCACCTTTTTCTGCTAAAGGCATGGAGAAATAGCGTTTGTCTCCATTATTCATCTCAGCCTCACCGATAACAAATAATTTCTTGTTGTTATCATAAGGCATCTTCTCAAAAGTTATTGTAGATACGTTTCCTTGCCGGATGTCTTCTTTAAAATTACACCACCGGCAGTCATATAAATAATCGGTAATTTTTGAAAGATTCATCACTATTCTCCTTTCTTATTTTTGTCGTGATAATTGATGTATATAATATGAAAAAAAGATTGTCAAAGGGAATCCTTCTCTTTATTTTAAAAAAAACGCAGTTGTGATAAGTGTCGTTTGAGAGGGATTATCGCACGTTGGCAGCCTTCGGTATTAAGGTTGAATGTGAAAAAATCACCCCCACCTTAATCCTCCCCCTCAAGGGAGAGGAGGCGAGAAAGAGCTTATAACAAGTAATGGAGATAAAAATGACAACACTAACCGAACTCGCCGAGCTTGCCGGCATTTCTTCATCATATATTGATAAAACAGGGAAGGAGCATTTTACCTCTGATGAGGTGCGGCGCTTTTTCTTAAACGCCATGCATTATAATGCAGATAGTCAGGGTGAAATCGAATCCGCGGCGTTGCGCTTAAAGCATAAACCGTTGCTTGATGATACGCTTGCCTTTTATGATACGGAGCCGGTTACTTTTGAACTCAACAGCGAAGAAAGTTATGACTTAAGTCTGATTGATGAAAAAGGCAATACCGTTTGGCAACAAACGACTGATGGCGGCACGGTTACGATTGCTCAAGGTCTGAACCACGGGTATTATACTTTGCGTGCCGCCAAAAACGGCAATATCCGCGCGGAAAGTTTGCTCATCTATGCGCCGCAAATGTGTTATTTTCCGGAGTTTATCAAAAATAAAGAACATATCTACGGGGTGTCGTTGATGCTCTATGCACTCAGATCCGAAACGAGTATCGGTATTGGTGACTTCGGGGATTTAAGAGAGATTGTCAGATTGACGGCTGAAAACGGTGGTGATGTGGTCGGTATAAATCCGTTGGGCGTGATGAGTCCTTATACGCTTTCCTCACCGTTGTTTAACCTCTTAAAAGGTGATGTGTCGCCGTATCGCTCGCTTTCAAGATTATTTATCAACTATGCTTATTTGGATCTTAAAAGTGAGCCGGATTTTATTCACTCGCCGGAAGTTAAAAAATTTATGGCAAATCCCGAGGTGGTCGGGGAAATCAAACGGCTTAACGAATCGGTTAATGTGTTGTATGCGCCGGCCTTGCAATTAAAGCTCAAAATTTTGGAATTGATGTATCAATACTTTATCAAAAAAGCCGATAAATCTCGCAAGCAGGCATTTGCCCGTTATAAAAAACAAAAGGGTGAAGAGCTTGAGAATCTGTGTGTATTTGAAGCTCTGATAGAGGCGCATAAGGGGGAGAGTTTTTGGCGGTTTTGGCGCGACGGAACAGATGATATTCGCTCCGCGGCAACGATTGAATTTCGGAAGAATCATAAGGCGCGGATTGACTTATTTTGCTATTGTCATTGGTTAGCTGATGTGGAAGTCAAAGCCGTGCAAAAATTGGCGAAATCTCTCAAGATGAAAGTGGGGCTTTATGCCGATATGCCGATTGGGGCGGCGTCTAACGGTGCGGAAGTTTGGGAAAATCCTAAGGCTTATGTATTAGAAACAGGTGTCGGTGCACCTGCCGATCCGATGCGTCCCAAAGGGCAGAGCTGGGGCTTTACGCCGTATCATCCGATGATGCTTGCGCGTCAGCACTATGCACCGTTTATCAGATTGGTTCGGGAAAATATGACCTATGCCGGTGCTTTAAGAATTGATCATGCCATGGGCTTGAGACGTCTCTTTTGGGGCTTCTTTAAAGACGATAATCCGGTAGTGCAGGGGGCTTATGTTTATTATGACATTAAAGCGTTGACGGCGATATTGTGTTTGGAGAGTAACCGCAATAAATGTCTCTTAATCGGCGAAGATTTGGGGACGGTTCCGGCAGGTTTCCGCGAATATATGGCAGAGCATGGTTTGCTTTCGTATAAGGTCTTTTTCCGCCAAAAAGAAAAAGACGGCAGTTTTATCAAACCCGAGGACTATATGTATATGTCTTTGGCGCAATCTTCCACGCATGATCAGGCGACTTCCTGCGGCTTTTGGTCAAACGAAGATATTGAGGTGTTCAAAAGTTGCGGGTTATATGTGAACTATGAGCAGTATCAGAGCAACTTGGACGGTCGGCGGAAAGATCGCGAAAATATGATTAAGGCGTTTGAAGAAGAGGGGATATTATCTCCTGCGATGAAGAAAAAAATGCAGGCAAGTGCCGAAAAAGGTGAGGTCGTTCCCGAGGGAATAGAGGCGCCGGTTAATGCCTATGGAGCAAAGACAAACAGTGCGCTATATTTGGTGCGCTTATGTGACATCTATGCGCAAAAGAAGCTTGATAATGCGCCGGGGACTATTGATGAATATGCCAACTGGCGTTTGAAGCTTAGTCACACGATTGAGCGCATCAGAGAAACACCGGAGTTTGTCAATACATTAGCGGCAATCAAAAAGTATCGCCCATAAGGGGTGTGCTAAAACACCCTCATAATTGTTGATTTGCTCCCTTATTTACCAGTTTGTAAACCGCGGTTGCAAATCAACTTCCAGCAGGGTATTTTATCCTGCCTATTGCAAAAATCGTCTTTGCCGATTTTTTGGTTTAATTGTGGGGTGTTGAAAAGTTATCCATAAACGGCATGGCGCCCTTTAACGCAAATGCCGCTTTGTGGGTAACTTTGGGAAGAAAGTGCTAAAGCATGGCGCGCAAGAATTTTTTGCTATTACAAAAAATTCTTTTGGGATTTTAGCGCGCCATAGGAGCGACCTTGCGGTTGCCGACCTGCGCGGTCGTGCGGTCTTACGCAGACAGCGGCACTACCCGTGCGGGGGTGGCCGCGCCACCTGCATAACTTTTGTTATTGATTCTTATTTTTTACTTACTATAATAGCCGCAACTGCGTTTTTGTGAAAAAGGAAAAAATAATGTTAATAAGCTGTCCAAAATGTCATTGTATCTATGAAATTCCTGATGAAATTATTAAAAAAACCGGCACCAATCTTCGTTGTCATGCGTGTCATAATGTTTGGCATGCCATGAGAGAAGACGCGCTTGATTATCATGCCGAAGATGAGGACGAGCCATATGTCGAACCGATTGAAGTCAGCGAGCCGCCGTATCGCCATTTTCCGGCTAATAAAGAAAATTATACCATTCCGGCAGACTCTAAATCCGGTGTGAAAACCCGCTCTTCCGCTGAGGTAAAAAAACAAGAAAGTAGAGAAAAAGAAGAAATTACTTTAACTTCCGATTTCGGTACATCGTTTACCATCAGCGCCGCTCCGGAATTAAAAGCCGATGATGAAAGCAAAAAAACACCATGGCTTGAGACAAACGAGGCAAAAGATGTTCGGGCGCAAAAAGAAGATATGATCAGACCTCAAAAATCTTGTCGCGGATATCGTAAAACCTGTGTGATGTTGTGGTTGTTGCTCATCGTGTTGCTTGCTGTATTCTTGCGTCGCGATATTGTGACGATGTATCCGGATGCCGAAACATGGTATAACAAAATTTATTTGAGCGGATTAAATAACGCACAATATCTGCGCTTTGAAAATGTCAGCCTGACACCGGAGATTATGGATGGTGAAGAAAAACTTCACTTTAAGGCAGAAATTGTGAATACATCACGCTATAACAGCTTTGTGCCGGAGATTGCATTAAACGGTGTAGAGGGAACTTTTAAGGCAGACAGAGATTTCATCAAAGCTAAAGAAAAGGCGATTGTTGATATTGCTCTGCCGAAGTTTGATGATAATACAAACCAAGGGTTGACATTGGAATTTGTTCATCCTTAAATGATGATAATTTAATTTTTCGGGAGATATGAAATGCTTAGAGAAAATTTGCAAAATGCCTTAAAAGAGGCAATGAAAGCCAAAGATATGACAACTGTTTCGGCCGTGCGTTTGATTATTGCCGGACAAAAGGAAAAAGATGTTGCCGCACGCGGTGCCGGTAAAGAATGTGCTACCGATGCCGAACTTTTATCCATGATGCAGGGCATGATTAAACAAAGAAACGAATCGATAAAGATTTATAATGACGGCGGTCGTCCGGAGTTGGCAGCAAAAGAGCAAGCCGAAATTACCGTGATTGAGCGCTTTTTACCCAAACAACTAAGCGAAGAAGAAACCAAAGCCGCAATTGCTGCGGTGATTGCCAAAACCGGTGCTAACGGGATGAAAGATATGGGTAAAGTGATGGCAGAATTAAAAACCGCTTATGCCGGTCAGCTTGATATGGGTAAGGCTTCTGCTTTAATCAAAACTATGCTCGGTTAAAAGGATATTATGGCAAGCGACGAGTTACAACGTTTTATGGATGAACTTCGCGCCCGCATACCGATTGCAGATGTGGTGGGGGCTAAGGTTAAACTCGTCAAAAAAGGGAGAGAATACCAAGGTCTCTGTCCGTTTCATAACGAAAAAACGCCGTCGTTTACCATCAACGAGGCCAAAGGTTTTTACCACTGTTTCGGCTGTGGTGCGCACGGCGATATTATTCGTTTTGAAATGGAAGCCAACGGTTTGCCGTTTATGGATGCGTTGCAAAAACTGGCACATCAGGCAGGGATGCAAATGCCGCATTTTTCTAAAGAAGCCAAAGAAGAAGCAGAGGCCAGAAAATCTTTGTATGAGATTATGGAAGTTGCGGCTCAGTATTTTGAGCGCGAATTAAGAATGCCGGATGGTGCAGAGGGCTATAAATATTTTACCGAAAAAAGACTTTTATCTAAAGAAATCTTGCAAAAATTTCGCTTGGGCTATGCGCCGAATAATAACGGTTTAATGGCGCACTTAAAGGCACAAGGAATTGATGAAAAAGATTTACAAGAATTGGGGCTGATTGCCATACCGGAAGATAAGTCTCGCAAACCGCATGACTTCTTTCGCAACCGGGTGATGATACCGATTACCAATAAGCAAGGGAAAATTATTGCTTTTGGCGGCAGAGTGATGGAAAAAATTGAGCCGAAGTATTTGAACTCACCGGACACACCTATATTTAATAAGCGGCGCAACCTCTATAATTTGGATAAAGCGCGTGAAGTGGCCTATAAAGAAAAGAAGCTCATCATTTGCGAAGGGTATATGGATGTTATCGCTTTAGATAAATTCGGGTTCGGCTATGCGGTGGCACCGTTGGGCACCGCCTTAACCGAAGAGCAAATTATGGAGGCGTGGAAAGTCTGCACTGAGCCGATTATCTGTCTTGACGGCGATAATGCCGGTATTAAAGCGGCAATGCGTGCGGTTGACAGAGTGTTGCCGATTTTGCGTGCGGGATATTCTCTAAAATTCTTATTTTTGCCGGATAAAATGGACCCTGATGAATACCTTCAGGCACATGGGGCAACAAGTTTTGCGGCGCTCTTAAATAAAACCAAACCGCTGATTGATATTTTATGGCAAAAATATACCGAAAATGAAGACAGCTCTACGCCGGAAAAGAAAGCACTGATTGAGCGCACTCTCTTGGAAGAGGTCAATAAAATCGGTGATGGCACAGTCAGAAACTATTACGAGCGCGAGATAAAAAATCGGATTTATACTACCTATAAGCAATCGTCATGGAAGAATCCGGCAACAAATAATGCGGCTGCTCAATCTCCTAATCAACCGATTAAAAGGCCGGTGTTAAATCATAATTATAATGCCGAGCGTCCTCAGGTTGAAAACGAAAACGATAAGATGATACGGTTTATTATGGCGGCGGAGCTCATTTATCCGGAGCTGATTGATGATTATGAAGAGCAAATCTATTTAGATGAAATTAAAAACGAGAAATTGAGATTGTTGCAGACGACCATTGCCGATACATTTCATGAGCAAGAGGCGGCAATCAACGGTGATGAGTTGACTGAGTTGGTGTTAAATACCAATGCCGGTGCTATCTTAAAAACGCTGTGGGAAAAAGATATGCTCAAAAAACAAGCACCGTTTATTAATGACTTACGGCATGATATTGAGAAATTGCTTCAAGAAGAAAAGCGACGGAGCATTGAAGCGGATATTAAAAAATTGACTGAAAAGGTAAGTGCGCATTTTGATGAAGAGGTGTATATGGAATTGATGGCGCTTAAGAAGACGCGCGATGAAATGCTGATTAAGGCGGAAAATTTTGGTGTCTAATCGTAAATGGTGCTTTACGGTATAAATCCATGTACTTCTATGTACACTAAGATTTATACCGAAAGACATTTACTTCTATCCATTCAA
>CACWQT010000012.1 GCA_902763185.1 uncultured Rhodospirillales bacterium | reverse complement strand
TTCTTTTTGTTGCGCTTAATTGTCAAAGGATCCGGTGTCATCAAATCCGATGCTAAATTATAATTAGTCATTTATTTTCTCCTAAATTTAAGATTTAAAATAAAAAAGAGCCGCAACCTTAAAGGCTACAGCTCTGATTAAAAATTCCCCCTCTCTGTTAAGGGGGAGAAAAAAAGACACAAAAAAAGCCCTCAACTTTGAGGGCTTTTGCGGTAACAACTCACCACTATAGATATTTCTATATCAAGCTATGAGAGATGTCAATACTTTGCAAGGGCGGTCTAAAAATAAATTCTCTCTATGGCGTGTTCAACCGTATCGGTTGTTTCTTTGCCGATTTTTTGCAAATCAAGCGGCGCCGTATTCATTACAATCGGAAACCCGACCGCTTTAAGCATACTCTCATCATTATAGTAGTCACCAAATGCCATACATTCTTTAGGCTTTATCCGAAGTGTTTTAATGATTGCTTTTAAGGCTGTTCCTTTATCTGTCTTCAGCGGCGTAAAATCCGTCCAATCACTGCGCCCGAGATGTATGGCGCATTTATGCCCGTATAATTTTTGTAACCTGTCTCGATGCGCCATAGAGCAGGGGTTATAAACCGCAACTTTAAGAATTGGCTCTCTAATTGCCCGAATATTTTTGATTTTTTTAACCTTAATTCCCGCTTCATTTTTCATATATCGATAAAAAGCCTCTGTCTTAGGCATGATATATTGTGTATCGGGTGTAGATATTTGCACCTCACAATTTTCTTCCGCTAAGATACTTTCGGCAATCTTAAACGCCAATTCACGCTCTAATTCCTTTTGATAAATAATCTGATTTTGATAAACCCCTAAACAACCGTTTTCACAAAGATAAATAATCTCATCTTTAACCGGACGGAATAGCACTTGCAGATTTTGATATTGCCGTCCGCTTGCTGCCATAAACAAAATGCCTTTATCTTTTTTTAATCGCCGAATTTGTAAAAACAATTCATCAGACACCTGCTTTGTGCTGTTGAGCAACAATGTTCCGTCAATATCTGAAGCAATCAGTTTGATGTTGTTAATTAAATCGCTCATATTATCCTTTTTGTCGCTCAAGCCACTGCACCAACTCTTGCGGACAATCCCGCGGTCCGCGCACCGCCCGCACATCAAATTCAGCTAATTTTTGAAAAGGCATTAAATTTTTATCATACTCTTTAAGTTTTTTTATCCGCATAACTTTGCTTATCGTTAAATTTTTATCCTGATAGCTGTAGGGGATATCCGCTTCTGTAACCTCACATTGATAAAGAACGGCAGAATAGGGAACTCCGACATACATATAAACAATATCACCGACTTTAAGTTTGGCGGATTGCTTCCAAATAATCTCATTCTCTTTCTTAAAAGCCCCCACAATATCAAAGAACTTCGGATTAGCCGGTATCAGCCACGCTTGCTTATTTCCTTTATACTTGGCGCGTTTTCCGATAGTGAAAGCATGACTTTTATCAATAAGCGCCATAACCGTATCATCATTTAGTGTTTCATCTAAAATAAGCGTTATCCAGCTCTTTTTATTCATATGATACGCCGGATAAAATCCTTTTTCTTTTAAGAGCAATCGTATCTCATTTTCATCAAGTTTAATATTAACCACATCAACCGCACCGCTTAACTTTTTATCAATCTTGCTCTTATCAATGTTCATAATAAGCGCATACCATTTCTCATTAGTAGGATTTCGAAACACCCCGTAATCTTCAGATTTCTCCCACGGAAAATCCGGCTCATCGCCATAATGTTGCTTAATCAATTCGGCTATACGGTTAGCTTGTGCTCCGACAAATTGGCAAGCCACAAAACAATGTGTTTTAATATCTTCTAACACCGCTTCATAAGCACTGCGCACAAGGCCTGCAAATCCGACAGCCATTTCTTCTACCCGAAGCGGCATATACACGTCATCACTGTCAACATCATAGACCACACCATTGACTAGTCCCGTTTGATCAATCGTTACAATCGCCTTAAAGCTGTCGTTCATAAATGTTTTTTCGATAACATACCCGTTTTTATTTTGCTTAAACCCATAAGGAATAAGAGCTTTGAGATTAACCGTTGAGCATTTAAAAATTTTGTCTTCAATGGTCATAAAGCACTACTTCTTAATCTTAAAGCGAATTGTTAAAATATTTTGTTCATCTTGACGCCGATAAGCCATCTCATCAGAAAGTTTTTTGGCTAAAAAGACACCCAATCCGCCAATCTTACGCTCTTTTAGTTCCTGATTTACATTCGGCTGTTTCTGCGCTAACGGATTATATTTTTTGCCTCTGTCCATAAATATAATCGTATAAATATCATCTTCTAAAGCAGTGGCAATTTGCACGCGCGCAACATCTGTAGCTTTATAAGCATAAAGAGAAATATTGGAGAAAATTTCTTCAGCAGCCATTGTCACATTAAATTGGATATGCTCATCAATCTTATGCGTTTTCATCTCTTTTCGGATGAATGTCAAAACGTCACTTATTTTTTTAACATTTGCCTCAATATCTAAAATGTGTTTATTCTTCCCTTTATACATAAAGTCTAACATAGTAATATCATCAGATTGTGAAGCACCTTTAGTGAATTTTTTGATGTCTTTTAAGACAAATTGCAAATTATCTTGAGGTGTTGCATTAGCTTTTTGTAGAATATTTTTAAGTTTCATTTCACCATACCTCTTAAAAGATTTGTTTTCAGCTTCGGTTACGCCGTCTGTATATAAGAACAGATGTTCATTAGGTTGAAGTCGTAAATGCTCCGCCACAAATTTGGCATCTTTCTTAATTCCCAGTGCGATATTTTTCTTTGGCGCTAAGAAATGATAGTTTTCACCATTTCCCATAAGTGGCGGATTATGTCCGGCATTGACATAATTAACGTCACCCGTTTTTAAGTCAATCACCGCCATAAACGCCGTCACAAACATACACCCTTCATTACCTTCATATAATTGGTTGTTGGTATGCTCAAAAACTACTTCTGGAGCAAGTTTACCTTTACTGATGTTCTTAATCAGCGTAATAGCTTTCATCATATAAAGAGCCGCCGGAATTCCTTTTCCTGAAACATCCGCAACCACAATGGTAAATTTATCATCATCAACAAAGAAGAAATCATAAAAATCTCCACCGACTTGCTTAGCCGGTTCCATTAATGTCGCAATATCAAAAGAACTGTGGTTTGGTATCTGCGTAGATAATGCGGCCTTTTGAATATTTCTGGCAATTTCCAACTCACTTTGGCTTTTTTGTTTTTCTGTTGCTTCTTCTCTTTCCTGTTCAATATAATTAAGCAGGTTGAATTTCATATTTGAGAGAGCCGATGCCAAACGATAAATATCCGAAGTGGACGGTATCTCGCGAAAAGTCTTGCTAAAGTCACCGTTACCATATTGTGTGGCAATATCCCCCAAGGTGCGTAGTTGAATTGTTGAGTGATGACAAATCCGGTTAATCAAGGCAAGCAACAAAATAATGCAGATAAGAAGAGACGTCAGGATTTTAAATTGAAATTGTTGCATCGGCTGCAAAAATTCATTCTGAGCATAAACTAAGCAAACTCCCCAACCGATATGCTTAATCGGCGCATAGAAGAGAATAGCCGCATCATTAACCAAAGGGGAATAAGGAATATGTATATGTCCGGAGCGACCGGCCTGCAATTCCTTACCGACCGAAATCAGTTGCGGTAAATTGATTTCCTTTGCCTCCTCAAAGATTGTTTTTTTGAGAGCAATATCAGGATTAGGATGCGTCACAAATAAACCGGATTTAGATAAGAGTAATAATTTTCCGGATTTATAAAATGAGAAATCGCTGACATGTGATTGAATATCTGATAAGCCGATTGTAATAGCCATTAAACCGTCAAAATCATCAATATTGCTAAAAGCAAACGGAACCAAACAGGTAACAACAATTTGATTTCTGCCCTTATCAATATAGGGTTCAGACCAATAAATATTTTCTTTTTTGGGAACTTCCTTAAACCACGGAAATTTATTATAAATATTACTTATTTCCTCTATATTAAAAGCAATATATTGGTTTTCATAGAATTTACTGAGGTATAAATTACCACGCGAAACATCTTCCGGTGCAAACACATAAACCCAAGCATCAATAATATCAAGATCGCTTTTATCAACAGTTTTAAGTGCAGAATACAACACCATTCTAAGCGAGGGTATGTTATTATTATCAATTTGCTCTAAAGTATTTTTAGCATTAAGCACCACGCGTTCGGCAGCGGTAACAATCCGTGTAAAATCGGAGATATAAGCTTCAACGGAAATCTTGGCATTATTTTCAATTTGCGATTTAATAATCGGAGCCGATTGTTCCGAAATCAGCGCCGCCAATCCCAAATATCCGAGTCCGACACACGTCAAAATACCAAAATTAAGCTTGAAATTAAGCGAGTGTCGGCTAAGCCAAGATCTCAAAATATTTTTCATGCTTTCGCTTCTAACATTTCATCAAAACCGGTATATTCAAAAATATTTCTGATATCATCAGATACATTGATGAGTTTTAATGTGCCGCCTTGTTCGGTAAGCGTTCTTTGTAACATCAAAAAGGCGCGCAATCCTGCCGAAAACACATATTCCACACCTTTCATATCAAAAATGAGTTCTTTAACTTCAGTTAAATCAATGTTTGTAAGTTGCGGCGAAGTATTAGGATCTAACCAACCAGTTAAAACGCAAGTTAACTTTTTTCCTTCTCTTACTTGTTTGATGTCTAAGCCTTTACTTTCTGTTTCCATATTTTATCCCCTAAATAAATTGCAATTTTTCCTAAGATTAAAATATACTTCAAATCTTAATATGTGAATAATATTTTAAAATTATTAAAAAAGAAGTTAATATAAAAAACAGATTGACTCTAAAAATATAGTTTGTAAAATCCCTGACATATAAAATATAGAGAATTTACAACCGGAGAAAGTGTAACATGAAAAAAATGGCAGTGCACTTACATATCCACTATGTTGACCAGTTGCCACAGATATTATGTTATTTAAAGAATTTAGAAGATGCAGATTATGATTTGTTTGTAACCACAACTGCTCCAACAGACAGTCTTTCTGCCATAAAATCAGCCTATCCAACGGCAAAAATTTGGAATGTTCCAAATCTTGGGTATGACATTGGTCCGTTTATTGATTTTTTACATCATATAAACTTAGACGACTATGAATATATCTTAAAGCTGCATACAAAAGGTAAAACCAGCAAAAACTATACACTCCTAAACGGTAATCGGTTTGATAATGCCTTGTGGGGCAGGGTGCTGTGGGATAGTCAATTAGCAAACAAAGAACGCCTGCAAACAAATTTAAAGATTTTAGAAAGCAATTCAACCGTTGGCATGGTAGGTTCTAAATATTGCATCACTTCTGCGTCAAGGGATTATAATAAATTATTACCCCAAATCAATGCTGAATTAGAAAAGCTTAATTTTTCTCCAGTTACAAAACTATCTTTTGTTGCCGGCTCAATGTATTTAGTCAGAGCCAAATGTTTAGAGCCTTTATTGCATTATAAAATTAACGATTTTTCTACTACGGACGGCAATGTGAAAGAAGGCACTTTGGCGCATATAATAGAGCGTGTCATTGGTGTTCTGGTGGAGGCGCGAGGCTATACAATTCGTGAAATCCGGCATAATGGCTATGGGTTACGTTTCCGCCTCGTTGTCATTAAGCGATTTTTATTTCAAAAGAAAATCACCGCTTCCGGTCACCATCTCATTAAAATTTTGAAAATCCCAGTATATTCCAAGCTGGTGAATTAATTTCAGGGGTTAAAATGAAATTAAAATTATTAAAAATATTAAGATTTTTTCATCTGATTGACAAAAAAACGTATGACTTCAAAAGACAAATTGAGATGATTAGGCAATCCGGTCTGTTTGATGAAGATTGGTATTTTGAAATGTATCCGGAGGCAAAAGAAAAGGGGCTTTCCGCCATAGAGCACTATGTCCTATATGGGTGGAAAGAAGACAAAGATCCCAACGAAAACTTTGATGGTAAAGCGTATTTTAGAGAAATTCCTGAGCTTAAATCAAAGAATTGGAGCCCGTTGTTTCACTATCTTCTTGAACATAAAAAATATTTCAAACCGAAACATTCTAAAAAAGAGTTTTTGCACCACATCCTAAAGACATTGTTAAAAATCAAGGATAAATTAATTTATTTAGGTGCGTCAGAAGATTACATACTTGTTGCCAAATCTAAGTTGTTTGATAAAAAATGGTATCTTAAAAAATATCCAGATGTGGCTAAACAAAATAATCCTCTTGAATATTACTTGTGCTTTGGGTGGAAAAATGGTCAAAATCCCAGTTTGGCATTTAATACAGACGAATATCAAAACTTAAATCTTGATAAAACGACAAATCAGATGTGTCCGCTTGTCCACTATCTGAGACATAAGTTGTCGGCTGCGTATAAAAAAGATAGTTTTCCGCTTAAAACAATAGAAACTGCTAAACAGTTCATCAAAAAAAGCAATGGCGGCAGAACGGTAATCTTCGCAGCATTTTCTTCAGACGGTAAAATTCCGGAAACAACAATGTATTATCTCAAAGAGTTACGCAAAGTTGCAGAAACGATTGTTTATATCTCAGATACCCCTATTTATGCTTCAGAAATTAAGAAGCTGAAGAATTTGGTATCATTTTGTGCTTTCTTAAGACACGATGAAGGCGAGTTCGGTTCGTATAAAAGAGGCTATTTATGGGCAAAAAACAAAGGGTTACTGAAAAAAACAACAGAATTGCTTTTCTGTAATGACAGTTGTTATGGACCGGTTTATCCTTTGACTGAGATGCTTAAATCCATGTCGGCCCAAAAAGCGGATTTTTGGGGTATAACCGCTTATAAAAGCAAAGCGACAAAAATTCATTTGCAAAGTTATTTTCTGTTTTTTAAAAGGCAAGTGTTTACTTCATCGGCTTTTGACAAGTTTATGATAGCAATCGAAAAAGAAAAAAGCAATTGGTCGTTGATGCTGAAATATGAAACAAGACTGGCCAATACATTACAAAAGGCAGGTTTCTCGTTCCGAAGTTACATTCCATACAAAGAAGGTTGTCTTGAGTATCCTTACCTATTTAAGAATAATCTTTTGTATTTTCCAAGATATTTGATAGCGCAAAAAAGCCCTTTGATTAAAGCCCAAACCTTTAATGAAAATCTTTATTGTAACTATGAAGGGATTAATAATACTATTGATTGTATCAAGAACATCCGTCCTAAACTTGGCTCATTGCTAGAAAAATATAAAATCCCCTTCAAAAATATCTCTTTTTCAATCATTATGCCAACCTTTAATCGTAAAAATATCATAGATACGGCAATTCGGTCAGCCTTAAATCAGGCTTACCAAAATTTCGAACTGATAATTGTTGATGACGGTTCTACAGATGGCACATCACAATATCTGCAACAAAAATATGCCAAAGAAATTAAGAATGGAAAAATAAAATATTACTGTCAGGAAAAAGCTGGTGTTTGCCGTGCGCGTAACTGCGGTTTAGAACATGCCGCAAATGAGTGGATTGCCTATTTAGATAGTGATAATATTATCTATCCACATTATTTGGAAACATTTGCGCGATTAATCAAAAAATACCCGCAACAAAAAACATTTTATTCCCAAGGCATTAAAATGCTTTCGCGGCATATCTTAGGTAAGCCTTATGAGCGGCAACAGCTAATGGAAGGTAATTATATCGATTTAGGTATGTTTGTTCATCACAATTCCGTTTATAAAGAATTGGGTGGTTTTGATGAAAATATGACACGCTTAGTGGATTGGGAACTGATTATCAGATATACTAACAAATATACGCCGTATTTCTTAAAAGAGCCTATGTTAATATACAATGATGCCAATAATAGAGTGCGAATATCTAACAGCGAAAATTGGGTGGAAAATTATCAATATCTCTGTAAAAAACATCATTATCAGACCATCAAAACAGTTTCTGTTGTTGTTCCCGTATATAATGCTTTGGATGATGTTAAAATTTTGCTCCAAAGTTTGGCAAAGAATTTCAATTTTTCTTTAGGCAATGTGTTGCTGATTGATGACTGCTCTAAAAATGACACCAAACAATACCTCAAAGAGTGGTGTCAGAAAGATAAGCGTTTTACTTTGTTGGAGAATCAAGAGAATTTAGGCTTTATCAAGACCTGTAATCGCGGTATGAAAATGGCCACCGGAGATATTGTTTGCTTACTAAACAGTGATACTGAAATTCCTCAAGGCTTTTGTGAAAAGATCTTGCGGTGTTTTATCACAAATTCCAAATTTGGTGTGGCATCCCCCATAGGCTCGAACACATTGGAATATTGTATTCCTCTGCCACCCCATAAAACCGTAGAAGATATGAATAAGATTATTCT
This sequence comes from uncultured Rhodospirillales bacterium, assembly GCA_902763185.1. Classification (GTDB taxonomy): domain Bacteria; phylum Pseudomonadota; class Alphaproteobacteria; order RF32; family CAG-239; genus CAG-267. The sequence continues at coordinate 39,739 of CACWQT010000012.1, read as the reverse complement.
GAATTATCATGGCCCCTCTTATCCGCGTATTCCGGCAGCAGAAGGATTTTGCTTTTGCATCAGAAAAGAGGTTATCAAAAAACAGGGCTATTTGGAAGAAAAATACGGAAAAGGCTATCATGAAGAGATTGATTATTCTTATCGCGCACTAAAAAACGGTTGGCAAAATGTGCTGATACACGATTTATATGTCTATCACAAGCGACAAGCATCATTTGGTGAAAAACAAAGAGAGTATCTGATTGCCCAAAACACCCCGCTTTTTATGAAACGTTGGAAAGGGTTCAGAGAAAAGTATGTTGTTGAAAATCATCTCACTAATCCGATGCCTCTGATAAAACAAGACCTCTCCGAGTATTTGCCACCAGATATTACATTATAAAATTTTCTATCTAACAGCAGTATGCATCTTAATTTTACTTTTATTTATACATATATATTAGAGGGGGCATGTTCTAAGCCATCAGACAGCTTTTAAATCCTTGACAAAGTCATTTTAAAAACTATAATCCAAACTGCAATTTCGTAAGTTATTACTTTTGGAAAATGTTGTTGTATATAAAAAAAGACAAAGGAACATTTGATGCAATCGGTATTAAAATTAAAAAAAATGGCGCATATCATAAGCGAACAAAAGTATCAGGAGAAGTATAATATTGCGCTGATAGAGAGTTCGCCTCTTTTTGATAAAAAATGGTATCTGGCAAAAAATCCGGATGTTAAAAAGAGCAAAATTGGCGCTGCTAAGCATTATTACAAAATCGGCTTCAAAGAGGGACGCAATCCCAGTCCCCTATTTAATAATAACGAGTATCTCAGTAGTTATCCAGATGTTGCCGCATTAGGTATTAATCCGCTATTGCATTATCTACAAGAAGGTCAAAAAAAAGGATATGTTTATACATCAGTTAAAGGTAGAGCGGCACTTGCGGAGAAGGAAACTTTTTTTGATAGAATACGCTATGTGCTAGAATATCCAATCCGTGTGCAAGAAGAATATGAAAGATTAAAAGCTGAAATCAAAGCATTGGAAAATATGAAGTAAATAAATAATGAGGAAGAAAGTATAAAAAAATATGTTTAAACAGAAAATACTTGTTTTAGTTGGTGTAGCCCTTTTGTTATTGGCAGGAGTTGTTGTTTCTAATAAGCTAACAACGCCTGGGCCAGTAAAAAAAACATATTCTAAAGCTCCTCTGACCGTTGTGTTGGATTGGGAGTTGACCGCACCTTTTAATCTCCAGATTTTTTATACAACGGAACAAAATGAGCATTTTAATGAGAAAAAATCGGTAAAAAAATCCGTAACCCCTGAAGATAAGCATTTGGAAATTGTTATCCCGGAGGAAAAAATCTATAAATTCCGTCTCGATTTTGGCTCAAATCCAGGGCAGTTAGAGCTTAAAAATGTGGAAATTATCGCCGATCAGTATATCAACTTTAATGATTGGGAAAGCTATGTTTATAGAAATATAGAAAAAGTCAAGATTCACAAAAAAGAAAATACGGTAACCCTTATATCTACTCACAGAGATCCTTATATGTCTTGGATACATCCGTTTGTGTTATATAAAAACGAATAAATAATTTGCCCCACCTCACCCAAAGTTTACTTAAAATAATTCTCTACAACTCATTAAAATTAATTGAAATGTAAGATTTGCGTCTTATAATGAACCAACAATTTGATATAACTTTAAATTTTCGGGAGATGAAAATGGATCAAGAACCTTGTCTGGGCTGTAAAGTTGGCGACAAATGGCGCAAAAAACGCGGCTCGCTTATTATGGCATTACACGAAATACAGGGCGTAAAAGGCTATGTAGAGTGGAGTGATGCAATGTCATTGGCAGAAACAATGGATATTCCTTTGGCACGTATTTATGAGGTGCTGACGTTTTATAATTTCTTTAAGTTGGTTGCCCCCGGTAAGGCAGTGATTTCGGTTTGCACCGGAACAGCTTGCTTCTTAAAAGGTAATGACAAGGTTTTAGAAAAGTTTAAATCCGAACTCGGTATCAAAGAAGGCGAGAGCACCGCAGACGGCCTTTTCCATTTACAAGTAGTGCGTTGCGTCGGTTGTTGCGGTTTGGCGCCGGTTTGCGTCGTAAACGGCAAGACCTATGGTCGTATGACACCGGAACAAGTGCCGGAAATACTAAACGAGTGGCGTGAAAAGTTTAAGGAGGCTTAAGACATGGTTGATATGGCAGAAATAAACAAAAGATTCGATATTCATGAAATCGCCAAGAATAAACTTGCTGAGATAGAAAAATACAAATGCAGTATTTACTGTTGCCACTCAACAGGATGTAAGTCTTCCGGCAGTGATGATTTAATCGCACTTATCAACGAAATCATCAAAGAAAAGAATTTAACTGACACCATTCGCATTGTTTCGACCGGTTGTATGGGGTTGTGCGCACACGGACCGCTGATTAGAGTGGAAATTGAGGGTAAGCCTGACATCTTGTTTAAGCGCGTTAACCCGGACATCACCCGCACGATTATGGAAAAATACGTTATCCCCGGTCTTCAAACCAAAGGAAAAATTGCTTTGGATAAAGATTTAGAGGCAAATGTTTTATCTTTGGAATTGCCTTTCTTTAAGAAACAGGAAAAGGTTGTATTGAAAAATGCCGGACATATTGATCCTGAAGATATCACCGAATATATGGCACGCGGCGGCTACCTCGCGTTAGAAAAAGCCTTGAAAACCATGACACCGGCAGAAGTCGTTGACGAGATAAAAAAATCCGGTTTGCGCGGTCGTGGCGGTGGTGGTTTCTCAACCGGTATGAAATGGGAATTGGCCGCAAAAGTGCCGACCGTTGATGAAAAATTCATCATTTGTAATGGTGATGAGGGTGATCCTGGAGCATATATGGACCGCTCAATCTTAGAAGGTGATCCGCACGCCGTAATTGAAGGTATGATGATTGCCGCTTATGCGATTGGCGCAACCTCCGGTTGGTTCTATGTTCGTGCAGAATATCCTTTGGCGGTTGAACGCTTACAAAAAGCTATCCAAGCATGTAAGAAAAATCGTCTCTTGGGTAACAATATTATGGGAACAAATTTCTCGTTTAATATGGATATCCGCTTAGGTGCCGGTGCATTTGTTTGTGGTGAAGAAACAGCGCTTATTCACTCCATTGAAGGCGCCCGCGGAACACCGCGCCCGAGACCGCCGTATCCGACCAATAAAGGTTTGTGGGACAAGCCGTCTTGCGTTAATAACGTTGAAACATTAGCTAACGTTTCAAAGATTTTGTTAAAAGGCGCAGATTGGTTCTCATCTTTTGGTACGGCAACTTCCAAAGGTACCAAAGTATTTGCCTTAACCGGCCAAGTGGAACACTCCGGCTTGATTGAAGTTCCGATGGGCACCACCATTAACGAGATTGTTAACGAAATCGGTGGTGGTGTTACCAAAGGTAAAAAATTGAAAGCCGTGCAAACCGGTGGTCCGTCCGGTGGCGTGATACCGGCAAAATATATGGATATGCCGGTATGTTACGAAGAGCTTAAAAAACTGGGTTCAATTATGGGCTCCGGCGGTATGATTGTGATTGACGATTCGTCAGACATGGTAGCGCTTGCTAAATTCTATTTAGACTTTACGGTTGATGAGTCCTGCGGTAAATGCGCACCTTGCCGGATTGGTGGTAAGCAAATGTTACTGTTGTTGGATAAAATCAACAAGGGCAGGGGCAAAAAGAAAGATTTGGAAGAGCTGAAGAAAATTGCACATGCTATGCAAAAAGCTTCGCTTTGCGGCTTAGGCCAAACCGCGCCAAATCCGGTATTATCCACCCTTCGTTTTTATGAAGAAGAATATACTAACAAATTACTGGACGGTAAAGATAAGGAGTAAGACAAATGGTAAAATTAAAGATTGATAACATTGAACTTGAAGTCAAAGCCGGCACCAGTATTTTGGACGCGGCGCGTCAGGCACAAATCAATATCCCGACTTTGTGTAAACATCCGGATGTTGATCCGAGCGCAGGTTGCGGTATGTGTATCGTTAAAGTGGGCGGCAGAATTATGCGTTCTTGTTGCACACCGGTTGCCGAAGGTATGGAAATCATCACCAATGACGCTGAGCTTGCTGATATTCGTAAAACCGTCTTGAAGTTGATTTTAAGCAACCACCCCAATGATTGCTTAAACTGCACCAGAAGCGGTCAATGTGAGTTGCAGGATTTATCTGCCGAAATGGGTATTGACCAAAACGAAATTATCAAAATTGTTCCACCCGAGCCAAAAGATGATACAACAGGAGCAATTGTTTTAGATCCGACCAAGTGCATTGTTTGCGGCAGATGTGTGAATATCTGTCAAAACGTGCAAAATGTTTGGGCATTGAGCTATCTTCACCGCGGTTTTTCTACCAAAATCACCGGCGCTAATGATACCAAGTTAGGCGATTCGCCTTGTATCCGCTGCGGCCAGTGTGCGGCGCATTGTCCGACCGGTGCTATAACTGATTATGATAACACCAAAAAGGTATTTGATTTGTTGCACAATCAGGAGTATACCACTGTGGTTCAGATTGCTCCGGCCGTGCGCGTGGCATTGGGTGAAGAATTTGGCTATAAGTTTGGCTCTAACTTGACCGGCAAAATTTATGCCGCGCTTCGTCGTTTAGGCTTTACAAAGGTATTTGATACCAACTTCGGTGCTGACTTGACGATTATTGAAGAAGCAACCGAGTTTGTTCATCGTTTCACGGCAAAAGACAATCTCCCGATGTTTACTTCATGCTGTCCGGCATGGGTGGATTATTTGGAAAAATATTATCCGGAGAATATCCCGAACTTGTCATCCTGCAAATCACCGCACCAAATGGTTGGCGCAATTGTTAAAACCTATTGGGCAGAAAAGGCAAAAGTTGATCCGGCAAAGATTAAAGTTGTTTCGGTAATGCCTTGCACCGCCAAAAAATGGGAAAATATTCGCGATGAAACCATGAATTCATCCGGTTACAAAGACGTTGATGAAGTCATCACAACCCGCGAATTGGCAAAGATGATTAAAGCTGCCGGTATCAACTTTAAGAACCTTAAAGATGAAGAAGCGGATAATCCGTTGGGTGAATACTCCGGTGCCGCAACTATTTTCGGTGTAACCGGCGGTGTAATGACCGCGGCCTTAAGAACCGCATATTATTACATCACCAAAAAGGAATTGGATACGCTTAACTTTAAGCCGATTGAGGGTCTAAAAGCAGTTAAAGTGGCCGAAATTGATATTAAAGGCACCAAAGTTCGTATCGCTGTTGTCAACGGTATCGGTAATGTTGCGCCGGTAATGGAAGAAATCAATAAAGCCAAAGCTGAGGGAACAGAGCCGCCGTATCACTTTATTGAAGTTATGGCATGCCCCGGCGGTTGTATTGCCGGTGGTGGTCAACCGCGCGTTATGGGAGCAACCTTTGATAAGCCGTGGGGTATCAACGATGAGATTCGTAAACTTCGCTCTAAGGGCTTAAATACCGAAGATGTTAATGCAGATAACCGCTTATCGCACAAAAATAAATCCATCCAAAAGTTGTATAAGGATTATTTGGGCGAGGCCGGCGGCAAGAAGTCGCATCATCTGTTGCACACCAAATATGAAAAACGCCCGTTATACAAAAAATAACATAAGCGAAAGAATAATGCCCCACTTTGGGGCATTATTTTTAATAGTTCAGTTAAGACTTATATATGATGAAACATAAAAAAGTCCTCTTCCCCTTACAAACAGCACATAGGTGAAGTGAGTAATCTCGAGGGGGAAAATGTCAGCGTAGCTGACAGAGAGGGTGACAAATAATCAAATTCTTTCCATAAAAAAAAGAAACCCGCCAGCTACGCTAGCGAGTTCCTTTTTTAAAAGATTATACTTGGTGAGAGCACTTATTGCTTTTTCCAGATAACGGAAACGATTTTATTGCCTTGATAGACAACCGTGTCACCTTTATCAAGCAACATCCAATCTTGAGCTATTTCCGGAGATTCATACTTAACGGAAAATTTTTTCCCATTTACCAAAGCAATGGCAATATACCCTACAAAGTTAAAGGTGTGCGTTCTCACTCGCCAAACAGCCGATGTATCGCACTGCTCAGTAAAGATGACCTTTTCGCCATAGTCCTTAACCTTTTTGTCTTTACATCCTAAGAAAATGAGACAAAGCCCGACAAACAAAGCAATTTTTTTCATAAGCCACAGTATTGAAGATTATTCATCTGTCGGACATTTATCTAACTCACACATCGGTGGAACCTGCTTCTCGTCTAGCATCTGGTTGAGGAAAGAAGCACGAAACCTATCTTCAAATATTTGTGCTGTATAGCGCAAAGTACGGAAGAACAATCTGGTATCCTCTTTCAGGGTAGGCATGCTGCTTAAACTACGCCAACCATTAACCAGATTAGGGTTAAGTTCGCTAAAATCTTCTTCAATCGCATTTTGATATGCCACAAGTTGATTTTCCAAGTCTTCGGCATACTTCTCAAACATACGAAGCAAACTGTCATCCACACCATGTTGTAATGGATTTTCTCCAGATTCTCCCGGATTTTTAACCCATTTACACCAGTCTTTGGCAACCATATAGGCATACATAATATCACCAACGGTTGTCGGAACCTCATGCATCTCCACCAAGCACAGAATGTTGAGTGCTTGCGAATAATCTTCACGAGCAGAAATCAGTAAAAGTCTTGTTTGTTCCATAAGCTTTTAAGTTTTATTGTTAATATATTAAGTAATTTACATCATAGTAGCCTTGTTAACACCTAAAATAAAAACTTTTGCCACTTTTGTCAAGCGCAGATTTTGGCAACAATGGGCTCCGCTTTTTTCCTTGACAACCGATGTTATTTCCCCTAGCTTACAAAAAACATCACAAAGGGAAAATAATGACTGTCATAAAAGTTTGTTTGGGGAGCTCCTGTTACGTTCGGGGCAATAATAAAACACTAGAATTTTTACAAGACTATATTGCCAAAAGCAATAAGGATCTGTCCGTAGAGCTTGTTGGGTGCCGTTGCACTAACCTTTGCCAAGACGGCCCCAATGTTTTTATCAATGATAAAAAGTATTCCAACACAACACACGAACAACTGATTAAAATTTTAGAGGCACTATGAGCGAGATAACGGGAACAGTATATACCTTATACAACGAATGTCAGGACTGCTACAAATGCGTGCGCCGCTGTCCGGTCAAATCCATCCGTATTCAAGATGGACATGCTTGCGTCTTATCAGATAAATGTATCTCTTGCGGGCGTTGTGTTGCTTCTTGCCCAAGCCACGCCAAGCGCGTTCGCTCCGATTGGGAGGCGGTAAAAAAATTACTCTCAACCCAAAAAGAGGTTTATGTATCACTAGCTCCCAGTTGGCGCGCTTCTTTTCCCTGCACCTCCAAACAACTGACTGCAACCTTAAAGAAATTAGGTTTTGCCGGCGTGAGTGAAACCGCAATCGGTGCCGAAGAAGTATCTATTGAAACAGCTCGTATGTTAAATAAAAAAGACAAAGGCCTGATGATATCAAGTGCCTGTCCGGTGATTGTCAAATACATCCGCTTATATAAGCCGGAGTTGTCGGAATATATTACCCCGATTGCTTCTCCGGCCCTAACTCATGCCAAGTTCTTAAAGAAAACCTATGGCAAAAACATCTCAGTTGTATTCATCGGTCCGTGTATCGCCAAAAAAGAAGAGTCCGATAACCACAAAGATTTAATTGATTACGCCCTAACTTTTGAAGAGCTTAAAATTTGGCTTAAAGAAAGTGACCGTAAACTTGAAACCGGTGACTGTGCGGAAGAAAACTTTGTGCCCGAATACGCTCATGAGGGAGCCTTATACCCCTTAGATGGCGGTATGAACGAAACCATTAAAAAGGTGGGCGTAAATGATAAAGTGCAGTTATGTCAAGTCTGCTCGCTGGAAGCATTTGATTCAGCCGTGCAAGACTTATCGTTAGATAAAATTCAAAATCCGATATTTATTGAGGCGTTGGCTTGCGTGGGCGGTTGTGTGCACGGTCCGTGTATCTCAACTAAAGATTCTGATACCAATAACATCTCACGAATTTTGCGCCATGTTAAGACAAGAGAGCCTGTTCCGACCAAACCTCGTGTAGTTGTTAAAGAAGAATATACCTCGATGCCTGTTTCCGATAAGCCTTATACCGTAGATGAAATCAGAGAAGCCTTAAAGCGTATTGGTAAATATGCGCCGGAAGATGAGTTAAATTGCGCCGGTTGCGGTTATCAAACCTGTCAGGAAATGGCAAAAGCACTTTTAGACGGCAATGCCGAGCCTTCCATGTGCGTCTCATATATGCGAAAAATTGCCACCAAAAAGGCAAGCGCCATGTTAAAAAGCATTCCTTCCGCTATGGTGATTTTGGATAAAAACTTAAACATTATGGAAACCAATGAAGCCTTTATCAAGATGTTTGCCAAAGCCGATAAAGAGCAATATTTATCAGATTCTTCAAAAATCATAGGCTTTCCGATAAGTGATTTCTTTGAGGCGGAAAAGGTATTTACCTCAGCTTTATCCGGTATCAAAGAAGTTCATAAAGAAAATCATAAGTTTAATAACAAGTTTTATGACCTGCATGTATTTCCGATTGAAGAGAATTTAAGTATCGGTGTGACCATTACCGACATCACCAATGTCAATCGCTCGCATGAGATTGTGGCGCAAAAGGCCAAAGAAGTGATTGATAAAAATATTGCCACCGTTCAGCAGATAGCCTGTTTGTTAGGTGAACATATGGTTGAAACAGAAACCATCTTAAACACCATCGCCAGTGAATACAATGCGGAAGATGAGGACTAAATGTTCATTGATATTGACTGCGCACAAATAAAAAAACACGGACAAAACGCCTATGGAGACTATTTTGTTTCCAAACGCTCCGATAATCAGGAACGTGTTTTAGCCGTTTTATCTGATGGCTTAGGGAGCGGTATTAAAGCAAATATCCTTTCTTGCATGACCGCAACTATGCTGATTCGCTTTATAGAAGAAGACATTTCTATCAAAAAGGCCGCGCAGATTATCATGGATTCGCTTCCCGTCTGCCAAATCCGTAAGATAAGCTATGCCACATTTTCAGCAGTAGATTGCCGCAATGACGGTAACGTCTGGGTGGTAGAAGAGGGCAATCCGTCATTTGTTTTAATGCGCGATAATGAGGAAATGCCTCTTGAGGGTAAAGAGTTTACCTCCCCAAAATTTCCTGACCGCCATTTAATGCTCTATCAGTTTAAAGCAGAAGTCGGCGACAGACTGATCTTTTGTTCCGACGGTGTTACCCAAGCCGGTATTGGCACAAAAGATTATCCTTTAGGCTTTCAACGTAAAGGTTTACTCAAATATCTTAAAGAAACCTTGAGTATAAAGCGCAATATATCAAGCACCGAGTTATCCAAAAAAGTAATAGAAAAAGCCTTGTCTGTAGAAGAAAACGAACATGCCGGTGATGACATTTCTTGTAGTGTCTTATATTTCAGAAATCCCCGTAAAGCACTGATTTTTACCGGTCCTCCGTATAATCGTGGCAAAGATAGAGAATACTGTATGTCATTTAGCTTTTTTGCCGGTAAAAAAGCAATTTGCGGTGGCACCACGGCTAACATGATTTCTCGTGAGCTCAAATTGGAAATAACCAATGTTGATGAACAAGAATGTGGTGACTTACCACCGATTGCCCACATGGACGGTGTGGATTTGGTCACCGAAGGTATCTTAACCTTAACCAAGGCCGCAGAGTATTTAGAGCAAAAAGAATTAAACCATAAAGATGCCGCCGGCTTATTAGTAAATTTTTTACTTGAATCTGATATTATTGAGTTTATGGTAGGAGCTATGATTAACCAAGCGCATTATGATCCGGCTCTGCCCATAGAGATAGAGGTCAGGCGCACCGTTATCAAAAAAATAAAAACATTATTAGAAAGCGAGTATTTTAAACAAGTGTCAATCAACTACATATAGGAGAGACCAATGGAAAAAGTAAAAGTCAAAATTTGTGAAGGCACAACCTGCTTTGTTATGGGCGGACAAGCCGTAAAGTCAATGATAAGCACATTGACCGAAAAGTATAAAGATAAAATAGAAATATCTTCTGTCCGTTGCTTCGGTACCTGTAACAAAAGCGATTCCTTTAGCAAAGCGCCGTATGTTATGGTTGATGATGAACAAATATCTTCCGCAGATTTAGAAAAAGTAATAGCAGTAATTGAAAGAAAGTTGAACAATGAATAATTCTGAATTAGAAACAAAAAGATTAAAAAGAGAAGTATTAATCCGCTTAATTAAAGCATTTTTATCCGAGGATTTTCCTGAAAACACAAGGCTCATTCCTTATGAGATGCGCCCTAAGTATTCTGAAGTTCCGTTTCGCTGCTGCGTTTATAAAGAGCGCGGTATTTTGCGTGCAAGAACATTAGCAGGCTTAGGTTTTTCCATTGAAGACGATGATGAAAAGACAACACTTGCCACCTATGCCAAAAAAGCATTGGAACGCCAAAGACCGGATCCAAATCCTTTAACAGTTGTTGAGAGCGCTTGTCATAGCTGTCAGGCCGCACGCGTTTATGTCACGGATTTATGCCAAAATTGTGTGGCAAGACCCTGTATGAACAGCTGTCGTTTTGGTGCAATTTCGCATGTTAACGGGCGCTCGGTTATTGATCCTGAAAAATGCAAAAAATGCGGAATGTGCGTAGCATCTTGTCCGTATGGCGCGATTATCAAGACAGTTGTTCCATGTGAAAATGCTTGTCCGGTCGGGGCAATTGCCAAAGACGAACACGGTTTTGCCCGTATTGATACCGATAAATGTATCTCTTGCGGTAAATGCGTATCGGCTTGTCCGTTCGGTGCCGTGCACGCCAAATCTCAAGTGATAGATGTGTTAAGAAAAATCAAAGAGGGCAGGGAAGTAATCGCCCTAATTGCACCGGCGCTAATGGGACATATTCCCTGCAAGCCTGAGCAAATTCAAGATGCGCTCTTAAAAATTGGTTTTTCAAAAGTTTATGAAGTTGCGCAAGGTGCAGATATTACCGCCACAACCGAAGCCAAAGATTTTAAGGAGCGTTTGGAAAACGGTGCTCCGTTTATGACAACCTCATGTTGTGCCGGTTATAATGAGCTAGTTAAAAAGCATCTTCCCGAGATTAAGCCGTATGTTTCAGATGCACATACGCCGCTTTATTACACCGCAGAAATTGTCAAAAAAGAGCACCCCGATGCAGTAACGGTATTTATCAGCCCGTGTTTTGCAAAGCGTAGAGAGGTTTTGGATAACCCGAATGTTAACCACCTGATAAATTTTGAAGAATTGGGGGCAACCCTAATTGCTCTCGGTATTGAGATTGATACCTGCGAAGAAAAAGAATTTGAATATAAAAGCTCTAAAGAGGCGCGCGAATTTGCCTTAACCGGTGGTGTGGCAAATTCAGTTGTGGCGGCATGGCAGGGTGAACCCGGTGCTGTCAAACCTGTAATTGTAAACGGTTTAGATAAAACCTCAATCAGAGATTTACGTCTCTATGCCAAAACCGGTCAATGCCAAGCCGGTAATTTAATAGAGGTTATGTGTTGTCCGGGCGGTTGTATTGCCGGAAACGCCTGCTTAGGCACCTTAAAAGATGCGTTTAAGAAAGTTAAAGATTATGGAGAACAAGGTCAATCATTAGGAAAAGGAAAGGAATAAAATAGAAATGTCAAGCGTTAAAACTTTGGAAGATTTAGATAAACTCTTGGATCGTGTCCATATTGCGCAAAACCAATTTGCCACTTTTTCGGAAGAAAAAGTTGATGCAATCTTTAAGGCAGCGGCAACTGCGGCCAATAAGATGCGTATTGATTTGGCAGAAATGGCCGTTGCCGAAACCGGTATGGGGGTGTTGGAAGATAAAATCATTAAAAACCACTTTGCTTCAGAATACATTTATAACAAGCATAAGGGGGTTAAAACCTGTGGTATTATCAGCCGCGATAAAATAAACGGCACCAAGATTGTTGCGGCACCTCTTGGCGTATTAGCCGGTATTGTTCCGACCACAAATCCGACATCAACTGCTATTTTTAAGTCTTTAATTTGCTTAAAGACCAGAAACGCCATAGTCTTTTCTCCTCACCCTCGTGCAAAGAAATCAACTATTGCCGCAGCAAAGGTGGTGTTGGATGCGGCAGTTCAAGCCGGCGCTCCCAAAGATATTATCGGATGGATTGATGAGCCGTCTATTGAACTTTCAAGTGCTTTAATGCAACATCCGAAGATTCAAGGCATTTTGGCGACCGGCGGTCCGGGAATGGTTAAAGCGGCATATTCCAGCGGCAAACCGGCATTAGGCGTTGGTTCCGGCAATACACCGGCGATTATTGATGAAACCGCAAAAATCAAATTGGCCGTATCCTCAATTTTGATGTCAAAGACCTTTGATAACGGCATGATTTGTGCTTCTGAACAATCTGTGATTGTTGTTAAAGACGTGTATGAAGAGGTCAAAAAAGAATTTGTTTATAGAGGTGCATATCTTTTGAACAAAAAAGAAATGGAAGCTTTAGGTAAGATTATTTTGACCGATAAAGGCGGTGTTAATGCGGATATCGTTGGTCAACCGGCATATAAAATTGCCGAACTGGCCGGATTTAAAGTGCCGCATGATGCCAAGATATTGCTTGCAGAGCAATCCTCATATGAAATCAGTAACCCATATGCACATGAGAAATTGTCACCGATTTTGGCAATGTATAAGGCAGAGAATTTTGAAAAAGCAACCGATATTGCACACGCATTGATAACTCTTGGTGGTCTTGGACATACATCAGTGCTTTATACCGATGAACGTATTCAAGAGAGGATTGATTACTATGCCAACAAAATGCCGACCGGTCGTATTCTGATAAATTCGCCGGCATCTCAAGGCGGTATCGGTGACTTATACAATTTCCGTTTAGAGCCGTCATTAACGTTAGGCTGCGGTTCATGGGGCGGCAATTCGGTTAGTGAAAACGTTGGTGTAAAGCACTTATTAAATTATAAGACAGTGGCAGAAAGGAGAGAAAATATGTTGTGGTTTAGAGTTCCGCCGAAAATTTATTTCAAACGTGGTTCAACGGAATTGGCTTTGCGCGAATACGAAGGTAAAAAACGTGCGTTTATTATCACCGACAGATTTTTGTTTGATAGTGGCGCGGTTAGAACAATTACCGATACGTTTGAAGAAATGGATATAGACTACCAAATTTTCTTTGATGTTAAGCCTGATCCGACTTTGTCAACTGCCAAACAGGCCTTAACTATGGTAAACGCTTATCAGCCGGATTTGATTGTGGCATTAGGCGGTGGTTCACCGATGGATGTCGGCAAGATTATTTGGTTGATGTATGAGCAGCCGGAAACTGATTTTGAAGATATTTCCATGCGCTTTATGGATATCAGAAAACGTATTTGCGCTATTCCAGAATTAGGCAAAAAGGCTGATTTGGTATGTATTCCGACCACATCCGGTACCGGCTCTGAGGTAACACCGTTTTCGATTATTACCGATGATGACACCCATGTGAAGTATGCTATTGCCGACTATGCCTTGACACCTAAAATGGCAATTATTGATGCAAACTTTGTTGACGGTATGCCAAAAGGGTTAACTTCTGCCGGTGGTATTGATGCGTTAGTGCATGCTTTAGAGGCTTATGTTTCGGTCATGGCAACTAACTATACCAATTCGTTGGCATTAGAGGCGATTAAGCAAATTTTCCGTTATTTGCCGGCCTCATATGAAAAAGGTGCGGAAGATCCTGTGGCACGTGAAAAAATGCACAATGCCGCAACTATTGCCGGTATGGCGTTTGCCAATGCGTTTTTAGGTTTGTGTCACTCTATGGCACATAAATTGGGGGCAATGTATAACATTCCGCACGGAATTGCCAATGCATTGTTAATCTGCCAGGTTATTCGCTTTAATGCGACTGATTGCCCGAAGAAACAGACGGCTTTCCCGCAATATAAAGCACCTGAAGCAAAGAAACGCTATGGTCAAATTGCGCATGTTTTGTATTTGGCAGACGAGAGTGTGCCAGATGATGAAAAGGTAGAGCGTTTGATTAAGGCGGTTGCGGAATTAAAGACCAAAATTGGTATTCCGAATTCAATTCGCGAGTGGGGTGTTGATGAAAAGACCTTTAAGGCGAATTTGGATAAGTTGGTGCGTTTGGCATTTGATGACCAATGCACGGGCGCCAATCCGGTATATCCGTTGATGAGCGATATTAAGCAGATATACTTGGATGCCTTTGAGGGCAAGTATTAGTCAGCGGGCACAAGTGCCCAGCCGCCGCGGCTTGAGCGGCACCGTGCGTGTAGCACACAGCCGACAGGCTGTTTACGGCGCGCAAAGTTGAACAAAAGAAAAATGACAGGGTGAAACCTTGTCATTTTTCTTTTGCGCGCCTTAATCCTTCTCAGATGAGAACTGGAATTCTAGCGGTTCTCTCCCCTTGAGGGGGGAGGTAAGGTGGGGGAAAAACATATAATTTTCAATGAAATAGGCGGTTCGACAAAAAATGCTTGCATTTTGTATAAACATGCGTATAATATCCCCTATAAAAATATTAGTATGAAAAAAATTTTTAAACTTAAGCATTATGAAGAAATTCGTTTTAGCCATCTTTATGGCTGTTTGCGTAAGCGGGATGCATGCGCAGACAAAGGATGTTGACACTGTCAACATCAATGTGGAAGCCCCATCAGAGGAGCTTTCAGATTCTACCGGAGCCACTGACTCCAATTCCTCTAAGAAGGCAAAGATAGAGAAAAAGACGAGCAAGGACAACCTTGAAGAAATGGCGTCCTTATTACGTCAGTTCAATGCCATAGCGATGGCTAATCAACAGGAAAAGACAGACTATTCAAAAATTTACTTTCCTGTAGAAGGAAAGGGGAAGTTTTGGCGTCGCCATCATATCGTTCAGCAAATGGCACTGTCATTAATGGGTGGTGGTGATAATGATTCTGATGAGGATGATGGTAGTCCGGTCTCCAATCTGAGTGATGAAGACTACACTAATCAGCAGGAAAAATACGATGGCAAACCAAATTTTGGTTTCAGTGTTGATTTATCATTTCTCTTTATTCCCGGAGTAATAGAGGGTGACAACCTGCGCATCAACAAATTTGGTGCGGGCTACAGCCTTGGTCTAGTTGCTGCTTTTGATAAGCAGGAACATTATGGCGTGAGCTGTGATTTTCTGCTTAAATTAGGAGCAGAAACAGGATATGCGCATAAGATGGGTATTGGCATGGACTTGTTGTTTGGCACAGGAAAATCTGGCGGAATGAGCTATGATGTGCCTGATAATCTGAAAGACGATGACGATATATACGCAGAATCCTACTCATCTTGGTGTCTAAAATATGGCACTCAGTTATGGGTTAGGAGCAGTCTTTTAAGTTCAGGCATCAATAACACAAATGTCCGGCTCTTTATTCGTTACGTATACTCAAAGAATCCAAACCCGGAAACTGAGAGATACGAAGGCGGAACAACCATCAATAACTGGATGGAGGAAAGCTGGCAGGTAGGCATTGAACTCTGTTATGAGTTCTGACGCCAATCAAAACACAAAAACCAACCTTGTCAGGTTGGTTTTTGTGTTTTAAATAAAATCCATAAAACGAGGGTTGACATTAAATTTTAAAATAGTATAAAAAGCAACATACTAAGGTAATAATTTTATGTGAGCGTCAAGATGGTAAAGGGTTTATCTATCGGTATTTGTCTGTGTCTTAAGGCTGTTAGCATTGGATAATTAAGGGTAAAAGGTAAAAAATGGTAGAGATATCCGTTATTATGCCGGTGTGCAATACAAAAGAAGAATACTTGCGTGAAGCAATAAAGAGTGTTCTTAATCAGAATTTTAAGGATTTTGAATTTCTTATTCTAAATGATAGTCCGGATAATAAGGCAATACAAAGAGTAATCGCTGATTACACAGATGACCGCATAAAATATATGGAAAATCCGACCAATATCGGCATACCGCAGAGCTATAACAAGTTGCAAGAAATGGCAACCGGAAAATATATCGCCATTATGAACCATGATGATATTATGCATCCGCATCGCTTAGCTAAGCAGTATAACTATTTAGAAAAACATCCGGAAGTTGGTCTTTTAGGTTCCGGATATAAAAAATTTGGTGAGATTAATCGTTTCCGGTGGACCAAAAATCCCAGTGCACATGCAGAGATTTGTGCTTATTTATTGTTTAAATCAGCCGTTCACCACCCCACCATTATGATGCGCCGCGCCATTATGACCGAACATAGGATTCGTTATAATGAAAACTTTATCAGCTTAAATGATCGCTTATTATGCTGCGAATTCAGCAAATACTCTAAATTGTCAAATTTGCCGGATACATTGTATAAATATCGTTTTCATAAAGATATGACATCTAAAAAACAAAAAGATATGATTCGTTCTGAGCGAGCTATGTTTCATAAACTTTGGTTTGCCTACAATAATATAGAATTAACGCCTGAAGAAGTTAATATTTTTGACCACTATACAACCTACGGACGGCAAAAGGTTCGTGACCTGAATACTTTAAAAATTATTGTCAGCACATTAGAAAAGCTTGCCAATATAAATCAACAACGTCGCTTATTAGAGCCTGAAATTTTTACGGAAATTTGTGCTAAATATGCCACTAAGCGATGCCTAAACGCACTTTTAAGCAGTCGGATAAATATCAAAGAAATCATTAAAACCACATCGCTTCCGGTCAACAAGCCGTTGCTTTTGGGGAGTAATATGATTTTTGGGTGGAAAAAATAAGCTTGCAAATAAACAAAGCAAGGGTTATCCACTAACGTCAAAAAAATATTTCTAAAAACAATTTTTAGCAAAAACAAAATATTAGTTTCATAAGAAAATCAGTATAGACGAATTTTGTAAAAATACACAAATTTTGTCAAAATCTTTCTTGACAAGCCCTCGCTGATGTGGTATAAAACATTGCATTATTTATCAGAAGAGGAGAAGAATATGACAAATAATGCTTTTTTTTATTTAAATGTTTTTCTGGTCGCATAAAAGAGGAGAAACGTTGATATGCAGTGTATAGATAAAATCACAAATGACATTACGACTTTTATGCAAGATGCCGGATTAAATGAAGCGTTTTTATTTGGCGGTGCCGTTTTAGATACCCAAATCAATCCCAATGCCGAAATTCATGACTATGATATTTGTGTCAAAGATTATGACGTGTTTATGGAGGCTATTCAAAATATGGAGAATAGCGGCAGTTCCGTATCAGAAGTGATGCATACGCATAATCACTATGTAGTCGTAAAGCACCCGACCTTGGGAGATGTTGATTTCTCTTGTATGGATCCGGAGGATAACGGTATTTTTAATATCGAAAAGATATATGCCAAATTCCGTAAAAGGGGAAATGAGTATATTCATGAGGTTATTGATAAGTATGATGCCGTAGAAAGCATGAAACACGGAAAAATTCGCCTGGCCTGTAACCCCAAAGAAGAAGGGTCTTATAATCTGTTGCGCCGTTTTATGGCAATCGTCGGCAAATACGGTGTAGACATTTCGCCAAACGGTGTTAATCAAGAAACAATAAATCGAATTAAACAAGAGTTCAAAGAACAAACGCGTTGTGTGACGCAGGATAAAGTGCGTTGTCTGTCACGTTTATCAGCAAGTCTTAACCGTTCAAAAAATCGTCATCAATATGTAGATGATATGGGCAAACAGCATATTTTTGAAGATGCCTATCCGGTTTTAGATAGGTTGTTAAATAATGAAAACTTCATCAATCATCCGTTGCTAAATCGCGCTCAAAACCAAAAAGAGCTGTTGGAATTGATGATGCTCTGTACCCCGAAAAATGAACGAGATGAAATGTCGGATTGCCTGCGTATTTTAGCCAGACGTGAGCCGGCACGTCAGGATAAAGGCGTCAAAATGTTTGTTGAGAGGTTAGAAAACGAAAAGACATCAATCAATCGCCTTAATAACCAAATTTTAACACCTCTTCTGTTATTTAAACAGGCGGAGATTGTGTAATGAAAATAACGATATTAGGTTCTGGCTCAGCTTATGGCGTGCCTATGGCATTTAATGTTTGGGGTGCGGCAAATCCTGCCAATCCCCAAAATAAGCGTTCACGTGCTTCAATTTTGTTAGAAGAGAACGGTAAATCAATATTAATTGATGCTGGACCTGATTTTCGCTATCAAATCAATGATAATAATGTTCAAAACATTGACTCGGTATTTATTACCCACGGACATTATGACCATATTGCTGGTATTCCCGAGTTGCCGCGTGCAACCAAAACATTAGGACACGGTATCAAGATTTATGCTTCTGCTGAAACAATGGCAGAATTAAAGCAAAGCTATGGTTATTTGTTTAAAGAAAAAGCAGATGCCGAGCCGGATAGTCAAAGCCTTAAGTGGTGTATATTGCCGGATAGCGGCCGTTTTACAACCGAAGGATTAGAGTTTGAAACTTTATTATTTCAACATCATCACATTCATTCTTCAGGTTTTCGTTATCAAAATTTTGCTTATGTAACAGATTGGGAAACTTTGCCTGAAAAATGCGAAACTTTTTTTAGCGGTTTGGATTTATTGATAATTGAGTGCAACAATGCTGATACGCCGGAAATCAACGGTCACAGTGATATTTTCAAAATTAAAGAAGTAATGGCAAGATTTTCTCCCAAGCGCATGGTCTTAAGCCATATTTCCCGCCGCATGGATGCCGAAGAGTATGCCAAAACCTTACCTGATGGGATAGAACTTTCCTATGATGGTATGATTTTGCACGTTTAAAGTTTAACCTAAAACATCAAAAAAATCGTTCAAGTGAATCATATTAAACAATAAATTCAGATATGATACCAAATACAATACCCAACGCAAACATCAGTAATAAGATTTTTGCGCTCTCATCTTTGCTACCGTTAACACGATACAAAACTAAAAATCCGAGACCGGCGTTGCTCAATGTTCCGGCCATCATCGCCCCAATTCCGATTGTGCCGCTCAAATAGAGTTGTGTCAGCAGAACCGAAGGATAGCAACTGGGGATAAGCCCGACAAGCGCTGAAATCAAAATGCTCAAAAACGGTAAAGCCCCAAGAATATCTGAAATTGTCTCTCTTCCCCCAAAAGCAAACAACGTGTTAAAAATTAATGAAAAGATAAAAATAAATATCAGGATTTTTTCCGTATGCTTAAAGGCAGAAAGCCAAATGTTTTCTTTATCCGTGCATTGGCATTTTTCTTTCTGGCAAAAAGCGTGAATATTCGGCTCATTTTTATGTTTAATAAATTTTTCGGGTAGCCATTTATCAATAGCGATACCGGCAATAATACCGAATATTACCTTAAGGCACAAGATTTGGAGAATTATTCCGGCACCGATATTTCCGGAAATCAACAGTGGCAACATTTCATCTGATGTAGAGAGGAACACTGCAATCAAAGCCCCTAAAGTAATAAGTCCCGTGGCATATAAGTTTGCCGCGGCAATCGAAAATCCGCATTGTGGGATAATTCCTAAGAGTCCCCCCACCACCGAACCGTATTGTTTGGCACGACGAATATAGATCATACTGCGGCGTTGGAGTTGATGTTCCAAAGCTTCCATCAGTAAATAAGTAAAATAAAGATAAGGAAACAACGACAGCGTCTCATAAAGCGCATCAACCAAAATATCCATACCTATGCCAAACATCGTTTTTTCCTCTATCAAAAATATGCTTTTAAGTACCAAAGACTTAAAGTGATTAAATTACTTTGTCATCCCATTCTCCCCCTTGATGGGGGAGATGTCGCCGAAGGCGACAGAGAGGGTGCTAAATTTGCCTCAATCTAACAAACAAACTTTTTTTTTGCAATAAAAAAGTTCCGAAACCGATATCTCAGATTTCAGAACTTTCTTTAGATAATAATTCCAAGGCTTTCTCCTCGGTAATCGGTGCAATAACGTCATACTCTTTGCTGACAATGATTGCGCCGTTATCGAGCATCGCGTAGGTCACGATGGTAGAAGAAAAGCCGCAAAACCTACGCTCCTCAGCAGGTTTCATTTTCCCCACTGTTTCGAGCATGGCGACAAACTTTCTACCATTAATTTCTTTGGTAGAATATTCTCTTTCGCCAACGCCTGAGGGATAAGTTGCCTCCACCTTACAAATGTAAGTGGTATCAGCCTTACTAATCCGACATGAAACACGGGTGTCTTGAGCCTGTGTTGAGCGGTAATCAATGTAATACTTATGTCCAACTACAAGTGCGACAGTAAGTATTACCCATAAAAATACTTTCTTCATAAGCTTATATTTTAGGCTTTTATTATAGCCGATTTTAAAGCCTTTGTCAACGGATTGTGGTGCGAAAAATCACTTGCTTTAAACAAAATTTTGTCCTAAACTTCCTCCCGAAAGGCATTGCTATGGAAAAATTAAACTTAAAAAAATGTGACAGCTTAGCCGATGTATTTTATGCTGTTCTTGGCGGCAAGACAGGTGACATTCGCGAAATAAAGGATTTTATAGAAAAAAGTCCGTTAAAAAGCCTGATATATGCAAATGATATGGAGCGTATTTTACAGTTTGGCGGTTTCTTTGCTGATGAGGTTGTGGATGCCATTTATGCCCTTTTGCCGGTGAAATTGCGTTTATCTCCTGAGCTCGCATGGGTTATGACACCACAAGCCTTTCGTAAACTTAATGCTGCGCAAGTTGCCAAACCGGCAAGCCGTTACATCAATGTGTCTTTATCTGCGGCCTTTGAGGTATATGCAAAACAATATCACCAAAAATTAGAACAGGTCGTTAAAGCTGTTCAAGAAGAAAAAGCCTTAGGGAAAAATCCGTTAGAACCGTTTGAGGATAAGTATATTCCACCTTATCAGTCACGCACGGTCTTTTTAGCTCCCAAAAAAGAAGCAGAGGAGAAAGAATTAGATGCAGAAGATAAAAAACAACAAAAACGTGCAAAACAACGCGAGCAAGAATATCAGCGCCGCCGTAAAGAGCTTAAAAAAACTAAATCGACTAAGACAGCTCACCCGGAAACAACTCATAAATCTGTTCAGACACAGCCCTCCAACAAAGCCATAAAGAAAAAAGTAAAAGCAGATACACCAAGGAAAGCATTGAAGGATAAACAGGAAGAAAAGTCCAAGGTGGTCCCTAATAAAAAAATGACCTTACCGGAGATTATTGACCGTTTGGAACAGATAAAAAAATTGCGCGCTCTAAAAACCACACCGGAAAAGATCAGAAAAGAGTTAAAAAAAGAAGCTAATCGCTTGCAAACGGCCAAATATCGTTTAGAAAACCCCGATGCATGGAAAAAGAGCTATAAAAAAATGAGCGATTTACCACCCGAAAAACAAGCCAAGCGTCGAGCCGCTAATAATCGTCGTAACGAAACATTTAGGAGTATTCATCGCGAAGAATTACGAGTATATCACAATAATTTGCGAGCAAAGGAAAAAGCTGAAAATCCCGAAGCTGTCAAAGAAAAAGATAAGAAACATAACAGTAGCGCAGAGGCCAAAGCCGCCAAAAAACGCTATTACGAAAAAAATACCCAACAAGTGATTGAAAGAGCCATTCGTCATAATAAAATCAAGCGTTTTAAGCAAAAAAACGGACCGGTGATATTGGGGTTATTGCAAGGGATTATCAACAGCAAAATAAAATAAGTATCATCAAAAAATCTTAAAAAATGCTTGACAATGTTTCTATTTTGTTCTATTATTTGTTTTATGTTAGAACAAACGAAAGGTTAAACATTGGTCAGCAGTGTAAAAACAGTTGCTTTTGAGGGCATAACTGCCCGTCAGGTGGAGGCTCAGGCAAGCTTAAGTTACGGTATGCCGGGGTTTGTGATTGTCGGTCTTCCCGATAAAGCGGTTAATGAAAGTCGCGAGCGTGTTCGTGCTGTGTTTAAAGCATTGGGGCTTGAGTTTCCCGAAGGCAGGGTGGTGGTAAACCTTGCGCCAGCCAATTTGATCAAAGAAGGAACACACTATGATTTGCCGATTGCCTTGGCAGTTATGGTGCTCAAAGGTTATGTGGCCAAAGAGCACTTAGACGGTTTGTTATTTATGGGGGCTTTATCGCTTGACGGCAGCGTCGAAAAAGTATCAGGCGTCTTGCCGGCAGCAGTAAGTGCTACAGCCCAAAATTTAGGTATAGTCTGCCCATATGCAAATGGCACAGAGGCAGCATGGAGTAATGCCAAATTGATTTTGCCCATTTCGCATATTTTGGAGTTATTGAATTATTTTAAAGGCAAAACCCAGATTTTACCGCCCAAGAAACCGACGATCAGCAATGATGATTATAAGATTGATATGGCAGATGTCAAAGGCCAAGAAAGTGCCAAGCGAGCGATGATGATTGCCGCCGCCGGTGGACATAATCTTTTGATGATTGGTCCGCCCGGTAGTGGCAAAACCATGTTAGCCGAGCGCTTAGCCACAATTTTACCGCCGCTTACTGTGCGTGAGGCTTTAGAAACCGCTATGATACATTCGGTTGCCGGTATTTTAGGTGATGAAATCAATTTTTGTCGTCCATTCCGTGCGCCGCACCACAGTGCATCTACACCGGCATTGGTTGGTGGCGGTAAACGCGGTGTCCCAGGAGAAATATCTTTAGCACATAATGGCGTTTTGTTTCTTGATGAGCTTCCTGAATTTCAACGTTCCACGCTTGACGCTCTTCGTCAGCCGCTCGAAAGTCAAACCGCAGTTATTGCCAGAGTAGAAGCGCATATCACATATCCGGCAAATTTCCAACTGATAGCGGCAATGAACCCATGCCGTTGCGGTCATTTGGGAACAAACGGTCATATCTGTTCGCGCGCACCGCTTTGTGCTGCTGAATATTTAAGTAAACTCTCAGGTCCATTTTTAGACAGGTTTGATATGCAAATAGAGGTTCCTCCGGCAGACCCCTATGAGCTGACTTCAGACCGAGTCGGCACCGATTCGCTCTCTATGCGTCAAAAAGTGGTGCAAGTGCGTGAAATTTGTGCTGAAAGATGTCAAAAATTAGGTTTAAATCAAATAGTTGTTAACGCAAATTTAAAAGGAGAGGTTTTAGATTTAGCATTAGATTTAGATGCAAATTTGCGTGAATACGCGGCGCAATCTGCCCTAAAGTGTGGTTTAACGGCGCGTGGACTAATGCGCATTTTGCGGTTAGCAAGAACAATTGCAGACTTGCAAAATGAAAAAAAGGTGTCTAAACTGCACATTGTTGAAGCCTTGTCATATCGGCACCGGCTTTTTGCAAAACCTAATTAGGAGAATAATAAATATGTCAGCAAAAAACATTTTAAAACTTTGTTTCTGCTGTATTTTGGCGATTGGTGTGGATGTCTTGCCCACAACCGCTAATGCAGCACCATACAACGGAGTGGAATATGCACCGGTGCAAAAACGCCGTGTTGTGTCTGCTCAACGACAAGTTGCAACAGATCCTTATGACGGGAGTTTATATCCGTCAAAGAAAGGTTGCAAAAATTGTAATCAAAATCCTTCCAAAAAGGTAAGAATTGTTGACGGCAAAGGCGGAGATTGCCCGTCTTGTCCGACACCCGAGTTTAAAACCAAAAATTATGTCTTCGCTAAAGCAAGATACAGCAGCAATGTAGATCGTAACTGCTGCGATTTTGCCTCTTTTGCGCTTACTAACGTTGATTTTAAGCTAAAGAGCGAAGGCGATGTTTATAATCCTTATTCAAGCCATGTCGGTAACTACCGCTTCCGCATTTTCGGCTGCCGCAGAGCCACCAAAAAGGCTATGATGGACCAAGGACGCGTTATCCAAAATAATATGGATTTCAATGGCGTGTTCAAAAAGTCAGTTGATAAATGCTACAAAGTAATGGAGCTTCCGAATGTATGCTATGAAGATCCTTCGGTAATTT
This sequence comes from uncultured Rhodospirillales bacterium, assembly GCA_902763185.1. Lineage (GTDB taxonomy): Bacteria > Pseudomonadota > Alphaproteobacteria > RF32 > CAG-239 > CAG-267. The sequence goes on along the minus strand of CACWQT010000012.1, from coordinate 15,717 downwards.
TGCCGGAATATGTTTTAACCGCAGAAGTAAATGACTTCTTTATGAACGTTTGCGATGAATACGATTGGAATAAAGCCCAAAAGAAAGATCGCCGTGACGGTTCAGCCGAAATGACAGTTACTTGGCGTTTGATGAATTTAAGCCAAAGCAAAGTTTATTGGAAAGGTATAACCACCGGTTATGCTGAGTTGGAAAACGGCATTTACGAAGGTGAAGTTAAGTTAGCTGAATTGGCATTTGCCGATGCTGCCGCACGTTTGAGTTCGCTTCCGGGCTTTGAACAACAGTTGATGGTTCGTTTATCACCGGCTGAAATGGATGCTGAACGTGCCGCTTTAATCGCATTTGATGCCAAGTTCAATCCGTTTAAGTGTCACAAGCCGGAACCGAAACCGCAATGCCCGATGGCTCGTCCGATTTGCCCGTGTGCTATGCAACAACCTTGTGTTTGCACACAGCCGATGTGTTCTTGTCCGGTAGTTCAATGTCCATGTGCTGTTCAACAATTCCAAGCGGCACCGAAGATTGAAGAGTTTGTGGATGTAAAGACGGAAAAGACGGTAATTGAAAAGAAAATTATTACCACCACCCGTGTAGAAACTCCACAGCCGGTTTGCCAACAAGTATGTCAGCCGTTGTGTCCGCAACCGACTTGTCAGGTTAAATGCACCAGATCATGCGAAAAGCCAAAGTGCCGCAAGATTTGCACTAAGGTTTGTGTTGAAGGCACAGATCAATGCACCGAAACCTGCAAAGATGATTGCGAAAAAATACCGGAGCCGAAAGTAGAAGAAATTACTTATACCCCTCAAATAGAAGAGAAGGGTGGTGTAACGGAAACACATCGTGTTTATGAAAACTGCATTGATGAAAACGGTAATGTGATTACTGATGGCAGTTGCATAACACCTTCTTGGGTTGATTTTGCTACGGTAGACTCTAAATTATGTATTGTAGACAGAGAGCCTTATAGTGAGTTAAGCCCTGAAAATATGTTAAAGATTCGCGGTTCTGTTGTTGAAATTACCAATGCTTTCAACAAAAAAGGCTCAGGCTTACTGATATCTGATTCGTTTATTTTAACCTCGGCTGATTTGGTTAATAAAAATCAAAACACTTATAATGTTAAGTTGTTGAACGGTGACGTAGTTGAAGCCAAAGCTGTTCGTGTCAACCCAAGCAAAAATATTGCATTGATGCACATGGATAAGCCGGTTGCCTATACACCATTGTCGTTAAACACCAGTTTGCCGGCAATAGATCAGGAAGGCTTTATCGCATTAGGCGAGCTGAGCAATACAGATGCCAAGAACTATATGGATGATAGCGGTAAAATCTACGGCTACCACTATAGCGAAACTCAAGGAACTGAAATTATCGTAGATACTTTGGTTCAAAAAGTTTCAACCGGTAGTGTTTTGATTGATAGATTAGGAACTGTAAACGGTATTTCCAATGCCGGTAAACAGACTAAAGATGGCATGGATATCTTTATGCCGACAGATACAGCTTTACGCAGTGTCGGTTTGACTATCTGTGAAAAAATCTACAACAAAACTCCTGCAAAACCGATTACAGAAATGATTAAGCAGGAAACAAAAGCGCCGGAGGCAATGCCTGAGAAGAAGCGTAAGTAGTTTGACTACCATCCTAGTTAGGTTAAAGAGCACGCAATTGCGTGCTCTTTTCATCTGATTTATAATAAAAAATTTGACATTAAGTACAACACGATTAATATAGATAAATAAAACAAGAGGAGAGAGACAATGGAACCGTCACAATCAATGGTCAACGAATATAAGCTAAAGCAATTTGCCAAAGCAACGTATAAGGTAATAGATACCAAATATGCCCCCAAATATGCCTTAAAAATCAAAATCGACCACAATAACATCAACAAGGAACTAAAGCAAAAATGTATGGCGCACCCGTATAATGTTTTGGGGTGGACATTAACAGCTTTTGAAAAAGCATTGGTCGGCAAAAAGAATTGGAAAACCACGCCAATCCCGTTTTTATGGATAAAAGTAGCAGAAAAAGACGGTAAATATCAGCACGGCTATGTTCTTTTGGGTGGTAGTAATTATATGGCGGATAAAATCCAAGGAGCCATAGACCGTGTGCGCGAGCAGCTGTTAGGCACAATCGAAGTTAATATGATGAAGATAAACAGTATTGCCGATTTGGAAATTGATACTTCGATCATTACTTATATAGATGCAGAGGGCAATCCCAAACTTCGCAACATCATCGGTTCTAAAACGATATTAGGCGCAAATAATCAATCAGAAGGATAATTATATGAGCACATTAAAAACATCCGTATTAGGCATAGATTTTGAAAATCCGTTTCTTTTGGCATCAGCTCCACCGACTGCCAAGATAGAAAGCATTGATAAAGCCTTTACTTTAGGCTGGGGCGGGGCAGTATTTAAAACCATCACACCCGATGATTTGGAAATGATAGAGGCCTCACCACGCTATGCCACATGGAAAGTCGGCAATAAAGTCTGCGGTTTTGAAAATTTTGAATTACTAAGCCATTTAACGGTTCAAGATTGGTTGGACGGTAGCAAATATCTGCGCCAAAAACACCCAACCAAAGTGCAAATAGCAAGTATCATGGCACCGGTCGTAAAAGAAAAATGGCAAAATCTTGTCAAAACATTTAACAACTCAGCGATAGACGCTTTTGAGCTAAACTTTTCTTGTCCGCATGGTATGCCCGAAAAAGGTATCGGTATGGCCATCGGCACCTCGCCGGAAATTTCTGCCATGATAACCGAATGGGTTAAAGCGGTAGCAAAAAAGCCTGTATTTGTAAAGCTTTCGCCCAATGTCACCAATATTGCAGAGATTGCAAAATCAGTCGAAAATGCCGGTGCTGACGGCTTTGCCGCCATTAATACGGTGCAATCATTAATGGGCATTGATTTAGATACATTTGAACCAAAGCCAAATGTCAACGGCAAAACCACATACGGCGGTTACTCCGGTATTTCCGTTAAACCGATTGGTTTAAGATGTGTGGCTCAACTCCGCCAAAACAGTCAATTGCCGATTTTAGGTATCGGGGGAATTTCTAATTGGCATGATGCCGCAGAATATATGTGTGTCGGTGCCGATGTTGTGCAAGTCTGCACCGAAGTTATGGTAAACGGTTATGGAATTATCAACGCTATGAAACAGGGCTTGTTGAATTATTTGGAAAACAAAGGTTTCAGCACTCCTATGGATCTGAAAAATCGCGCCATAAACAACATTACCGCTCATAAATCGCTAAATAAAGAAAAGCAGGTTTATCCCCATATTGAGGACAGTCTATGCGCTAAATGCGGCAAGTGCGTGACCATTTGTGATGAGTCTGAGCACAGTGCCTTAGCTCTGATTGACGGGCATATAATAGTTGATAAAAACGTTTGTGTAGGCTGTTCACTTTGCTCACATATATGCGCAAAATCCGCTATTAAGATGGAATAGGCGTGTATTAAAGACAATATATTTGTTTTAATACATAACGAGAAAAGACTTATAAAATAGGCTATCTGATGTTTTGTGCGCCTATGTTTTTCTCTAAAATCTTAAGTCCCATAGCATGCATTTCATTATCAGTGCTATAACAGTAATCTCTTAAAATAATCGGTCGGATATTGTGCTCAATCAAATCCATTGCGGTTTTATAAACACACGCTTCGGTATCAAATCCGCAAAGGTGCATTTCATCAAATTCCGCCATTTCTTCAAGATATGCCGAATATCCGGTCTTAGTGAATATAATTGCATTTTCTTTTGGAGTAAAAACAAGCGCTTCGTTGTCATATCCGCTCCAATCCAAAATTTTTAATAGGGGTGAGCCGGTATTGGTATATTTAGAAACATAGACCACATCATATTCATATTGCAGCTTTTCAATATTCAGTGCAATCTCCGGCTTAATCACTGCTGATTTCTGCGCGTCTATGATTAAAAGTGCTTTTTTCATTATTCCTCCTCGTTTTGCCACCGTCTGTAAATTACCGCAAGTATTGCTCCGGATAGATTATGCCATACCGAGAACACCGCCCCCGGAACGGTTGCCATACTAAGCATCGGGAGCGCCGTTCCGGCAAGACCTGTTGCCAAACCCGAATTTTGCATCCCGATTTCAATTGAAAATGCCTTAATTTTCTGCGGACTCATTTTAAGCATCTTTCCAAATGTAAAACCACACAAATAACCTAAAAGATTGTGCAGCACTACCACGCTTAATACCAATAATCCGCAACTGTAAATCTTCTCAGCATTGTGTGCCACCACTGTTGCCACAATCATACATATTGCCACAACAGAAACCACGGGTAACAAATCCACCATTTTTTGTGTAATATGGGCAAAAAAGCGATTAATAATAAATCCAAACACAATCGGAATTAAAATCACATTAACAATAGCAATAAGCATACTTGTCACATTCACATCAACCGTTGTCTTAAGCAACAGATAAGTGATGAGCGGTGTCAATATCGGAGAAAGTAGGGTATTAACACTTGTCATCGTAACAGATAGCGCAATATCTCCTTTTGCGAAATAAGTGATAACGTTACTTGCTGTTCCGCCGGGGCATGTTCCGACCAAAATGACGCCGGCAGTTAATGCCGCATCAAGCCCGAATAGCCGACTTAAACATAACGCCAACAACGGCATAATCGTATATTGTGCAAACACCCCGCACAGTATATCTTTCGGGCGCTTAAATACCAAAATAAAACTTTCCGGTTTTAAGGTCAACCCCATGCCGAACATCACCATCATCAAAAGATAGTTTATCCACGATAATTCAATCCACATCGCCGTTCTTGGCACAAATAACGCCATCAACGCGATAACAAGCACAATCACCGCCATATATTTGATAACAAAATCTCTACTCCGCGCCATCTGTGTTATCTTCCTTTATTTCCTTAAGTTATTGCAAAAGATTTCTAAAACTTTCGCTACTTCCGGCTTAAAAGCAGGTCTGTCCTTGCGTTGTTCAAGCGTGTAACCTGTGTTACTTAAAAATTGATAATCCGCCACGCCGACATCAATTTTATAATCCGATAGCTTGTTATATTCATCTATTACATTAACAGCCAAACTTCTATCAAGCCGATACAGGTGGAAAAAGTCATTGATACGCGGATTAACGCCTGCTTCTCCAAAATCAATAAATCCGCTCAATTTACCGTTTTTAACAATAATGTTTCCGGAGTGCAAATCGTTATGACAAAGGCTCAATCCGTCTGCCGGTATCGTAATCTTAAAAGCATCTAAATCAAGTCTTCCACCACTGACATCCCAAATCCGAGCTTTGGCAACCTCATAGTCAAAATCCGCCAACACGGTTTTGTTTTCATTAAAACAGGTTTTCACATATTTTTGCGTAATCGCTTGCACTTCAACGAGCGGTATGTTATGAATGGCCGCCAATAATTCGGCAATATCCCCAGATAATTTCTGCCGCTCTTTTGTGTTCATTTTCTCATAATAATCCACACCGCGATAAGCCGCCAATAAATCGCCTTGAATTGCTTTATGATAAGCACATTTACCGTTAAATCGGACATTTGTAACTTTGTCTTTTAGGTGCGCCGGCAGATGTTTTTGCATTAATGCAGAAATCTCAGCCTCACGCTTTTGTTCCACCAGTGTTGTGGCTCTTAAAGGCACACGCACAATCCAACCGTTAACCCAATAACCTCTCGACCGCGAGCCGCCTGTTAACTCAACCGCATTATCCGTATCAAAGGGTAAATCAAAATCTTTTAAGTCCATCTCTCATTCCTCTAAAAACGGTTTTAGAATCTTCATAAAATACGGTGACAGCTTCTCCTTATTTTGCGCTAGTCCATACCCGATATAACATAAAGTCATAAAATCTGTTTGTTTTTGTTCAATTTTAGATGCAGTAAGCTTATTATATTCATTCAGTGTATCAACGGCGAGTTGCCGGTTGATTTTATACAGCGGAAAAAAGTCCTGATACTTCGGCATGACAATCGTGTTACCAAAATCAATAATTCCGGCAAGAATATCATTGCTTTCTGATGAGAGTAACAAATTAGAGCCGCTTAAATCATTGTGGCAAAGAGCTTTGTCACTATTCGGTAAAGTCGGCTGATAGTCATCTAAATCAATTCCGTGCGGTAATAAGGTTTCTCTGACACGCGCATAATCAAAATCATTTCTTTGAGCCACATCCCAGTTATCTATGGCCTCGGTAGGCTCCGGTATATTCAGCGTGGTATAATCAATCCGATGCATTAAGTTAAAAAACATCGCCAAGTCTTGCGCCAATTTAAGTTGTCGCTCAGGTTTAATATTTTGATACAGCACGGCATAATCGCTTTCCGGTCGCCCATCACAAATTTTACCATAAAAACGCTTAGAGATAGAAAACGGATAAGCCCCTTCAAACAGCTCAATTTGATGGATTTTTCCTTCAAAATGTGGCATTAAATAAGGATAAACCATATCTATAACGGATTTTTCACGTTCCATGGTTTGCCAAATTATCGCGGCTTTCGGAAAACGCACAATATACTCATCAGCCAAGTAAGCGACAGACCTCAAGCCGCTTTGCAACCGAACAATACCATGAATATCCGTAAAACCACCTTTCACTAAAATCTGACGGATTAAATCAAAATTATCGGCATCTTTGGGCGTTAAGAAATTCATTTATCCTAAAATTACTCTTTCAACTCGGTTATGGCATCGCCTTTGTTCCCCACATAAACGACCACGATCTCCGCATCTTCTGTGCCGGTACTTTCGCCATAATGCCATGTATCAATCACCTCAATAATCGGATCACCGACTTTTAACACTAAAACTTCACCTTTTTCGGTGCGAACTGTCAATTCACCCTTGGTTAAATAACCAACGTTTAGGATAGGGTGCTTATGCCAAGCAAGCTTTTCCCCTTTGGGAATTTGAATTCTGACAACAGTAATCTCAGGATTTTCCAGATTCATTTGCTTAATCGGGGTATTATTCCATGAAGCCTGTGACTTTTGCAAAACTTCCGAAGTTGCCGCCGCCGCATTAAAGCTGAAACAAACCGCAAACACAGCCACCAAATATTTAATCATCATACCCTCCTAATATTGTTAATTGATAACGAGCATGATATGAAAAAACAATTCTGTTGTCAAGCGGCACTTCTATCTTTTACAGCATCAACCGCCGGTTAAACGAAAATTTAGCGAAAAGCTAAGCTACATAAAAAGTTGCTAAAATTATATCCGAAAAGCTTGATTTTTGAGATGTTGTATTTAAAATAGCCATATAATGACATCTATCGTAAAGGACTTTTTTATGCCAGATAATATATTAATGCCGGGAGATGCTGCCGGAAATTATGATGAAAAATGGACCAAGACATTTGATTTAAAATTTTTGATTTTATGGCTGGTTTTGTTTGCATTTCTACTCGGTTGGACGCTCATTTACGATCCCCATCTTTTTGATGCCAAAGCGTTTTTTATGAAATCCGTGTTCAAGCTTTCCGTGATGATGGTTTTAGCGCTTTTGGGCGGGATGTTGTGCCGGTATTATTGTCATACGGATGATAAAGGCTATATTACCACCTCTAAAAACGGCTGGTTCAAAGTAAATTATACCAGAAAAATACAACATTTTGCCGCATATCTTGTGCCGTTGTTGAGCCCACCGACCGAGCCCTTAGGAATTCTTCCGCACTTATGGGAATCATTGTTTGTGCTTCTGATGTTTTTGGTATTGATTAAGCCGATGCGAGAAGCCTCAACGTTTTTTATGCTGCAGTTCAATTCGCTTGATAGGGTGGAAGACAGACCAAACACACTAAAATGGATTGTTTTGGGAAATATGTTGCCGGGGCTTTTGCTTATTACGATATTTAAGCAGGTCTTTGAAACACAGTTGAATTTGCCGTTATTAGCGTCTGTTGTTGTCTTTACCGTTGCCATAGGTGACGGCTTGGCAGAGCCTGTCGGCACATATTTAGGCAAGAAAAAATATGTCGTTCCCTCATGGAACTTAAAAAACAGATATGTTAGGTCTTATGCTGGTAGTGCTTGTGTTTATTTCTTTGCCCTCTTGTTTTTGATTTTATACAGAGGAGAATTTGAAAATCCGCAAGAATTTTGGACAGCAGTCATACTGTTTCCGCCGGTGATGACTTTATCAGAAGCGTTTGCCCCTCACTCCATGGATACCCCGATTATGATGTTAATCGGCTTTTCTCTGCTGTTTGGGATCTGCACATATTTTTAACAAGACAGCTTAAATAAAATTTTTTTGGGGGATAAATCTTTATATTAATCATTTTTTAACAAAAAAACTGCTACTCTACTAAACGAGATTCTATGAAAATATAACTCAATTGTTAAAGGGAGCTAACAAGAGCTTAAAATGCTGAAGATGACGCGTACAAGAATAGGTTCTTTATCAAGACGATATACGAGTGTGCTGAAAAAATGCTTTTTAATAAACCTCGGTGTAATGGGTTTCGGCTCTGTGTTTACCCCGACAAATGCCTCAGCAGATGTTGCAGCTCTGGTTTCAACGCTTAACAAAATACGCACGGAATCGTTAGATTACTTAAATACCGCAACACATGACCATTATGACCTTTCAACAACCAAAGGCTCAAATACCAACAGTATTATGATTGGCGGTGTGAGATACTATTACACTCCGCATGAATCGACTGACGACTTAAATGCAAAACTTGTTAACTTAGCTAATACGGCAAGTGCTGCGCTTACTTCAAGCACAACGGAGCCGGCAAACTATGTTTTCAAAAAGGATAACGGCGATTCAACATATACTTATTATTCTTATGATACTTCCAATGATGGTGCTAAATTTGCGCAATCCGGCATTCAAATTGAGGACGGAACACTTGAGGATCATAATGTTGAGCAAACAAAAGCAGACGGAACTAAAAAATATTATAAAGTAACATATACGGTGCCGAGCGGATATGCGACGGGTGCACAGAATACGAATTTAACCCAAAATGTCAGCAATACGGCTTATACCGGACAGACAAGTGGTGCCGAAAAACAAGGCGGTGCATTGACGGTTAATAGTGGAACGACGGTTGATTATATTACCGGTGCTTTCAGCGGAAACTCAAATACCAGTCACAAACAGACGGTTGCCGGTGCTGTTTATAATGAAGGTGCACTTGGTCATGTTACCGGTGATTTTTATGAAAACACCGCTGACAGTCGTGCAGGTGCTGTCGGACGTACCGGGCAGGGTATCAGTATTGTCGGTGATTTTTACGGAAATACAGCGACAACGAATGATGCCAGTGGCGGTGCAATTAATCTTCGTACAGGTAGCACTGATTTAATTATGGGTAACTTTATTAACAATGCTGCAATTGGTGGTAAAGACGGTGGTGCAATTAACGTATCTGAAGGGCATGTCGTTGGGAAAATTATCGGTAGTTTTGTCGGCAATAGCGCTGATAACAGACGAGGCGGTGCTTTGGCAGTATGGAAAGGTTCGGTATCTGAGGTTAATGCAGATTTTACTGATAATACCGCACAATCCGGTGGCGCGATTGGTATTGGCGGAGAAAGCGATCCAACTATTACAACCTTAAACGGTACATTTGTTGGTAATAGAGCAACACAAAGTGGTGGCGCAATTTATGATGCAAATGTTAAGAGTACCGCGGGTAATATTTATACTATAAATGGTGAATTTATCGGTAATACGGCTGGTACATTAGGTGGTGCAATTTATAATACAAGCGGCAAGTTCGGTAGCAGTGGTGGTGTAAATGCTGACTTTAAGAATAATAGCGCAGGTGATAGCGGCGGTGCGGTTTGGAACAGCGGTAATGGCAATAATGCAACTATTATAAGAGGTGATTTTGAAAATAATACGGCATCAAATTCCGGTGGCGCACTTTATAATACCGGTGGTATTGCGGCTATGGAAGGTGATTTTGAAGGAAATACTGCAACGAGCGGCGACGGTGGTGCAATTTGGAATAGCGGAAATATGCAAACAAACGGGGCGGTAGGTGCTCTTAACGGTGACTTTAAAAATAATACGGCGGGCGGTAAAGGCGGTGCGATTTATAATACAGGTGGTTCTGCTTCAGATACCAGCCATGGTCGAGTAACCAAAATCGTAGGTAATTTTGAACAAAACAGTGCGGCGTACGGCGGTGCGGTTTATAACGCCGGTTACAGCTTTGTGACTAATGCCGGTATGGTTTCTGATTTTACCAAAAATACGGCAAGTAACTCGGGTGGTGCGGTTTATAATACCAATAGGTTTGCTGATACGCAAACTGTTACCGGCAAATTTGTTGAAAATAAGGCAACAAGCGGTGACGGTGGTGCGATTTGGAACAGCGGCACAATCGGCAATTTAGTCGGCGTGGTTGATAGCGGTAAGACGATTGCTTTCAGTAAAAACGAAGCCGGTACATCAGGCGGTGCTATTTATAACAGCGGTACCGGCACAATCGGTACCATTACCGGTGATGTCAGCGAAAATACAGCTGCTACCTCCGGTGGTGCGATTTATAATGGTGGTACCGGCACAATCGGCGCGATTAGCGGTAGTATTACCGATAATACTGCAACAACCGGTGACGGCGGTGCGATTTGGAACAGCGGTACGGTTACCTTAAAAGGTAATGTTTCCGGTAATAAAGCGACTGCCGGTAAAGGTGGTGCAATTTATAACGAAGAAGGTACGGTCAACATTGCAGCTGTCGATCAAGATATCACGTTTTCAAACAATACGGATAACACGGATGCAACCGGTTATAGTGATATTTATACCAAAGGCGGTACAATTAACTTAAGCGCACAAAGCGGCAGAATAATGACCTTTAAAGGTTCTATTGCCGGTACCGACAGCACGGGCGCTTCCGTTGGTGATTATGTCTTAACGGCTGAAGGCGGTGATTATGTCTTTTACAACTCCGTTAATGCCAAAGATATCACATTAACCAACGTTAATTCTTTGACATTAGGCCGGACAACACAGAAAAAAACCTCCAATCCCACAGAGAATATCGAAACATACGGTAGTTTGGCTTCGGAAATTGACAGTTTGGTTATTACAGGTGAGTCATCATCATTTAATATGCAAAATGGTGTTATTGACGCTATTAACGTAACCAATTTAAACTTAGGCTCATCACCGATTGCCATGGCCATTGATGCAAACTTCCAAGATAGTAGTCTGGATACAATACAATCAGCCAATGTCAGTGGTATCGGAAAATTTATTGTTAATGCTATTAACGTAACAAGTGATAAAGAAGCAGACCAGATTGAATTTGTTTTGCCTGAGTATTACAGTGTTGATGTTGCTAATTTGCAAATTACCGGTACGGACAATGTGTTTAAACAAAAGACTTTTGATGCCAATACCGGTAAATTAACCTTGAGCGCAGGGTCTATCGGCGATTTAACGAAGGTTATCGGTGAGTGGACTAACGGTAATTATATTGTTGCATATAATCAAGATGAACACGCGGCAACTTCTATCGGTGCTAATATGCAAAAGCTTGATAGTGCAATCGGTAAAGTTGAAGATGACGGACATTATATTAAAGCATACGATGCAAGTGATGTTGCAAATACTTCTATTGCCGCAAATTTACAAAATCTTGATAATGCTATTTATGATTTGGATGTGGCACAAAAAGAATATATCTATGACCAATTTGCAGAGCAGGTTCCGGGTATTAAGGCGATTAGAATTGACCAAGCCGGTAAAGAATCCCAAACTTATTTAGATGATAATGTAGGGCATCATTATACCCTTTCTGACAGCGGTACAAAAACGATTAGGATTGTTGAAAAAGTCGGCTCAACCTATGTTAATAAAGAATATAAATATACGCCGAATGAGGGTGATAAAATTGTCGGTTTAATTGAAAACGGATATGCCACTTTAGAGGAGGTTTCTGCCGATGATGTTAGCGACGGTGCTCAATATTTGTTTACTAATGGTACAAAGTATTGGACATTGGATACGACCAAGCACTCCGGTACAAAAATTGTGGAAGGCAATGAAAACGACTACAATTATAAAGAAGTTTTGCCGGACGGGCGTACCAAATACTATAAAGTAATCCACGTTGTCCCGAAGGGCTATACGGTTGCCACGGAAACAATGAGCAATGTAACGGAAAGTATTGATGAAATTGCATTCCATGATATACATGTTCCAAGCGGTGGTGCAGCTATCAATGTTAAAAATGGTAATAGTACGACTCATAATGTTGTTGACCATATTATTGCGGACTTTAAGGACAACTCTACAGCAGGGCAATCAGATTCTGCCGGTGCAATTTTTATTCCGCATTTTGCCGATATAAATAATTTAACCGGTAGCTTTGAAGCTAATGTCGGTGCGTATGGTGGTGTTGTTCAAAACAAAGGTAATATTTATCATCTTGTCGGTGACTTTATTAATAATGAGGATACTGCCGGCGGTGCGGCTATTGATAACAATGGTTACATTGGTATAATTAATGCTGACTTTTTGGGTAACTTTGATACGACTGCTGATAGTAATAGCTATGATGGTGGTGGCGCTATTCGTAACGTTAGAAAAGATGGTTCATACGTGGCACATATCGGTACAATTCAAGGTAGCTTTATTAATAACTATTCTTTGCTTAAATACGGCGGTGCTATTAATAACAGACATTTAATAGATGAAATTTATGCTGACTTTACCGGTAACTATGCAGGTATTCATGGTGGTGCGATTTATAATATGGCTCAATCATCCTATGATTCTAAAGGTACAATCGGCTCAATCAGTGGTACGTTCTTTGAAAATACGGCTGTTCAATACGGTGGTGCGATTTATAATAATGCAATGAAAGAGTCCGCATCAAACCAGAGAGAAAGTATAATTGGTGAAATTATCAGCTCTACTTTTAAGGCTAACGTTGCACAGAAAAGCGGTGGTGCGATTTATAGCGGTGAATATGGTAAAATCGGCTCTATTTTTGCTAACTTTGAAGAAAACCGTGCTGAAGCAGGCCAAGGTGGTGCTATCTATTATTTAGGTGACGGCAAAGTAGATGATCCTACCACAGAAGATGTTGATGAAAGCAATGCTATATCTATTGTCAGCGGTGACTTTATTAAAAATGCGGCATTAGTCCCTGAGGGAAGTAATGTTGCCGTAGCTGGTTCCGGTGGTGCGATTTATTTGGATAAAGGGGCGAGAATCAAAGGTCTTACAGCCGGTATTTTTAAGGAAAACCAAGCCATTAATTACGGTGGCGCGATTATGCTTGCCAACACGAATACAACCCCAACGCTTGAAAATGGCTCTGTAATTGAAAATCTTTCAGGTGAATTTATCAGCAATAGTGCAGATAAAGGTGGTGCGATTTATAACCAATATGGTACAATCAAATCCTTAAAGAGCAGCTTTACCGGAAACTCTGCTTATAATGGCGGCGGCGCTATTTATAACGAAGGCGGACTTACAAATATCGAGGCGGAATATAACAATATTGCCTTTTATAACAATACTGATTCTGAAGGCTATAGTGATATTTATAATGATGCTGGTAGAATTAATATAAATGCCGCAGAGGGCAGACAAATCAGCTTTGGCGGTACAATTCGCGGTAATTTGGATGTTAGTAACTGGGCAAGCGTTGATGTTGAGAATTTGGATAGAAATGCTAATACTATCGGCATTAATACTAATCCCGGCGTTACCGGAGGAACATACATCTTTAATAATGCGATTGAAAATAATAACGTAGAATGGCATAACAGTGCACACATTAAATTCGGCTCTCAACTTCAGGAAGACGGAACTACCACTTACGGTTATGTTAATAACGTTGGTTTGGTTGAGATTACACAAGCAAAGTATTTATTCAGAGCTTATGATGATGAGGGCGGCTACTATAATTATTGGACATTTGACCCGAGTAACTCATCTGAAAGTATAAGAGATGCCTTGGAAGCATATTTGGAAAATCATCCGAATACAACTTATGACATGACTGATATTACAAATATGAACAGTGATATCAATATTAGCGGTGTCGATTATAAATTTGACTCTGTAATATCAGATAGCGTTATGTCTGACATTATTGCTAACAGTACTTTAGCAACAGGTTCTGCCGGTGATTATGTGTTTAAATACGGTACTGACACATGGTCAATCGGTAGTGCTGAAAATGATGCTGCTGTAAAAGAGTATCTCAATACCATTTCATCAACTTATGAGTTAAGCACCACAAGTGGTGAAGGTAAAGTTGCTGTTCAAGTAGGCGGAACGACTTATTATTACGAGCCTGATGCTGAGCCGGGAGCAGCCCCGATCGCCGATTTAATCAAAGGCGGTGCTATCATAAAAGAAGTATCCGTAGATGATGTTCATGAGGGTAGAGCAAAAGCAGTATTTGCAAACGATAGCTATACAAAGTATTGGACACTTGAAACTTTGGGTAAGCAAGAATATGATTTAACTAAAGTCACCGGCACTGAAAGTTTTGATATTAATAGCAGAACATATGTATATACACCGGCTGACAGTGATATCGCGGGTTTAACCGTAGATGGTACACAGTATTCAACTGTTGAAACCGCTATTATTGATACGATAAATAATCACCTTGAAGATAATACAATGGAAAATCTGTATTTAATGGGTGACGTAAAATTAAGAGTTGATGTGGACTTTGGAAACTCGGATAATATTAATAAAGATGGTCTTGCTCTCGGTATCGGTTCTGATACGTTTATGACACAAGATCCTCTCCGCCGTAATAAGTTTGGTGATAATGATGATAAAATGATGGTTATTGATTCTATCAATTTGCTCAGCGCTTCCAGAAAAGATGCCATAGCTGTTCAAATCACCAATCAATTTAATCACCATGTAGCCGTTTCTCCGAATATCTTGGAAAACATTACCGGTGCCGATAACTTGCACAGTAAAGTTGAATACAGAGATGAAACCGGTGAATTGGTTGTTCATGACAGATTTGCGGTTATTTCAGACTTAGCTGACGCCTTAAACACCTTAGTTGAAGGTACGGTTGCTACTTACCACGGTTTATATGAAAAAGATAAAAACGGCGATTATGTATATCTGAAAAATACGGATGAAGAAGCAAAATTAAGATATGTGGATGATTATGGTAATCTGACACCTGAGGCAATAGCCCAGGGAGTTACGATAGAAGACGGTTATATTCTTGACCCGCTTCATCATGAAAGAATTAAAAAGTTTGACCCGTTAGTCGGCACAATTACATATAGCTCTAATGATGAATCCGTAACAGAAGCTGATGATTCCGAACATGGTATCTTCCATCAAGATGATGAAGGTAATTATGATAATGACTATCGTTTCGTAAAAGGCAGAGCCGTTCGCTTGCTTGATGAAACGCTTGTTCATAAGACAGGTGATGAAACCATTAAGGGTATCAAAACATTTGAAAGCGCAACAACCGGAGAGGGTGATGAAGCCACAAAATATACGACTGCCTTAGACGGTACTGCTATTACTATGAACAAAGTTGTCGGCACGGATGATCCGACGACCACGCAAATGATAAAGCTCAACGGCTTAAACGGTAATGCAGACTTTGCCGGAACAGTTACAGCCGGAGGTTTAACCGTAAATGGCGTTTCAAACCTCAATGATAACGTCAACATTAGCGGTTTAACAAAATTA
>CACWQT010000011.1:96188-138865 GCA_902763185.1 uncultured Rhodospirillales bacterium | reverse complement strand
CCAATACAGCCACCATCAACTTAGGCGCGGGCACTTTAGCAAGCAACATCAGCGGCACCGGCACCACCAATATTTATGAGAGCGTCATCAATGCCGCAATTGTAGCGCAAAATACGGTTAAGAACTATGGCACTCTAATCAACGAAAATACCATAACAGCAACCACCGGATTAGACAATCGGGGAACTTTAACCAACAAAAATACTATTACTGCAGATATTCTCAATATAGATACATTGATAAATACGACCATTGGTTCTATTACTGGGTCAGTTGAAAATCAGGGAACAGCCACCAATGCCGGAACTATCAGCGATAATGTGGAGAATCGTGGCAACTTTGAAAATACGTCAACCGCCACAATTGGTGGAAATGTAGCAAACTACAGCAGTTTATCCAATGCCGGAACAATTACCGGTAATGTTACCAATGCAACCGCCGCTACAACCGAAAACATCAATTCTATCGGTGGCAATGTTGAAAATCATGGCACCTTTGAAAATACCGACACCGCAACAATTGCTCAAGATGTGGCAAACTATAACCGCTTCACAAACACCGGCACAATCAAAGGTAATTTCACCAATGATTCATTAGGCACAGCAACAAACAGCGGTTCTATTGAGAAAGCTCTTAATAATGCCGGTAACTTTACCAACACATCAACCGGTTCTATTTCCGGCGGCGTTACCAATATCAACACGCTCGCTAATAACGGTAGCATAGAAGGTGGTCTTAATAACACCGCTTCCGGAACAGTTGAGAACATCGGCACAATTTCCGGTCAAATCAGTAACCAAGGTTTACTTATCAGCAATATTGAACACTTAAATGACACCGACAGTAACATCACGAATACTGGTACCTTGCGTTTAACCGGCGGTGTTAACACAAATACGATCAGCGGTGATAATGGCATGATTGAAATCACCGGTGAATTAACAAACAAAGGCAACATTAACAACGACATTACCTTAAATGACGGCACCTTAAACATCAGCACCGGCACTTTAGATAGCAGCAAAACCTTGACCGCTAACGGTGGTGTATTGAACTTGCAAAACGGTAGTCTCGGTATCTTTGAAATGGCAACATATAAACTCTTAAAAGATATTGATTTGATGATAGAAACCAACTTCACCACAGCTCAATCAGATATTATCAAAGGTGATATTCATAGCGAAAGCGTTGCCGATACTTATATCAATATTGCTAACATTTATGCCACCGGCGATTTGGTACACACACCGATAAAAATTAAAGTTGCCGAAGGTGACATTAAGCATCAAATCAGATTATCTGACCACTTAATTGTTATTCCGGATGATAGCTTAATTGCTCAAGAAATCAGTAACTTAATTACTTATAATAATGAAACCGGAGAATTGGAAGTAGGCTTAGGTTCACTTGCCCAAGCCGTTGCGTCAAAAATTAAAGAAAAAGTATATGTGATGAATAAAGATGAAGAAGTGATGGCCGATTTGGGTAATCTTAACGGTATAACATTAAGTGTCAGCGGTAATAACCACATCATAAACGGTAGCGCATCCGGAACACCTGCTGATGGCATCACTTTGGGTGACGCTCAAACTTTAAGCTTAAACAATGTATCAAGTTATCAAGGTTTCACCACCGGATTAAATAATCAAAACGGCGGCACCTTAAACATCAATAATGTAAGTTTCAATAACAACACAACCGATATCAATAACGATGGCTCTGCATATATGAGCGGTACCAATAGCCTAAACACCATGACAGGCTCAGGCACAACCGAACTCAAAGACGGCAGCTTAACAGTTAATGTCGGCGGCACAATGGAACAGGGAACAATCAAAGTTGATGAAGAAGCTTCATTAGATAACAAAGGCGCCATTGATACCGACGACTTGCAAAACAGTGGCACGGTTAAAAATACCGGCACAATATCAACAAACAGCTTCGGTAACATTGGTGCTATGAATAATACTGGTGATTTAATTGTTATATCAGAAAATGCGCTCAATAGCGGCACAATGATCAATACCGGAACAATTGCAGCAGATACATTTAAGAACACTGGTGAAATGACCAACTCCGGAGATATTATTTCAGAAAACACCACCAACAGCGGAACAATGAATTCTACCGGAACCATTAAGGCAACCGACACCTTTAAGAATACCGGTGAGCTCACCAATACCGGAAGTATTACCGCTGAAACGGCAATCAACTCTGGAACATTGAACAATACCGGAGATATTACTGCCAATACCGCTTCAAACAGCGGAAATCTCAATAATAACGGCTTCATTACGGCTGAAACCTTAAGAAACAGCTCTGAATTAGAAAATGACGGCATTATCACCGCTGACATTACCAATACCGGCAATTTAGTTAACCGCAATGACATCATCGGAGGTGTTATCAGCATGAATAACCTCAATAACTCCGGCACAATCAGCGGCTCCTTCACAAACAGCAGAGAGGCTATCAATTCCGGCACCATTATCGGATTAACCGAAAATTCCGGCACACTCACCAACAGTGGCAACCTCAACGGTGGTTTAACCAATAGCGGCAATACAGATAACAGCGGCAGAATTAGCGGTGCGATTAATAATACCGAAAACGGTACTATCACCAATACCGGCACCATAACCGCAGAAAGCGGCTCAAACGCAGGCAACATAGACGGTGGCAACTTAATCCTTAACGGACAATTTGAAAACACCGATACCGGCACAATCCGTGCCCACTTAACCAACAATAGTGAACTCACCAATGACGGCGAATTAAATGCCTTGGGCGGTGAAAATAATCAAGTTATCGCAGGCTCCGGCAACACCTACATTTGGGGTAACTTCAATAATAACGGTAGTATCGAACAAGGCTTGGTAGAGGTTAAATCGGATGCAACCTTAGAAAACAAAGGAGATATTACCGCACAACTCACCAACGCCGGCACAATAAATAATGAAGCTAAAATAACCGGAAACATAACCAACAGCGGCGACATCACCACCGATATCACCAATATCATCGGCGATATTTCCAATACCGGAATTTTGAACTTGGTCGGCACAGAAAACAACAGCGAGATAACCGGTGACGGCACAGGTATTGTCAATATCAACAGCACCATGGAAATAGTCAAAGCCATTAACGATAATACGGTAAACATCAACTCCGGTATTTTAAGCCTAAGAGAAGACGGCTCACTGGGTACCGGCACAATGATCAACACCAACGCCGCCACCTTTGATATTGACACCCACACCGTAAACGTCAAAGAAGCTCACTTCTCTAAAGATGCAACACTTGCCTTAAAGATTAATTCTCTTGACGAGTTTGGATCCGTATCTGCCGATACAATAACGGTAGAAGAAGGGGCTAAGTTAAGTGCAACCTTAGCACAAGGCTTAGCCAAAGTCGGCAGACCGAATACATTTAAGCTGTTATCCGCTAATAACGAAGACTTCAATAATTTTGAAGATCATTGGGATAATAACATGTATCACTTTGACAAAGTTGATATGAACGGAACTTACAAGATTTCATTGGTTAAGACGGCAGGTGATGTATCGCTTGAAAACGGCGGTGATGAAAACCTTGTCGGTGCAGCAATTGCATGGGTAGATGAAGAACAATTCCCGGATGAAAGAAGCCAATTAACCGCCGATAAGTTGGCAGACTTAGCTCAAAATGACGGTGCCAGATTTAATCGTGAGTTAGAGGCTTTAATGCCGTCCGTTGCTCCATTAACCAAGATTGTATCCATAGAACAATCCCGTCATTTATCAAATATTATCACCAACCAATTACATACCAGAGTTCACTTAGGTAAAAGACTTGGTTTAGCCGCCGGCGATAATGCTATGCAGACCTTATCACACAATGCTTCTATTTGGGCAAAAACTTATGCCGGAACCGGTAATTTAGACAGAGAAAAGTATGTTCCGTCTTATGATTTCAAGTCACATGGCTTTGTCATGGCAGCAGATAAGAAGTTAAACCGTGCCACGACGGTTGGTATCGGCTTTGCCACAGATACCACCCAAGCCAAGAGCCGCAACCGCACCGACAATATCAAGACATACAGTGCCTTTGCATATAGTGAATACAAACCGAGCAAAGCCTATATCAACACTATCTTAGCTTATAATTGGTCCAAGTATGATGAAAACAAATATGCCTTAAATGAGAAGTTTGATGCCAGCTATGATGTTGACAACATTTATGCCGCAGTAATGACCGGATATCGTTTCCGTAAAGGTCGGTTTACCGCAACTCCTGAAATGGGTATCAGATACAACTACATTTCGCGTGACAGTTATCGTGATACGGCAATTCAAGAGATAAGCTCACATGAGATGAACGTGATGACCGCAGTTGCCGGAGTTGAGTTTGCCCATGATCATTATTACAGAAATCGTCTAACCGGCAGATTAGTGAAGTTAAGACCTGAAATTTACATCGGTTTAGGATATGATGTATTCTCGGATAAAGATCGTGCATTAGTTCACTTAACCAACGGTTCAGCATATAAAGTAAGAGGAAACGAGTTAGATCGGTTCTCCATAGAATTATCAACGGGTATCACGGCGATGTTTGATGAAACATTAGACATAAGTGCTCAGTATTTAGGCGTCTTCCGCAAGCATTACAGTTCACATTCCGGCTTGTTTGAGATGAAATATCACTTTTAGGGTGTAAGCACCCCGCCACCACGGCGCGAGTGGTGCCCGCCGCATAGGCGACAGCCGTTAGGCTGTTTGTGCCGAGCTTGTGTTTGGGCACACGCCGCCGAATGAATAATATTAAAACACGACTTGCTCGCTTGACAATTCAATTTTTTTTTGCTAATCAAAACCCATAAACCAATTTTTATTTTCTACAACTATGTCACAACAAAAATCATTATTCCAAAAAATCCTTCATGAGCTGAAATGGATGTGCTCTGAAGAGTATCGTCAGCAACAAAAGTTGCAATACGGTAAAGAACTGTGGGAAGAGCTTGATGCCAAACTTCCTCCTATGACTTATAATGAAGCTGCTGACAAGGTTCGTTTGAGAATGTTTGCCAACATGGTCGCAGAGTTAAGTGTTGAAGAACGAGCAAATCTGGCCACCTGGCTGGCTGATGCTTATCACAACATGAAAGTCAACTTCACCGAACACACCACGGGGAAGATTGAAGAAGTAGAAAGTCATCTCTTACACAAGTATGAAGTTCATTCAATGGAAATGCTTAAATTAAGAGGGAGCAGATAGCTTCCCTCTTTTTTTATTCGTTTTTATATTTTAACGCTTCATTTCTGGCTAATTCATCGCAACGCTCGTTCTCCGGATGTCCGGCATGTCCCTTCACCCACACAAAACGAATTTCATGTTTTTCGCGAAGCGCATCAAGCTCTTGCCATAATTCCACATTTTTCACCGGAGATTTTTTATTAGCCGTCTTCCAACCACTTTGTTTCCAATTAAAAATCCATTTTTCAATCCCGTCCATCACATAGCGACTATCAGTATAAAGCGTAATATTGCAGGGCTCTTTAAGTGCTTTTAATGCCGAGATGACAGCCGTTAATTCCATCCGATTATTAGTGGTATCAGCCTCTCCGCCGGAAAGTTCTTTTTCAACATCATTATAGCGAAGAATAGCTCCCCACCCACCGGCACCGGGATTACCCAAGCACGCACCATCTGTAAAAATCTCAACTCTTTTCATTACATCAAATTCCTATTCTGTTTTGAGATAACAAGAGAAAAATTCATTGGTCAAGACCGCAATGTCGGCATTTTTCCGCATAGCTTGTGCTACAAACGAGCGCAAATCATTTTTAGAAACATAAAAGCGGAAACTCTTCGGCGTTGCACCGTCAGCCCCGATAACACCGTCCATCAAAAAGTCTTCGGTTATATCATCCGAAAATCTGATTTCAGCCTTAGCGCAAGAAAAGAGCGCTCTGGGCGGTACCCGCATTTCAAGCGGTGTAATCAGGTTTATGGAGTTATGTTCTGCCGCCAAATTCTCTAATTGACTATCATAGTAGAAATTGACTTTATTGCCATCTCCGCCCGTGCTTACAGTATTACATGAGAGATATACCTCTTTAGCCACGGCATTGGAATTGTTTTGTGCCAAAAGTGAAAACCGCACCTTAACAAAATTTTCTTTCTTCTTACTTTTTTTCGTTGCGGCAAAAATATCTTCCTCTGCTTCTTTTCCGGTCACAATCATTTTCTCACTGATAACCAGCTCAATATTCGGTTGCGGACGCTTACCGAACATACCGGCAACCACGGCATACGGGGCAGGGACATTGTTTGAGCCGGAACGAATATAAATCTGACTACCGACCGTTGTCATAAGTGGGGCAATATCTGATTTGGGAATATAGGTCGCCAAGAAACCGTCACCGTTCTTATCTGCGCTGATAATATGATTCCGGACTTTGTTATGCGAAGGAATAGTGCAACCGGAGATAGCATTTTCCAACCAGCTTAAAAAGCGATGCACATTTTTAATCTTAACCTTAGCTTTAGCCACGTCGCCGATTTCCACATCACGCGCACATTCCACCCCCCAAATGAGCACACCGCCTTCCGAGTTACCAAAAGCCGATATGGCTTTGCATAAATTTCGCCTATCGTTAGGATGAAGTGTCCGCATGGATTTGCCGTCGGAGGCCGCTTGCTTAAAGTCCAAAAACAATTCTTCGGTTTGCCTGTTTAAGATAAACTCATCAATGGCATCTTCCCCGAAATAAATCAACTTTTCAAAAATATCTTCAGCACGTGACATCGCTTGCCTCCATAAACATAACTTGCAATAAGTATAAAACCTCTTTCTTAAAAAACGCTTAATCCTATAATAGCGGCAACAAGTTGCCCGCACCACGCGTAGTGGCGCTGTGCGCGTAGCACACGACGTAGTCGTTCATGTGCCGAGCTTTAGCTCAAAATGATTTTTTTGTGAACAAAAAAATCATGCTCGGCACATCTACCCTCACACACAAAAAAAGGCAGAACTTAATCTGCCTTTTGTGCATCTAATAAACCCAATAATACTTTTTCAACCGACCCGTCGATCAGTTAAAAAACTCGTTCACATCAATGGATTCTTTAGCTTCATCTTCTGCCTCAAAGAAAGGATACTCATCTTTAAGTCCCATCATTTGCGCAACCATTGATGAAGGAAAAATCTCCAAAGCATTTTTGTATTCTTTAACCGCTGAGTTATAAAAGCGCCTTGCCGCAGCAATATGCTCTTCTGTTTCAGCCATAGCCTGCTGTGCATTAACCATTGTTGCATCAGATTTAAGCATCGGATAAGCTTCAGCCCGAATATTAAAAGCACGTAATGCTGATGAAATTTTGGCATCAGCTTCAAACTTCTCGCTGTAATTTTGAGCATTCATGGCTTGTTCACGCAAAGCAGTTAATTGCGAGAAAAGCTCTTTTTCATGTTCCATAAACTTTGCCGCCGCTTTAAGCATATTGGGAATAAGGTCATAACGTTTTTTGAGTTGCACATCAATTCCGGAAGCCGATTCTTTAACATCATTTTTCTTTTTAACCAATCCGACATAGATAGCATAGAGCAGGGCAATCAATGCACCTAAAAATCCCAAAACCCAAATCATAAAAATTCCTCCTTAAATCTAAAACTGGTTTAAGCCTGCCAGACAATATTTAAAATAAAGTTAAAGAGTTTAAACTCATTAATGTCACAACAAGAAAATTGTAAAATTCACTTTCTCCCCCTCAGACGGGGGAGATGTCGCTGGAAGCGACAGAGAGGGTGAAAACAATGTATCCTTATCTCTTGTTCGCCGCATCTAAATATTGCTCGGCCTGACTATGCGAACGCGCCGCACAACTCTTAGCCGTTTTAAGCATATCATCAGAGTTTTCACATTCCGCACAGCGTTTTTTAACGGCTTTATAAGCCTGTTTTGTTCCGTTTAATTTCACTTCTTTAGCAATATCACCGCCGACTTTGCTGATTTCTAAAATCATTTTATCTTTGCTTTCCGGAGTCTTCTCGGCATATTTATTAACAACATCACCCCAAAATTCCAAGCCGAGCATCTTATCCGGCTCTTTAATATAGGTTGTCGCTAAAGTTTCCTTTAACTGACCGCTTTTATCATATTTATCACCCAGCGCACATAATTGCTCCAAAGAATGATGCACTTTATCGGCAGCCGAGGCATTAGCAAGCTCTTTAAGCCATTTCTGCCTTGCCTGATAAGCCTCTGCACGTTTTGCATAAACTTTATCGCCTTTTCCTCTGATACCGTCTTTTTTATCATCACCGCACCAGAGCAGATTAAGCGCTTTTGCCGTATCATCAATTTTACCGTCTTTATTCACAAACGGCTCCCCGTTAGAAAGCATAACCCCCAAGCTGGTTTCTTCCCCTCTGAAACGCAAAGCACTCTTTAGTTCGTAATCGGTTGTAATAACATAAACGCCTTCCTTAAAATACGCCCCGACAATCCCGTTGTTGGAACAATATACGGCGTCCTTTCCGGTTTTTGCAATTTGTTTTTCACCACTTTCCAAATAACCTTTAACGCTTCTGCCCTCAGGGCCGTTTGCCCCGCTATAAAGCGTATAAAAATCATCATTTTTATCAATCAGCATATAAGTTCCGTCTTCAATGCCTAACGCTTTCAGCTTCTCTGCCACAACATCTTTGGGAGATTTTGCCACTTCCGCCTTCACTTCTGTTTGTTGAACAGGTTGCACTTCTGCGACCGTCTCTTCTTTCTTTACCGGCTCTGCTTTGTTTACCACCTCTTCAATTTTAACCGTCTCATTTACTTGCTCTTTTTCTTTTAATTTTCTCCCGATATCTTTAATTGTTTCTGAAGAAAGCACCCACCCTACAGTAATATCCGGAGAAACACCGGCTTCAGTCAGTTCTTTTTTCATACGTTCCGAATGGCGTTTTGCCGTATTACCAATGTCATGTTCTGCAATAAACAAATTGATATCCGCCACCGGAAAATTATAAGTAACACCGGCACGAAACAGTGTCAAATGCACCGGATTGTTTGTATCTAGTTTAACATCCTTAAGTTGTGGATTAAGCTCAATAAGTTCCTGATATTGTTGTTGCAAAATAGGTAACATTTTTTCTCTGGGATAATGCATTTCCTGCCATGCACATATATAGGCATCCTCTTGTGTTTTGGGATTAGGCTCTCTATAGGGAGAATATAAACCGATTTGCTCCATTTTATAAGCATGATATTCAATATCCGTCATACCTTTGGGATATTTATAGCCGCCGCCGATTTTAATACCTAATTTTTCTTCTAATTGCGGAACACTGTTTGCGCCATCCATAGCCGCAAAACCGTGTTCTTTAATCATAAGTTTTTCAATATCTTTCTCAGAAAGTGCCTTCTGATACCATTTTTTCTTAAACTTCGGAAATTTACGTTCAACTTCAGCCTGATATTCTGCCGGACTGAAGTGCTTAGATCTGGCAAACAAATCAGGCAAATAATCACGAAAAGCCACGCTGTTGGGATTCAATACACCATTGACCATATGCGGCGGATATTTTTTTCCGAAAACAACCGAACCGAGAGATTTTACCGCTTCCGCCTTCACTTCTGTTTGTTGAATAGGTTGCACTTCCGCAACCGGCTCTTCTTTCTTTACCGACTCTGCTTTGTTTACCACCTCTTCAATTTTAACCGTCTCATTTACTTGCTCTTTTTCTTTATCCTCAACCGGTGATGCCGCTTTTTGCAAAAATTCACTTAAACTTTGTTTCTTGCCGCTACCGACAACAATTCCGTTATCAACCTCATCAGCCTGTGTATATAAACGTGCTAAAGGAGAATAACCGCTGCTGAATTGAAAAGTATTTCTGACATCACCTTTGCGTTGATCTAAGATGTATTGCACAAAAGGTGAGGGGGTATCCGGAATTTTATAAAAGAATCCGCTACCGCCGCCGATACAAATATGCATAAATTTGGCTTTCAACGGATTCTTTTGCGGCGTCACAAAAGTTTCGCTATCCATTTCCGGTCTTCCAAAATAAGGTATCGCATTATCTTCCATACCAAAATTAGGATAAAACCGATCCACACCCTTTGCTTGCTCATAAACATTCACAAATCCCACTGTAACGTTAGCACGCTCACCATCAACCTCAATTTCCCCGATTTTGGTTGGCATGTAAAAATCTGTTGTTCCGCTCGTTCCGTTTGTTCTAGCGCCGTCATATTGTAATACATATCCCAAATTAACACCGGCATATACCACACCGTTTCGTCCGGCACGCTTACTCCACGGAAAATAATCATCAGAAACCATTGTTCCATTAAACAAAGAAGTCTCCATATATTCTTTTTCTATTTGCGATTGCGTATACTTATTTTCTGATGTCTGACACTCTTTTAAGAAATCCGTCAACGCCTGCTGAAAGTTAAATTGCGGAACAACTTCATTACCGCCTTTTCTTATATCCTTCAATTTCTCTTCTGATATCGGCATAATCACGCCTTGATGTTTGATACCGGAAATTTCCATATTATCTAAAATCAACGGCATAATTTTTCTGGCTTCTTTAACTGTCATCACCGGTGACCAAACTTCCGACTTTTTAGATGTGCCATTCTCATTGACATAACACATCCATTTATCTGTGCCGGAACCGATTTCAAATCCCAATTCTTGCATCATGGTTTCAAAACGTTTCTTAGGATGCATCATAAAATTAAAAAACACAGTTTCATCATCATTAAGACTTTTAATATCATTTAAAAACGTTTCAGCACTCTTAGTTTGTTTAAGCTCTTGAGGAGATTTCATATTTTCGGCAAATTGACGAATAATTTTATCTTCTTTTTCTAACTTCGGAGCCAATTCATTTTGAAAGATACGTTCATAAGTATCAATAGAACTTTGTTGAGATGACACCAACCCCTGATTCGATTGAACTGTATTTTCAAAAGACTGCCTATCAGATTGCATAATTTCTCTATAATATTTGAGATTTTTACACCGAAGATCTGCCACCTCATACAAACAATTTTTGACACTATAAGAAGCATCTTTATAATTCTCGGCAATCTGCCGTTTTTGACAAGTTTCCATAAACTGTTCAAATATTTGATTGGCTTTAGAGACTTTTGCCCCGTTTTTTATTTTATCTATCAAGCCGGACGGGGATGCCTTTAAATTAGCGACAAGATGTTCATTAAATTTACCTTCATTCAAATAACTATACAAAACATATTGCAATTGGCTTTTTTTATCTTCTGGATAGGCATCCTTAAGTGTTTTCACCATATTATAAAAATACACGGCAATATCCGCGCGCTCATCAAATGTCTTAAGGTTTTCTTCTGCTTTTTTTAATTCCGGTTCATATTTTTTCTTATTATTAAATGCAAAACCGGCCTTATCTTGCATATAATCGTGATAAACTTTAGCATTTTTTTCTTTTAGGAAATCTTCTAAATCACCGTGTTCTCTGAGTACTTTAATAAAATCATCATACCATGGCTTATCCATAATGTATTGACGTTCAGTATTCCATATTTGCCCGATATTGCCCCAACTGGAAGTCCCATTCATTGAAACATAAGCATCATTTTTATAATAAGTATCAACCATAACACCCTCCTGTCATATACCATCAGTATATCATACAAAAGGTTACCGGTCAATTAAAAAGGGCACAAAAAAAGCTCCGCTAAAAAATAACGGCAATTAAACTAAAACATGAATTTAATAAAACAACACTTTAAAAACAAAACCAAAAGTGCCTTTGATCTAGCAGGGAAATTTGCCAAAGGCACTTTTATAACATATTGCGCAATATCTGATCAGATTCTTTTTTCCTAATAATTAATACACATTAAACTGGACACTGTGTGATTGATGTTTTGTGTCGGGTTACATTTTTGGCCTAAAAGCACCCTTAACATCTTAAACTCTTTCACCCTATTTGCGCTAAGAGATAGAAATAAAGCCCAAATAGTCCGAAAATAACAGCAATAATTCTTTCTTCATATATATATAATAAATCTAACAAACCACCTAAAAGGTAGAATGTGAATTTGATTCGCACAACAAAATTTGAAAATTGTTCACAAAATTTTACACAAACTTATCAACAACCTGAATTTAAATGATATATTTTAAAAAGCGTTTTTCCCTATTGACGAGAGAGATGTCGCCGGAGGCGACAGAGAGGGTGAGTTTATTGCGCCTTAATCAAAAATCCCTTGACATCTTCGCCATTTTCTTGGCGTATCGGCAACTCATAAATTCGAATCGATGCAAACCCTAAATTCTTCAATACATTCTCAATATAAGTTCTTTTATGTTTATATCGCCCGCTCGGTGTCGGATAATAGTCTTGTCCGCGCTCATCATCACCGGCTTCAACCGAAAACCACACTTCTTTTCCTTTAAGCCCTCTTAAAACACCATGCAAATCACCAAAGTAGCAAAACACATCAAAAGCAATCACCAAATCATAACCTTTAAGCGAATGTGTTTTTACAAATGTTTCAATATCCGCGGCATAAAGATGCTCATACAATCCTTTTGCGCGTGCAACATCAAGCATATTTTCTGCCACATCCACGCCGTCAAATCGATTCTTACCATTTTTAAGTTTATCCGCAGCCAAGCCCGTTCCGCACCCGAGATCAAGCACATATCCTTTAACCGTGCCGTGTTCTTTCATAAACCTCTCTATAATCTTTGGCTGCAGCATGTTCATCGTTTCATCATACGTTCCTGCAAACGCATTAAACAATTCTTTTGCATAAGCCGCATTATTCGTATCATCAACAGCACCGGCCATACCCGCCAAAACACGCTTAGAAAACACGTTATCCGGCTCTAATTTTTGCCAGTTCTCCGCAATTTTTAACGCAATCTCCGCATGCTCACGATAAAATTCCCCAAGCGTTTCCATAAGGTTAATCGTAAATGTCTGATTTTTCGGTTGTTTCAGATGCGCATTAAACATCAAGCCCAACGCTTCTTCCATATCTCCGGTTTCTTTTAAGATAAGCGCTAAGTTGTAGCAGATTTCAGGGCTGTCCGGCAAAAGTTGCAAGGCTGTGCGATATTCCTCCAATGCCTCCGAAAACCGTTTTTGCTGATAGAGCAGGGTAGCATAGTTAATATGCGCTGCCCCGATTTCTTTGCTGATATTAAAACTTTTGAGGTAAAAACTCTCAGCTTTATCAAACTCTTTTTGTGCTAAATAAATATCCGCAATCCCCAACATTGCCCATACATTTTTATCTTCTAAGTTCAATACCTTATAATAAAAAGTTAACGCTTTATTAAAGTTTTGATATTGAGCATATAATGTTGCTAAATCAAGCATGGCATCTGTTCGCGTGTCATCAGCCTCAACCGCACGCAGCAGATATTTTTCTTTGTCTTCAAAAGATTGACTGATTTTTGCTGCCTGATAAGCGGCAAAAAAGTTGCTCGGTTGCTCATCAGAAAGTTTAAAAAGAGTTAACAAATCATTGGTGTAATAGCATAAATTTGCTCTGGCTTCTTCGTAATTATTATCTATATCAAGTGCTTGGCAAAATTGTTGCGTGGCTTTTTTAAGCTCATTTTGCTCCGCATACATCACCCCCAGCAGATTAAACCCTTCTTTAAGATCAGGTTTGAGCTTAACCGCGCGCTCAAAAGCATCTATTGCTTCTTTGGGCTTATTGAGCGCCTTATATGTCAACCCTAGATTAAAAAAATGCGCAAAAAAAGGCGTCTTGGCATATTTAATCGCGTTCAAAAAACAATCAAGTGCTTGATTTAGGTCATTTTTACTCTGTGCAATCAATCCCAATAAGTTCCATACATCAGAGTTCTCTGGCATCACTTGCAAAATTTTAAGATAGAGTTCTTCGGCTTGGTTAAGCGCCCCTTCATTTTGCAGTTCAATAGCTTTTTGAAACATTAAATCGTATGACATATCAAAGCCTTATAGATTAAATTTAAACCTAAAATTCACTCAAAAACTCTTTAATGGCGGCAATATCCTCATCACTTCCGAGCCGGTGATTGGAATTTTTCATCAACCGCACCGACACGTCATCAGATGAGAGCTTCTCAGCAATCGTTAACGCCGTTTTCCATTTTAGCGATGCATCTTTCATCCCTTGCAACAGCCGCACTTTACCGTTATAAGGTATAACCTCTTTATCAAGCAACAGATTTTCATTGCCGGAATCTATCATCTTTTTGGTGATAATATAGGTAAAGTCATTGGTCGGAAACTCAATTTTTCCGGTTTTATTCAATATCGCCAAATGCTCCGGCTTAAAATAATTTTCAAAATAGGTTTTCAAGAAATCCGGTGCCGCTGCCAAACCCAAAACGCCGATAACGCGCTCCGGATATCGGCACGCCGTAAGCAGTGCAAGCCACCCGCCAAGCGAAGAACCGGCCACCACGATATCACCTTCAACTATATCTTCTACAATTTCAAAAATCTGTTCTTTACAAGTATTTAGCGTCGTATCTTCAAAAGTTGCTTTATCATCACCGTGTCCGGCTAAAACCGTTCTGAAAAAGCCCATTCCGTTTTCAATACACCATTTTTTTATCTCTTCCGGCTTTCTGCCGTAAGGATCCGAGCAAAAACCATGTGCATAAACCACCGTAAAACTTTGAGTTTTTGACGCGTCAGGCTTAATATGTTCACACTTTAGCGTGTGTCCGCATTTGAAAGGATGTAAAAATTCTGACATTGTTGCCTCGCTAAAAATTTAACTATTTAAGGAAATATACTTCAAATGAGTAAAGATAAAGTAAAAGTTTTGCAAGTATTGCCCGAATTGGGGCAGGGCGGCGTAGAGTTGGGTACCATACAGATTGCCGAAGCCCTGACTGCGGCTGGAATAGAAAATTTTGTTGCCTCATCAGGTGGACGGATGGAATTTCAGCTCGAGCGCTTAGGTGTTAAACATTTCAAATTACCGCTCAAGACCAAAAATCCGATTAAACTTTGGCTTAATGCCAAAAAACTTGCCAAGATTATCAAAGATAACGACATCAACATCGTGCATGCCCGTTCGCGTGCGCCGGCTTGGAGTGCCTATTGGGCAGCCAAAAAGACCGGCGTTCACTTTATTACCACCTTTCACGGCACTTATGGCTTGGGTCCGCACAAGATAAAGAAGTTTTATAACCGCGTCATGACTTATGGTGAAAAAGTGATTGCCATATCCTCACACATCAAGAACCATTTAATGACCGAATATAACGTGCCTGAGGATAAAATTGCCTTCATTCACCGGTGTGTGGATGTAGAGAAGTTTAATCCTGATATTATCACACCCGAACGCTTAAAAAGTATGATTGAGCAATACGAATTACCGACCGATAAAAAGTTGATTTTACTCATCTGCCGTTTAACTTCGTGGAAAGGGCAGGGCTTGCTGATAGATGCGCTTTACAAGCTCAAATCTCGCGGTGATTTCCACTGCATCTTTACCGGCGATGACCAAGGTCGCACCAAATACACCGAAAGCCTGATAGAAAAAATCAAACAATATGGTATGAATGGCTGCTATACCTTTATCCGCCACACCGACGATGTTCCGGCGTTAATGAAAGCATGCGACATTGTCGTCTCCGCCTCTCTTGATCCGGAAGCCTTCGGGCGTATTGCCGCCGAAGGAGAAGCTATGGGTAAGATTGTAATTGCTTCCAATATCGGTGGTTCGCTTGATAACTTAAAAGACGGCATTACCGGTCGTCATTTTATTTCAGGTAACGCCGATGATTTGGCTGATAAACTTCAATGGGCATTAGATTTGCCTCAATCCGAGCAAAAAAAGATGTCCGCAGCCGCACAAAATTTTGTAAAAGAAAACTTTACAAAACAAATTATGTGTGATAAAACGCTTGCTGTTTATCGCTCTGTGATAAACAAAGAATAACTAACTTAAACTTTAGAAGGGGTAAAAATATGATAAAGATTGAGCTGCCCGATGGTAGCATAAAAGAGGTCAATGCCGGTATTTCCGGTTTAGAACTGGCAGAATCCATTAGTCACAATTTAGCAAACGCCGCATTAGTGGTTGAAATCAATGGCACATTAAAGGATCTCACTACCCCGATAACAACAGATTCTAAAGTTAAGATTATCACCGCCAAAGATAAAGCCGGTCTTGAGGTGTTGCGTCACTCTTGCTCTCACGTTATGGCAGAAGCCGTCAAAGAGTTGTGGCCTGCCGTGCAAGTAACCATCGGTCCGTTTATTGAAGACGGCTTTTATTATGACTTTGCACGCAAAGAACCTTTCACCACTGAAGACTTTGCCAAGATAGAAGAAAAAATGCACGAGATTGTTAAACGCGATGAAAAGATCACGCGTGAAGTTGTCAGCCGCGCCGATGCTGTTGCTTTGTTCAAATCTCGTGGTGAACATTACAAAGTTGAAATCATTGAAGACTTACCTGAAGATGCCGAGATTTCACTTTATCGTCAAGGCTCTTATGTTGACTTGTGCCGTGGTCCGCACGTTCCGTCAACCGCCAAAGTCGGCGATGCCTTTAAGTTAATGAAGGTTGCCGGTGCCTATTGGCGCGGTGATGCCAAAAACGAAATGTTGCAACGTATTTACGCAACTGCATGGGCCGATAAGAAAGACTTAAAAGACTATATCACCCGTATGGAAGAGGCCGCCAAACGTGACCACCGTAAACTCGGTAAAGAAATGGATTTATTCCACTTTGAGCCGGAATATGCTCCCGGTGCGGTATTTTGGCATGATAAAGGCTATAAGATTTATCGCCGTTTGATTGAATACATGCGTAACCGCCAAGAACATAACGGTTATGAAGAGATTTGCACGCCGCGCGTTATGGACAGAGTTTTGTGGGAAACTTCCGGTCACTGGGAGAAATATGGCGCACACAACTATTCCGGTCAGACTGAAGATGAAAAATGGTTCTGCATTAAGCCGATGAACTGCCCTGGTGGTTTGTTGGTTTATAAGCAAGGTATTAAGAGCTATCGTGATTTACCGTTGCGCTTAGCAGAGTTCGGTAAGGTTAACCGTTATGAGGCCTCCGGCGCGTTAATGGGCTTGATGCGTGTTAGAGAGTTCACTCAAGATGATGCGCACATTTTCTGCACACCTGAGCAAATGGAACAAGAGTGCATTTCAACAATGAAACTCATCTTTGATATTTATAAGGATTTCGGCTTTGATAAGATAAAGATTTATCTATCGACCAGACCGGAAAAGCGTATCGGCTCCGATGAAATTTGGGATTTATGCGAGAAATCATTAGCTCAGGCTCTGGAGAAGCACGGCTATGAATACGAGATAAACGAAGGTGAGGGCGCGTTTTATGGTCCGAAACTTGAATTTATCTTAAGAGATGCCATCGGTCGTGAATGGCAATGCGGAACAATTCAGGTAGATATGAACTTGCCGCAAAGATTCGACATTTCTTATATCGGTGAAGACGGTGAGAAGCACCAACCGGTGATGTTACACCGCGCTTTGTTCGGCTCGATTGAGCGTTTCTTAGGTATTTTGATTGAGCATCATGCCGGACATTTACCGTTGTGGTTGTCACCGGAACAAGTGATTGTCGCCCCGATTACCTCACAGTTTAATGATTATGCCGAAAAGGTTGCCAGAGAACTGCGTCAACACGGATTGACCGCTAAGACTGATTTAAGAAACGAAAAAATCAGTTATAAGATACGTGAGCACTCTGTAGAGAAAACACCGGTGATTATGGTTGTCGGTGCCAAAGAAGAAGCGGAGAATACCGTAACCATACGCCGTTTAGGCTCAGAACAACAAACCACCAAGAAGTTGTCTGAGGCTATTAGCGAATTGGTAAAAGAGGCCGAAATGCCACATAAGAACGAGGCGGATGCCTCCGCACCGCGCGAAGCGGCGCCCGCTGCGTAAGCGGCGACGAAGTCGCATTAGTGCCGCGCCTAACACCATAAAAATTTTTATAAAATAAAAATTTTTTGCGCGGCACATTTTTATCAAACAAACCAATATATTAAGGGCAGGGAAATCCTGTCCTTAAAATTTATGCTTTATGCGCGCATTTTTTATCTTCCCCACCTTTATTACATATCTTGTGAATAAATCCCCCCAAACAGTAGCGATTTAAATCCATTTATTCCAAACTAAAAACAAATCTACCGGAGGATTATGTAATTATGCAAAATACTCAAAAAATCAGCTTGTTAGTTGTATCCGTCTTAAGCATCTACATTGGTATCAAAATATCCGAAGCCTTTGCTTCTGAAGAAAAAAACGCACCACAGACAAAAACCTACACCATCAATAAAGATACTAAATGCGGCAAACGGGGAGAGAATAAACTGATTTATTGTATCGATAAAGAGGGTAAACCTATCACTGGCAATGTTAACAAAATTAAAAACGGTTTTGCTATTCGCCGTTACACATTTAGCGACGGATACTTAAATGGTATCAGCCAGATATATGATGATTACGGACATTTAACAGAAACTCGTCCATACGAAAAAGGCA
The DNA here is from genome assembly GCA_902763185.1 of uncultured Rhodospirillales bacterium. Classification (GTDB taxonomy): domain Bacteria; phylum Pseudomonadota; class Alphaproteobacteria; order RF32; family CAG-239; genus CAG-267. The sequence continues at coordinate 120,333 of CACWQT010000011.1, read as the reverse complement.
TCTTAAACGGCACTGTATATCAATATAATCGCCGCGGCAAAATCATCAGTGCCGAACCGTATGTAAACGGCAAAAAAGAAGGTGTTGCCACCTATACGACAGATAAAAATATTCATAAAATAATTTATGTAGAGAACAATCCCAACGGCAACATGATTGTCTACGATCGTAAATGGTTAGAATTTGATATAACGCCAGAAATTGCCTCCGGTGCCAGCACTGTAAAAAGAGGCGGTGTTGTCATCAACAATTTATTACAAAACAAAAATAAAACCGGCATTATTTACCGTATTGTAAACACAAACAGCCAAGCAACCGAAGGTAAATATTTTTACTTAAATTGCCCCGGAAACACCGAAGATTGTATTCCCACAATTGTTAACGTAGATATTCCGCCGTTAATCTTAAACGGCATCAATAACGGTTGTTTAAGCATCCACGAATCGCTTAATTTCTCAGCTTGCGCGGTTAAACCAAAAGCAAAATGCAAAAGCGAATGGATAATGCGAAATAAAAATTACTTACAGTCTTACTTTAAGAGTTGTCGATAAATTTTCGTTTTTAAAAGATACCCACCCACAAGGGGTGTCTTTTTAGTATGGCTTAAGAGAGGAAAATAGAGCTTTGACATCATAGTGAGTGCCAACGCGTAAGACAATCCCTAAAAAGTCTCTACCCATTTAAGGTAATCACCTTTTCTCATCTCCCACATTTAAGGCAATCACCTTTCCTCATCTCCTCCCCCTTACGAGCAACACATAGGTGTTGCGAGTGACCAGAGGGGGGAGGATTAAGGTGGGGGTGTCTATTCTTCTGTTACAACGTCTGAACTAGGCAATTTTTAATCACCAAGGCAATCTCGTATTGAGTTTGTAATAACTTGCTCCGTAGGGCTCGCGCTTCAGCGCTTGCCAACTGCGCTTCGGACAAGTTTGTTGTAAAGTCGTCTTTGTTTGCCTCACGGCAAAGTCGTCGCCTAACAACAACTATAGCTCTCGCTAAAAACTGTCCACCGGACATTTTTTAGCTTGCGAGCCCCTTATTCCGGGAGTTCGTATCCGATCTTTTTTTCTCCAATACTAAAAAAACACCCACAAGGGGTGTCTTTTTAGTATTGGCGGAGAGAGGGAGATTCGAACTCCCGGTACCCTTACGAGTACAATTGATTTCGAGTCAACCGCATTCGACCACTCTGCCATCTCTCCAAAACAACTGGATTTATAATGAAATCAATGTAAAAATGCAAGCACTTTTTTTGTTATTAACGAGAAACCTCAAAATTATTCATATTCATCAAAGGCAACTCATGCTTATCTATTCCCCAAGCATTGATTTGTTCCAAAACCTCTTTTTTCTGCAAAATTTTATCAACACTTTTAGAAGGATACTTTTCCATCATCTTACCAAACCAATTTGCAATTTTTCCCAAAGGAACACTATTGTTACTCACCTGAATATTCACCCCGTAATCAACCTCTGAATCGCGGTCAATTTTGTTAATAGCTTTGTAAACTCTGTCACTATATACCAAAGTATAGAGCGTCGGACCAAGCTCAACATAGTTATCATTTAATCCCTGCAAATCATTCAGTTCACTTTTTTCAGATGCTATATAATTATGTTCCGGTTTTTCATAAGACTTTGCTGCCAATGCCAGTATATGCTGCATTTCATGCATTTTGATCAGCCCGACCGGTAAATAATCCAAGCCATCGGGCGTTTCAATTTGCCCTTTAGGATCAATATCAAGACTAATTCCTACCAAATATCCGCGCTTGTTGTTGTATACAGTTGTATTCACATAAGAAGATTTTTCCGCATCGGTATATGCACATACATTTTCTTCTGAAATATTTTGCGCACATCGCCACTCTTCAAACATCTTATTGCTCAACGCATTGGCATACGCGCTGTCTTTAGCTTCAACAATAAAACGTTCGGTATTGGCATAAAGTGCTTTGGCAAACAGCTCTATCCCTGGATAATTTTTAGCTTGTTCTTCAAAATCCAGATGGTCTTGATAATATCTTCCGAAGAACTCTTTTTGCTCATCAATCCACCCGGCTTTATTATGAAAAATCATCTCAAAATCATCTTGATACTTAAGCAATTTTTCAAAAAATATAAAAGCATGCAGGGTATTGTAACTATTCAAATCAACCTCTTTATTATTCCATTTTGCCTTATTTATTTTTGATAGGGCCTCAATAGTCTTTTGTTGATACATCTGCTTGATATTTTCACTTAAAGTAGAATCCTTTTGTATATCCTGCACCACGGCAATACCGCCTTTAACAATTTCCCAAAAGTTTTCTTGGCTGGCCGGCAAATGATTAAAATTGCTGTCATTGGGAACCACATCCTGTGGCGTATTTATCAACTCATTAATTTCTTGCACCGACAACGGTATTTTATCATGCAAACCATCCAGTCCGTATTGTTTAACCACTTGCTGATAAATCTTTCCCCACTTTACCTGTTCAAGAGTAACCTCGGGAGTTTGTGCTTTAACTTCCGTTGTATCTTTTTTAATATCTTTATTTTCCGACTTCTGTTCCTTTCCATCAGAACAAGCCGTAAACACCATTGCCGAAGCCACCAAAAACGGAAACGCCCGACGCAGCATTTTGCTGTCCAGACGAAACGGCTTAACATCTTTTCTTGTCGGAAAGACTTTGATTTTCTCTTGCCGATTACCAATAAAAGCTGTCAAAACATTTGCCTGCATTTCATTACTCCACAAAAACGACCTTTGCCAATCGGCTTTTAATGGCATAAAACTGATTATTTCTTTCCACAACAAAGAGATAGCGATGAGATTTCAACGGCATTATCAATTCCGGATGCACAAAATCAATATTGAATTTTTTATCTAAAGATTTGAGAATGGCTGTTTGAGAGTTTTCACTAACTTCCAAACACATATCCGCTCCAAAATCCAAATGCGATTGGATTTCCAGCAAGACCTCCCCCAACTCGTTTAATAAAAAATTACCCATGATACCTCCGTATAATGACGCATTATACATCAAAAAAGGCGAGGTAGCAAGCAAAAAAATTATAAAAGCTTAGAGAGATATGCCGCATCATCCAACCACGGTTTAATCCCTGTCGGCAAACCTTTTCCCGTTTCCATCGTAATCAGCGCATTTTCATCGGTATATTCGGTTAAAAAATGCCTTAAATCATAATTTCCTTCCCCATAATGCAAATGCGCATCAATGGTTGATTTATCATCACCGTCACAAAGATGATACATATCAGGCTTCAAAGCCTTAAAACCGGCAAGCATCTCATAAATATTAAGTTTCAATTTATTTGCCGAACATATCGCATGCGAAAAATCCAAACAAAACAGACAATGCACTTCATCTTTAATACTTTTAATTTCTTCAACCGTTGCTCCCATTAGATCTCTATGTGTTGAAGAGCAGGTATAGGGGAGGTTTTCAACAGCTATTCTTTCATCATTAAGTGCCTTAAATTGCCGTATATTTTCCTCTAAACTACCTTCACCATACCGATCTCCGGGATGCGTCACAATCATTTTGGCATCAAGTAAATCCGCAAATTTTTTAGAATCGGCAAATATTTTTTGATTTTCAACAACTCTGTCAGGATTAGAAGTGTCAAAATCCTGTCTTACATGCGGTGCATGAATAACAGTCAACAATCCCTCAAATCTCTTTGCTTCATTTTTAACTTCATCATAAGTATCGGGCAGGGCAAAGAGTTCTAAATATCCGAACTTTCCCTCTTTTAACGCTTTTTCAGCTTCAAGCACAAACTGCGGATTGGAAACAAAATCCATAGACCATAATTTAACACCGAATTTTCTCATATTACACTCTCTTTCAGACCGAAAATAATACCCGATACCTCTTAAAAAAACGTAAAAAAACCGCCGATACTTTCGGCGGCTGTAACCATAAATTTATAAACTTATGCCAAAATAGCCTCCACAGACTTTTCAATATCAAAAAAGCGCTGTTTTTCATAAGCAATGGCCAAGCGATATGACGAAGCAAACTCTTTAATGATATTTTTCTCATCAGCAGTAACCAAAGAGGGCTGACGCACCATATTAAACAGCCATAAACGGTTTTGCCGAGCCACGTCTTGAAATTCTAACGGCACACCGCGCATAATCACAATAGAGCGATTATTTTTTAACTTCATCATAATCGTCCGGATAGTCAAATCCGAAAGCCTTGCTTCCGGCCAAACCAAATGCGCCAAATGTGTATGGCTCAAAACATCAGCCAAAACAATCAACTGTTCATCACTGAAATAACTGCCGGTCACGTCAAAATAAGAAAGATTAGGCAATGCTTTTATCACGTTCAAAAGTTCATTAAACAGCGCATTATCTCCTTCAAAAATATAACCTTTAAGTGAAAGATTCTGCACCATCGTATTGTTTTTAAGGCGCATTAATATATTTTTTAATATCTCGTTATCCAACATCTGCACCTGCATAATCCGTTGCTTAACAATCTGCCGAGCTGTTTTATAGAGGGTGTCATTATTATCTTGAATAACAAAATTCTCAACCGCCCCGATACCAATGGCAAGTTTTTGCAAATCAGTGGCTTCTTCAATCCACATATAAGCTTCTTCCACATCATGTTTTTTTGTATAAGGGTGCCTCAAAACAATTTCTCTGGCTTTAACATCATAAAATCCGAAAGGATTTTTTGCTCCGCATATATTCGATATTGCTCGCATGAAATTCTCCTTAAAAAGTTAGTCACACACAACAAAAAGTTGTTTCTATTTTAAAACTGGTGATAAGCTAAAGCATAAACCGCAAAAAAGCAAGATTTTTTTACTCTTTTTGTTGCAAAATAAAAGAAATAAAATTTTTCGGTGTAATTGGAATAGCCGATTAGCGTAAAAGTTGCAAAAAATAGTCGGGCAAAAGTCAAAGACCACGGTTGCTAAAATCAAAAAAAAAATTTAATTTGCTCATATACATCATAAATAAATAGGAAAAAACATGTTAAGTCAAGTAAAATTATGGTTGACCGAGCCAGATATAAGCCTTACTCTGCTTATCGTTTCGCTGATTTTATTCTTTTTATGGGCAAAAGCTTCCTATGATAAGAAAGTTCTTAAGAATCGATTCGCAGCAAACGAAACGAAATTGTTGCTAAACGAACAAAAATTAAACGATTTGATAAGACAAGTCGAAAAAGATGATGCCGAAAAGCGCCTTTTGCAAGAAAATATCAATATTGCCGAGCGTAATCTTGCAGCGGAAAAAGCCGCTTCGGCAGAGCGCGAACAAGGCCTTCAGGAAAAAATCACTTATTTAGAAAAAATCAAAGAAGACCTCACCTTAAAGTTTAAGGATATTTCAAGTGAAATTATCAAAGCTCAACACGAAACTTTTTCTTTAGAGCAAAAAAATACTTTATCCGCGGTCATGACACCTTTTGCTGATGAGCTTAAAGCCTTCAAAACAGAAGTAGTAGCCGCCCGTGAAGAAAGCATCAAAAATAAATCAAGCCTTGATACCGAACTCAACAACCTGAAAACCCTAAACTTAACTTTAAGCCAAGATGCCCAAAATCTTGCCGAAGCCTTAAAAGGTGGCAAAAAACAACAAGGTAACTGGGGCGAATGTCAGCTCAGCCGCATTTTAGAGATTTCAGGGCTGAAAAAGGGCGTCGATTATGAAACGCAAGAAACTTATCTCAACGAAGATAAAAAGATGTTGCGCCCGGATGTGATTATTCATCTGCCCGATAGTCGTGATATCATCATAGACTCTAAAGTTTCACTCAACGATTATCTTGAAGCGATTAAATGCGAAGATGAAATAGCTCAAAACAAAGCGCTCTTAAAAAACGTTGCCGCCATAAAAGCACATATTGATGAACTATCCGCCAAAGAATATCAAAAACTTATCAAAGAAAACAACACCTTAAACTTCGTAATTATGTTTATTCCGGTAGAGAGTGCTTATATTGCCGCCCTTGAAACCGATAAAGAAATCTATGATTACGCCTATAAAAAGAATGTGATTTTAGCTACACCGCTGTCGCTACTGCCGACTTTGCGGACCATCGAAAATCTGTGGCGTATAGATAAGCAAAATCAAAATGCCGCAATAATTGCCGAATTAGGAGGTAAAATTTATGATAAACTGGTCGCTTTTATAGACGACATGAATGGCGTTGAGCGGGGATTAAGTCAAGCCAACCGTGCTTATAAAAACGCCATGACTAAATTGTCGGGTAGGGGCGGCGCCATTTCTTCTGCCGAAAAAATGAAGCAACTAGGTGCCAAAACCAACAAAAACGCCACACTTCCTCTAAATGATAACGAATTGTTATTAGAATCCCCCACAGAAGAAATCATCACGGATGATGTAACCTTAGCTTATGGAGAAAATGATCATGCCTAAAATAATTTTCACCGGTGGCGGTTCGGCCGGCCATGTAACTCTTAATTTAGCGCTTATCCCTTATTTCATCAAAGCCGGTTGGCAAGTTGATTACATCGGATCATACGGCGGCATGGAACAAGATCTGGTCAAAAAATTCCCCGAAGTAAAATATCACGCCATCTTAACCGGCAAGCTCCGCCGTTATTTATCGTTTAAGAACGTGATTGATATGATAAAAATCCCTCTGGGATGTATTCAGGCAACCGGACTGGTCTATAAGCTAAATCCGGACATTATCTTTTCCAAAGGTGGCTTTGTTTCTTTTCCGGTTGTGGTTGGCGGCTGGCTTAACCGCAAAAAAATCTTTATGCACGAGTCTGATTTAACCCCCGGTCTTGCCAACAAATTATCTTTACCGTTTGTCGGCACATTTTTTACCACTTTCCCCGAAACCGTAAACTCCATAAAGCAAAAACAAAAAGTCAAATGTGTCGGTCCGGTATTATCCGACCGCTTATTTAACGGCTCAAAAGAAAAAGGGGCGGAATTTGCCGGTTTAAGCACAGATAAACCAACCATTATGTTTATCGGCGGCAGCCTTGGGGCGCAGAGTTTAAATAATGCCGTCAAAGCCAATTTTGAGGCCTTGCTGCAACATTATCAGGTTATTCATATCGCCGGAAAAAACGGTTATAACAAAGATTTAGATGCTAAAGGTTATGCACAATATGAATATGTTGATACAGAGCTTAAAGACCTGATGGCCTTGGCCGATGTGGTTATTTCGCGCGCCGGTTCTAATTCTATTTTTGAGTTGGCAAGCCTGAATAAACCGATGATATTGGTGCCGCTCCCCAATACGGCATCTCGCGGCGAGCAAAGCTTAAATGCCAAAAATTTCCAAAACAAAGGCTATGCCGAGATTATTAAAGACGAAGAGATTGCCAACCCCAATATCCTGCTGCCGATGTTAGAAAAAGTGTTTAAGGCACGCAACAAATATCAAGAGTCAATGACCACAAATCCGGTCAAGATTACCTCTGCCGAGGCCTTATCCCAAGAAATAGCCGATTCTATTCCGGCCAAATAACTTCTTTAGCCTTAGACCACCCTTTAGCGGCACGAGAAAAGGTAAATCCGCGCCCGCGACGTCGCAGATTTTCGTTAGGCTTGCAGATAATTCCCGAAACCACACCGTTTTGACAACCGGTAATCTCCGGCTTGGTAAAGGGGATATGGGTTAAAAAGCAATAAGCAATATCCGCCATAATCCGCGCTTCCATATACTTACCGCTAATACCGAAATCATCACTTAAGCCGATAGAAAACTTTTTACCGCGCAGCTTGTCCAAAATATGTTTGGCTATTTTCTGATGTTCAGATAATATCACGCCGCGCCCGTGAATAATGTTTAGGAAATCATGATAGATAATCGGATTTTTCCAACCGCCGCCAAACAGCATAAAGTATTTAGGAAAATCTAAATTATCCGGAATAAATCTCAAACTCAAAAATACCGTGTAGGCCGAAAAATACTCCACAGTTCTTAACACATCTTCTTTAAGAATCGGATATTTTTTTAATTCTTCCAACATGGTATAAAGATGCGGCCCTGAAGATTTCGGTGGCATAAGCTCATAAAAATTAGCACCATCCGGCGTTATGGCCGCACGCTCGTAAAGCTTTTCTAAAAGAACGGTATTGATATTACCGCGCATGCCGTAAGCACCGTCTTTATCAAAAGACTTCTTAAAAAATGCTTCACTTAACCGATCCACATAGTGATTAAACGCCCCACAGTCAAAACCGATAATATTCCGACGAATGGAACTGCCTTGCGTAATCACGGCAATATTGGCGGTATTTCCGCCATTGATAAAGCAAACCGGATATTTTCCCTCTGAGGTAAGCGAATAGCTTAAATGAAGATTATGCACGGGAGCCAGCGGCGCACCTTCACCCCCATCAAAAATATCATCAGAACGGACATCATACACAACCGCAATATTTGTTTCTTTTGCCAACCTTGCCGCATCAAAAATCTGCGTTGTAAACGGCTCTTTACCTTGAGCAAGCGAGGGGGGATTATGCACACCGAGAGATTGTCCCGAAATACCGATAGCCGCCACAGCCTCACTTTTCATTTTACTTTGTTTTAAGAGCTTGTGAACCGCTTTAATCAGAAGTGTCGTATATTCATCAAGTGTTTCCTTAAACAACGCCGTTTTAGAGATTTTAACCATATTGGAATGGGCTTTAATAATTTCCTCGTTCAGTTCCTCCAAATGTTTCCTTAAAACTTTGGTATAGGGAAGGGTAACTCCTGCAATATCGGTGATTTTACTTCCCGAAAAATCAGTTAGAACTGCATCAACCGCATCAAGCGAATTTCCCGTCATTATTCCGATTGTAATCATATATGCCTCAACTTCACCTCATTAAGATTATAAAAAAGCCTAACAGGCGGAAGTTAAGAAGTGTTTAATATGCCTCATTTTTTACACATAGCCCACATCTTTGGTATAAAACACTATTTTTGCTTGTTAAACGCCATACCACACGATACGCTCATAAACGAAAGGAAAAACATGTATCGGTTTATTGTTGGATTTATCGCTTTTATAGGCGGTTTATTGTGCGGTTATCAGAGTGATACCCCAAAAACTGCACATCAACTTGATTATAAACAAATTGCCATAAATATCCCGATAACCCAACATGCCAGCCTTTCGGATAAAACCTATGCTCTGGGCGAAAAATATTTAGCCGAATCTCTTGCCGCAGCATTCAATCAAGCCGGTTTTACGGCAAAAGTTTACACCCAAGAAGACACTCTTGCCGAACGCAATCCTTCAAGCGGTTATGAATTTTATATGCGAGAATTCCCCGAAATACAGACTTTTAATTTCACTTACCGCGAGATTTATGATTCCGATCGCATTTCCGTTTTATACGAAACCATACCTTATCCCTTAGATGTGGTTAAAAATGTTGATATTGTATTTACCGGCTCATTAAAACGATATCACGAATTTCAAAAATCAGGCATCAACGCTCACTTTGTACCGCAGTTCACATCAAGTGAAAACTTTTATCCGGCATATGATAAAAAGTATCAAACCGATGTCTTATATATCGCCAATCAATGGCCTGATCACCCCGTTCGTCAAACCGTGCAATTTGCTTTAGATAAAGGGATAAAGCTGGATATTTACGGCAACAACTGGGATAATGTATTAAAAGATACCAACGCCGCTTTATGGAAAGCAAAACAAATCCCCAATAACCAACTTAAATACTATTACTCCTCAGCCAAGATTGTCTTAAACGATATGCGTAAAGATATGCTTGACGCCGATTTCATCAATAACCGCGTGTTTGATGTCACCGCTTGCAAAGGTTTCTTAATATCTTCCTATTCACCGGCAATCAAAGAGATATACGGTGACACAATCCCGATGTTTCAAACCGCCGACGAATTAAAATCATTAGTAGATTATTACCTTGCACACCCCAAAGAGCGTCAAAAAAAAGCCGAACTTGCCTATCAAATCACATTAAACCGCTTTGAAAGAACTAAAATCGTCAAAGAAATGCTAAACATTATGGAAACATATCGCCGACAGCACATGGAGGCTCACCATGAAAAATAAGCTTCTGCTCTTGTGCTGTTTATTTATTCTAGGCTTTGGTTGCGGAGTAGGGATACGCCACATAAACAATAACAAAACCGTTGCCATCCGTGTCAGTCAACCACAAAAGCTCATCGATTACGATTTAATGTCATCAATTAATTTCATCTCTTATCATCTTAAAAAACAAGGATATACGGTTTTAGGCACCAGCTATGCCGGAAATTTATATCCGCCTTCGCTAAATCGCGCCAAACATAATATTTTTGTGCGGGCTTTTGAGCCGTTTTACGATGTGCGCATAGAAAAAAATACGCAAAACATCTTTTACGTAGAACGTTTCGTTCGCCAGTATAAAGAAGAATTCGTCGGTTACAGCGGTTACCTGACCTCTCAAAGGAATATTCAGAAAGAAATGTTCCCCGCCATAAAAATGCACTATTTACCAAGCCTTGCCGTTCCCCACCCGTTATTAACCCCCGACCATCAATATGACGTGCTTTATATTTACGAAACACTTAATGCCGAATATACCGCATTTTTAGAGCAGTATATAAAAAATGCCAAAATTTACGGCGGCGCGGCTTTTGCCAACCTGACCGAACAAGAGCGTCAAGAAGAACTATCCAAAGCCAAATTAGTGGTATATATTGTAGATACCGGTCTTAAAGATGATGCTGATTTTGTGCCGTTTGCCGTATATGATATTATAAGCTACGGTAGACCGATACTCACCAATTTTAACCCGTCTTTAGCCAATGTATTCAAGAATAACATCTTTCTGTTTAATGATTTAGCGGATATTGCAAACGAAACTTTCAAAGCTCTGAATACACCGCTTCGCATCAGAGAAGAACGTGCCCGAAAAGCACGTGAACTTTTAAGAGCAAAAAATCAAGACCTTCCGGATTTTTTTAACTAAAGGATATAAGTTTTTTCTTTTTGTTTAGATTATATTAACCAAATCAGGCTTATAGATAGCTTGTGCAGGCGGGGGAGGCGACAATCGCACAAAACTCGAATTGCATATTGAGTAAAAATAAAATAAGGAAATGAAACATGACTACAAATGCAAAAACAGATTTTTTAAACGACATCAAAGATAATAAAGTTTCCGTAACCGTATTTTTGATTAACGGTGTCAAATTGCAAGGCGTAATTACATGGTTTGATGATAATTCGCTTTTGTTAAGACGTGACGGACATACTCAACTTGTATATTCGCATGCAATTTCGACCATTATGCCGGCAACGCCAATCGACGTGGTTGAAGAGTAATCTTGCTTGTAATTGAAAAAGATAGAAAAACCAAGACAGCCGTTATCTGTCCCTTTGATAAATCCGATCCGACAGCTTTAACAGACGAAGATATTGCCGAACGTCTAAGTGAAGCCGAAGGTTTAGTAACAGCAATGGGGCAGGAGGCTGTCTTTTCGTTATCCGTCAAAATATTTAAGCCCAACGCCGGAACATATTTCGGTAAAGGTATTATTGAGCGGATAAAGCAAAAATGCCAAGATACCGACATTGAGTTAGTTATCGTTGACGGCACATTAACGCCGGTGCAACAGCGCAATTTAGAAAAAGCCTTGTCACTTAAAGTTATTGACCGCACCGCCGTTATTTTAGAGATTTTCGGTCGCCGCGCCCAAACCAAAGAAGGCAAATTACAGGTAGAATTAGCCCATTTAACCTATCAGCGCGGGCGCTTAGTGAGAAGTTGGACACACTTGGAACGTCAGCGAGGCGGCGGCGGCTTTTTAGGTGGCCCTGGCGAAACGCAAATTGAGTTAGATAAACGTCATCTTGATGAACGTATCTTAAAGATAAAAAAAGAACTTGAAAAAGTAAAACTAACCCGCCGGATTCAACGCTCGGCTCGTGTCAAAGTCCCATATCCGACGGTTGCTCTGGTCGGTTATACCAACGCCGGCAAATCAACACTTTTTAACTATATCACCAAAGCCGAAGTCTTTGCCGAAAACATGTTGTTTGCCACCCTGGATCCGACCATGCGCAAGGTAGATTTAGGCGGTTCGGAAATCATTTTATCAGATACCGTCGGCTTTATTTCGCATTTACCTCACGAACTGGTCATGGCTTTTCGCGCCACATTAGAAGAAGTGCTAGAAGCCGAAGTTATTTTGCACATCATCGATGCCTCTAATCCGCATTACAAAGAACAGCGCACCGATGTCTTGTCTGTTTTACATGAGCTAGGCTTAGAAAAGATAGAAACATCAAAACGTTACATTGAGGTTTTCAACAAGATTGATAAATTAGAAACAAAAAACATCATAAGCTCAACAAACGCTGTTTCCGTTTCTGCCATAACAGGCGAGGGCGTAACCGATTTACTTAACATCTTAAAAGCTTATTTTAATAAAAAAGGAAAACTCGAAACCCTTGTAATAAATGCTTCAGACGGCAAAAGATTGGCCGAAATCTATCAAAGTTCCAACGTATTAAAACGCCATATAGCCGACGATAAAATCATCTTAAAAGTGCGGCGCAAAGGATAATTTTAAATATTTGCCAACAGCCTAATAAAAAAATAGCTCCGTCGACCACTTACGACAGAGCTAATTAAACGACATATCACACTAAGCCATCACCATATTTCTTAAAAAAAGAAACAAAAGAGAACGGAACATAAATGCGATACAGATAGAGGATAAACGGCAACAACATCAGCACATAAGCAACTGAAAGCTTATCCACGGATGCGTCAGACATGGCGTTTAAGAGGTCTTCTTTCCTTAAAAACAGCAAAGCTGCGACATAGAGGGCAGGGACAAACGCATGATAATACAATGTGTTACGTTCCCAAAGTGGTCTAAACCGCGTAAAATGCTGTTCTAAAAGAATAATAACCGCCATCAAAAAGCCGCCACCGGGCATCAAATACCCCAAAGCCGTTCCGATAACATTTGGAATTTCCTGAGGATTTTGGTGGGAAGCCGCCAAAACACAACCGAAAATCAACGTAAAAGCCATCATCAAATGCACCACGGCAGGGGCATAATGCCGGCACCAAGGAACTCTGCGTAAAGGTTTACTCATAGGCCACATATTATTTAATAAAACAAGTAAGACCAATTAAAACCGCCAGAGCTAACAAAGCGAGATAACTAACCAACGGGCCATATCTCATCCACCAAAATTGTAATTGCTGACTAACCATAATGATTGAAATAGATTTAACATACAGCCACAAATTAGCCGAAGAAAAATATAAAATCAACAAAAAAAGCAAAATCACACAGTCAGCATTTTAGACGATATAACGAGGTATAAACCGCCGTCTTTTTTAGACGTCATCGCAAGCACCAACGGCACGCGGCAATTTCTTATTTTTTTCACTTGAGCTTTTCTAAAAAAACGGAGTAGTGCCCTTTCCTGGTTTTAATCGCTAGTCGCATAATGTATATTATGTATAGTTATGGATGGGAAAATTCTCAGAAAAGCCTTTTCCTACCTGATTTATCGCGGTCATTTACTATTATGCAAATTATTATGTCGCACCTTAAACCGACAAAAATGCGCTCTCAGAGCGAGCTCAGCTCGAAAATCCGCATGATTTATCGCTGAACGCTCTCAAAATGCATTTCAAGCCGCCAATTTTTCTTTCGGTTTGATCCCCCAGTCAGTCACGCGCCAATGAGCCTCATCATCATCTTTTTCCAAAATGCACACACCGCCGGTGCCGACTTTGATGTCAAACTCGTCCGAAAACTTCTTGAAATCACCGGTCAAATATGGTGCAAAGCGGATAATTCCGTTAGAGCTCACCACCAACACGGTTTTGTTATGATATTTTGTCTCAACTTCTTTGGCAAATTCTTCCCATGCCGAAATAATTTCTTTTACCGAAACGTTCCAACCGTTTGGCACAATCGCCGACTTATTCCAGTCATCAAGAGCCTTTTGTCCGATTCTTGCAATCACTTCATCTTCGGTTTTTGCTTCATCCGGACCGTAATCGATTTCCGTAAAACGACCGTCAGATATAAGCGGAATATCTTTATCCATCGCCGCAATTGCCAAACGCGCTGTTTCGGTGGTGCGCTTCAACGGTGCTGCAAACACTGCAGATGGAAATAAAGTACGCATTTTCAAATATTTACCGATATTTGTACCACGTTCAGTCTCGACCAACGGCAAATCGGTCTTAGCCCCTACCCTTAACGGTGTTTGGTCTTTGGTAAAAGTGTTGCCATGTCGGGCAATAATAATTCTCGTTGTCATTTATTTATCCTTATATTTGTTAAAACTCACCGTATTTGGCAAACAGAGCCTCGGCACGCGCCACATCTTCCGGCGAATCAACGCCGCTCATCCCCTCAAATGCCCCATAATCTACTTTGGCAATCTTGATTTTCATGCCGTTTTCTAAAAAGCGTAGTTGTTCCAAACCCTCAAGTTTTTCATAAGCTGACTCTTCTAACTCTTTGAATTTGAATAAGGAATCATATTTATACGCATATAAGCCGATATGCCTTAAAACCGGACTTTTCTGAGATTTCTCGCGCAAATCAGCCTCTTTACGCACAGCCGGAATAATGTTTTTAGAAAACCACAAAGCATAGCCGTTTTTATCAGCGACACAGGTTGTACCGGAAAACGGCGTTGTTTTCTTGCTCTCCCGAAGCTTATCTAATGCCTCCCATGAGAGCTCCACACAAGGGGTAACCAAATCAACCGTCTTATCTTCTTCAAACGCCTTAATCAATTCTTCCACAAACCACGGCGGACAAACCGGATTATCCCCTTGCAGGTTAATCACTAATTCCGGCTTAATTCCCATTTTCTTAACCGCTTCGCATACTCTATCCGATCCGGTTTTGCAAGCATCTGAAGTCATCAAACACTTCACATCATGCGCTTTACAAAAATTCTCTATCCGCTCGTCTTCGGTTGCCACCACAATTTCCGCATCGGTATTTTTAGTGCCTTTCTTTGCAATATCCACCACGCGCAACAACATTTCTTTACCGGCAATTTTTGCCAACGGTTTCCCCGGAAAACGTGACGAACCGTAACGCGCCGGAATAACCACCAAAGTTTTAACCATTATTTTTCTCCATTTCTTAAGTTCATACTCCTATCCTGCCTGATTTTCTTGAGGGCTTCAAGCACACAGCACTTTTTTTGCACAGGCTTTAACGCTGATTTTCAAAAACTTTCTTTTCTTTAATCTGCGTAATAATTTTCTCTAATTTATCAACGGCCTGCTCTGCCGTATAATTCCTTAAAGTTATCTGTTGAGCTTTTTTAGCCAAACGTTGCCGTTCATCATCATGCTTAAGATAATAGTCAATCAATTTGAGCAACTCTTTCTCATCTTTATACATCGGCACCGAATCCCCATAAATTTCTTTTATTTCAGGCATATAGTCCGAAATAACCAACACCCCGCATGCCGTTGCATCAAAAATCCGATTACTGACAAACCCATAACGCTTCATAGTGTCCATCGCATCATTTAAAACAATTTTTGCCGAAGAGTAATATTTTCTCAATATTCGATTATCAACATATTTCTTCTTAGCCATTCCGGCAGGATAATTATCTCCGTATATGGTTATCGGTGCTCCTTGTTTGATGGCCCATATCAAACCTTTGCGATAGAAGTGGAAGTTTCCCACAAATAAAACTTCTGATTTGAATCGTTCGTCATAATCATAATAAAATTTGTGCGGATTGGTAAACTGCGGCAAATAATGACTTTGATATCCGAGTTTCGTCATTTTATCCGCCCAATACTTAGAGGCAGAAACAAACACATCACTCCCCCTCATGGAGTTTTCAAGTTGTTCGGTATAGCTTTTTTCATCCCGATAATCAATTCCCATATAAATGAGATAAAACAGATTAATCAGACCAAACCGATGATGATCATAGTCGGTTGTCAGTCCGCGCATCCGAATATATACCTCTGCCGGCAACAAATATTGTGAGTTGATATATGATGTATCAACGGCATACCCGATGTTTTCAAACTCTGTTGCCATATCTTTACCAAGCCAATAATCACCAGCACCGTAATGCCCAACCATTGTCGGCAAATTAAGTGTTAAAGACTTCGGTGCAACCTTTTCATATTTTACATGTCCCCAAAGCAACACTTCACTCACGGTATTGGCCACACTTTGCACCGAAAAATACTTTTCGACAAACCGCTTATTTTCCTTTACTCGTTTTTGAACCAACGGTGTATTTAGCCTGATTTCTTCAATCATCACCGCCGCATCTTTTTCATACATATAAAAATTAATATAATCATTAAACCAATACATCAGGCTGACAGTTTTTTCGCCTTTCCATTCTGCCATAATGGGAATTTCCGCACGTGCCAAATTAAGCAGAATATCCGGCATTTCCAAACTCAATGAAGCATCCAACGGATCACCTGCGATTACTCCTTTCACATCGGAAATAAGTTTCGGATTTCCAATAACTTCCTGCCACGTATAACTCCGATAAGATATTTTTTTAGCCTTAAGTATTTTTTCTATATGCGCCGGATTACCAATAACAATAAAATCTTCTCCGCGTGTAAATACATGTTTGTTTTCAACATATCCCATCGGCACAAAAAACGATTTAATATTATCTTTTTTCAACTGGGTTTGCTTAAACGGATTTATGGTAAAAATCGCCCCGAAATTTTCCGCACTCTCCGCATTAAAAATTACCTTCCCTCCCATCCATAATATAGCATTCGGATTATGACGGATAAAATGCGGAACAGTATTAGACGCATCAAAACCGGCTGCATAAATAGTATAGTGTTTGCCCTTAAATTCGGGCATATCATTAAGCTTTTCCACAACTTGTTTCATAAATACCGGTACTTTTGAACCGACCACATGAAACGGCTCCTGATAATAATACCACACTTTCACACCACACAAGAGTAAGATTAAAGCCCCGACAACACCAACCGAATATTTAATTTTATACATCACCCAAAACCTGATTATTTAATGCTCATATCATGCCATTTCATCCTTTGATACGCAAGCATAAATCTGATTTTTGCACAACCCTTACAGATTCTCCGCTTCATCACGCAATTTATATTCGTTTAAGCACTTTGCCATATCTAAGGGCGTTTTAATCCGCTCAATACAATTTATCGGCTCCCTTGGAATTGGTTGATATACGACCTCCCTTCCCTTGCAACCGCTTAATAACGGCACTGTTGCTGATATCAACATACCAATCAAACTTTTCTTCATCAGCCTTTGCCATTGTTTCCAAAATTTCATTTTCTTCCGATAGCCTGATTTTTTCAACATACACCCTCCTCAATTGACCAAGCAATAATGCATTATTCCGTTGATAATTGCCGGCCTTTTCCGCTGCAACCTCGGCCTGCATCTGATAATACCTGATACCGGCAATCAACCCCAAAAATATGATAAGTAAAATGATGCCCTGT
This sequence comes from uncultured Rhodospirillales bacterium, assembly GCA_902763185.1. Lineage (GTDB taxonomy): Bacteria > Pseudomonadota > Alphaproteobacteria > RF32 > CAG-239 > CAG-267. Next base: position 102,860 of record CACWQT010000011.1, on the reverse strand, counting down.
TTCATCTCTGCCTCAAACCGGAGAAGCCTCAATCAAGAGGCTTCTTCTCCTTTACATTTTTAATAAACTCAACGGGGTCTTTCTCGGCTGTTTTTAATATGCTGTCCGCAATCGCATACAACCTCACCCCAAACAGCCCACACACGCCGGATATACCGTATTTGACCGGCATCGGTATATCCATATATTCAGCCAACAATCCGCTAAGCATACTGACAATAAACGTGATAATCATATCCCTTATTGTCTGCCTGACCGATATAAACGGCTTAATAACAATGGCAATTATGCCTAAAAAAGCACTCCATATACCATAGTGGGCAAAAGTTTCCTTTAGCCTATCCATTTTTTAATGGAGCAGTATCGCCGGAATTTGGATTGTTTGCGCTTGAGGAATTTCCTTTAAGTATAATCGGACACCGCCGTCATAACTTAAAGCAATCGGCGCAAAAATTCCCGATCCGGCATCTTCGGCACTCAAAATAACTTGCGGCAGTTTTTGAGCATTTGCCCCTGTTACGGCAATATCCAATTTATACGGATATTCTGCATACGTTTCATCAGAAACAACATCAGCACATAAAGCCTCAATATCCGTAACCTTTATCGGTTGCATAGCATCAACCTCAGCCTTGGTATAATATTGGTTAAGCACAGTTTGCATTTGAGTATAAATTTCTGTTACCTGTGTAGCCACCTCCGGCACACTTAAAATATCCGCCAGATGATTGTTAATTGTAACCAACAACTCAAACAAATCATCAGAACTAAAATTTGCCCCTGCCGGTATGGTTATACAATTATCCAAATAGGCACTCAACTCCTGTAACGCCATGGTAATTTTATCCAACCCATGTTCATAATCGGCTGCCGGAAACTTTTCCCCTTCCATAAAGGTAATCAGTTGCGTCAAATCGACATGCCGCATAATTGTAATCACTTCTCCGGCATCCGGTGCTGTCCCAAAAATGACGGCACCGCCTTCCGGATTACCGTTTCCTTCCAAAGTATAATCCGTTCCTTCCGTTAAAGGTGTTGAGCCGATACCGCGATACACCGCTACTTGGTGCTCAAAAAAATAAAACGGTATCATAAACGCCGTTGTCACCCCGTCCGCTTCATACACCGCTTTACTTATTTTACTCTGAACAGTCATATTTTCTCTCCTAAAAAATGATAAAAAAAAGGCCATAATCTGACAATTATGACCGATACAAAAAAAAGAACCTCGCCCATCCGAGATTCCCCTGATTATTGAGCCTGAGAACACCCCTGCCCTCGCTCAGCTTAAAAACGATATATCACCATTTTCACTTATTTTTTAACATGATATGACACAAAAGTCAATACTTTCAAAGTTTTACCTCAAAAATTATTTTTCTTTATTTAACAAAGAGATAGCAGAGATTATTGCAGTATTTTTTGAATTATCATCTGCATAGGAGTCGGCAAAATTTTGCCTTTGCGCATAATTTAATTCCACGCCCTGATGCCACACTTTGGTTGCATCGGGGTTTAACAAAATAACCGTACCGTCATTAAAATGCAACCGCATCTCACCTCTGTCCCACACATACCGAACATTCATCTTCTGTCCGTTATTTCTAAACCAATTTTCTTCTTTGATTTCTTCATTTTTGCCCAGCAACACACTACGCCTGTTAGACATGATTATCCGATCATTCGGACCGAGAAAAATAATCTTACCGTCTTTAACACATTTATTGACCATCATACTCTTATCGGCAAAAATCCTTTCCTGACCGGCATAAACAATCTGTGTTCCATGCGGTGTGGCATAATAAACCTTTGTTTCGTCTTCAAAAGTTAGTTGATTTTTAAGCATATCAATCGTCACCCCATTCCCTAAACGACAAGCCACAATATCCGTTCCCGAAATAGTCAGGCTCACCCCGTTCGGATATTCTTCGGTATAGATTTTGGTCTTTTTCACATTTTTTGGCTCTGAGCCGTTTACCTGAGATTTGATAGCATTGGCATTATGCTGTTTTTTCTTATAATCGGATAAAATGGTTTTATTTGTATAATCCAACCGCACAATTTTACCGTTTTTATGCACTGCCTCATATACATTATCGGAAACCAACCGCACTTCCGGCATTATTTCACTGATTTTATCTCTTAAACTCAGCGCCTTCACACTAAACTCCGGCATAATGGTCAAGATTTGCTGATTAAGCTCATTATCGGTATATTTATGGCTGAGCTGATTTCTCACTTTTCGATATTCTGCCCACATATCCGCTTCCTGCGGTGTTATAATTTTATGCGCTTTAAGCCAGTTCCATGCATACGCCGCCGTCATATTTTGTCCGGCAAACAAAACATACTGGCAAATGTGATACTCAATATCCGAAAACATTTCCAAATACATCCGCCGCAACACAAATCCGCTGAGTTTCTGTTCCAAATCGGCAATAGCACCCAAACTTTTATCTATAAGCTCAAAATCATTATCAACGATTGTCAATTTTTTCAATAAAGATAGTTTTTTGCTCTCGTTTCGGTGAATTCCCGTTTCCACATAAAGCTTCTGCTCCGGATTAGCCTGATGATACGCTTTGAAACGCTCGATAAATTTATTATTGCTTTCCGCTCTATCTTTAATAAAAACAAATGGATTAAGCCTTGTTACCAACGACACAAAATCATTGCCGGCCAAAATATAAGACTTCAACCGTTCCTTTAAGGGCTTATCACACAGCGCCGCATAAGAATCTAAAAACCGCCGCCGCACTGTTGTATTTTTAAGCGCCTCTTTCTCGCTGAATTTCCCCATACCGTCAAGCGTATCCCATTGATGATGCACCAAATGCCTGATATTGATATAATCCTGCAATCTGACCGCCGACGGGATAACCTGTTCTTTTTCGGCCTGCCCTAAATAATTCGGCCCTGTTCGTCGTCCGATAACTTTTTTAATCATTTGATGCGCTTCTTCGGCCAAAACCGACAATGTATCCAAAATCAAGTTTTCCAACGGTGCCACGGTTGCCGAAGCCATCACTTCTTTTTCAATCTGCATTTGTGTTTCTTTATCAGTATAGATCAATCTATCAGGCAACATCGATAACACATCTAACATATTCATAAAATTATCAGCAAACACATTATCGTCAAACGCCTCTTTAAGCGTTTGCTCTTTATTGGAAACCCGATATTTTAACCGGTATTTGCCATCAACAACAAATTCCGCATCTGCAATTTTAATTTCTTTAGGATATGCCGCCACATACCGTTCCACCCGATGTGGAAGCGCATTACCGTTCCGTTTCACATCAAAATCCGTCGGTATGGATAAAATCCCGGAGCTTTCATCTTTATAACGTAACGAAGTATGGTTCACGCTGACATAGCAATAATTATGCTTTTCTTTAATCGGCTCGGCACCAACAAATGATGTCCATAACTGCTGTTCCTGAACACTAGCATTTTCCACTTCCCAAGGTGAAGTTTCCAAAGCATTAACCTTATTGCGCAACGACTCATAAAACGCCAAATATTTGATTCCCTGCTGCGCGATGACATCTTTTAAATTTCCCACAAGCGACACATAGTCATAATACGCCATCAGCAGCCTCTTCTTATCACTAGGGCTGACCTCAGTCGTAAATCTGTCTATTATGTTCGTCACATTTTCCATTTATTTTAGCCGGTTAAATGAATTGGGAAAATAATATTTACCGAAAATTTTATTTTTGTCAATAATTTTGTTTATTTTTGGATTTATAAATTGAGTTAACGTTTCTTTTACCATAAATCAATTAGACTAACTATATTAAAAAAAGTAAAGAGAGGAAAAATGAAAATAACTTGGTTGGCAACATTACTTGTTTGCTTTGCCTTTATAACACATGCAAATGCAGAACCCTCCATATATGAAATAATCAACGAAGAAGATGAATATACTTTTTCAGAACTTTTAATGCTCGGTTATGACGTAGATGACACCGATAACGACGGCAACACCGCCTTAATAATCGCCGCATCTCTAGGTAAAGTCAATTTTATACACTTTCTGATAGATCACGGCGCTGATGTCAACGGCAAAAATTATAACGGTGAAACGGCACTTCATCGCGCCGCTCAAAGTGGCAATAACGAAATCATAGATATCTTATTCAATGCCGGTGCCGATTTAAACATACCGGACTTTACCGGTAAGACCCCTTTAATGCAAGCCGTTGTTGCAGAGCGCCGCTTTGCCGTAGAACGTTTGGTAACGTTGGGAGCCTATACGGATTGGCGTGATAAGAACGGTGACAGTGCTTTAAGGCTTGCCGAACGCAGAAAATTTAATATCATTGCAGATTTTCTCCGTTCCAAAGGGGCACAACTTTGATAGGATAACTCATGCCCGTAAAACTTATTAAAAAGCTGGCTTATTTATACCTGATTTTACCTCTTTTTATTTTCTGTTTCACTTGGTTTACCCTTTTATTTAAAATTCTTCTTCTACTCTTTTTACTCATCTCTTGTTACTTTATAAAGATTGATTCCGCCAAAGAAGATTTTTATATTCCTAAAAAAGTTTGCGTATTAGTCTTTCTTGTTGCTGCATTTTGGTGTTTCTGGTCCGGCATCGGCGGCTATGTTTATCAAACCGGTGACTTTCTGGCAAGAAATGCCATTTATCATGACCTAATCGAGCAAGATTATCCCGTCTACTACACAGCCGGTTTCAGAACCCTTAACTATTATTTCGGTTTTTGGTTGGTTCCTGCGATGTTAACCAAAATATTTGCCTTCATAGATAACTCTGAAATGCTATTTACCATCGGCTTAAATATCTTATTATTACATGCTGTTTTAGGCGTGTTTTTATTTTTTTGCTTGTTATACGAGTTGATTAAGCCACAAAACCGCAAAGCCATCTGTTTAGTATTATTGTTTCCAATCTTATTTTCCGGATTAGATATCCTCCCTGCCCTCATAAACAATACAAAACTGGATCACATAGAAGTTTGGAACGGTATCGGAAACATCCAATACGACAGCCAAACCACCCAACTCTTTTGGGTATTTAACCAAGCCATACCGGCATGGATTGCAACCATGCTGTTTTTAACCGCTCAAACACCCAAAAATTACGGTATTTTATTTTCGGCAACAATGTTTCAGGCTTTTTTGCCGACAGTTGGACTGGGCATTTTCATGTTCTGCACGGTAATCAAGTATTGGTATACCTCCCCATATAATACCAAAACTTACCGCCATATTTTTTCTTATTCCAACTTAGCTTCAATCCCGATTTTTCTGGTTTTAACAATCTTTTTCACCTGTAACACGATTGCCCTAAGAGAGCATTTTCACTTAAATCAGCTTGGGCTTATTCAATATTTCACATTTTGTTTTATTGAGTTTGGTTGCTATGTCCTGCCGATTTATCTGACATATAAACATGAAACAAATTTCAAAATCATGCTTTTTTCTCTTATGACACTGGCCTTATTTTCAATCGGCGGAGCATTTAACGATTTTGTTATGCGAACGACAATCCCCGCTTTATTAATTTTACAAATTTACGTTCTGAAATTCCTGTTAGCCGATAACACCTCTCATTTTAACAAAAAAATTATATATACTTTTTTAGCCATAGGTCTTATAACCCCGTCGATTGAATTTAGCCGCGGCTTTTTCCAAATCAAAGAAAGCAAAAGCATCATTCATCGTATGGATAGCTGGAAGACACTAAACGCCAAACTTTCCGTTTTCCCGTGGCATAATTATTTGCTTTCTTACCCGCAACAATATAAGCTATACCAATATCTCATCGTTCCTTATAAATAGATAGCTTTTCCTAAAAACATTAACTTTTATACAAAAAATATTTTTTTGTCATTTAGTCCTTGACAACCCCAAAAATCTGTGCTATAAAAAAGGCGTTCTAACATAAATGTATATCTATATATATGTATGTAAAAGGATAACGGAAAAGTTAAGCAGAAGGTTGGATTTAAAGTTCGTCTGCCAATCATCAAAATAACCGCTCCGCACAAATACATTTTAAGAGACTGATCAAACCTTAATTTGTATGCCTGTTATCCTCTCGGTCCTCAAAGTGAGATTAACCGAGTTAATACGGCAAGTGCATAACGTAGTTTATTTAAGTTATACTTCTTAGTGACTATGTTAGTAATACCTGAAATTGTTTCAGGCAAACAAACAAAAAGTAGAAAGGTGCGGGACAAATAGCAAGCCCCGTAAGACGAATTCAAAATTGCCTGTGAAATAACAGGCTGTGATACAAGAGCGCTTCCCCAATCCGGAAGCCCTCTTTTTTTGTATAAAATATCCTTAACAACATCTCAAAAGTAATGCTGGTAGCGCTGCCACTGGAAAACGAACTAACAATAAAAGCACCTTTTAAGATGCCATCAATTATGGCTGTGCGCCACGCACTGGTGGCCAGAGAGGGCTTGCAGAATAAAAACTGTCCGGTGGACAGTTTTTACCGAAAGCTATAGTTGCTGTTAATTTGCGATCCGCAGAAAGCGGACAAGCGCAAATATTACAGCTAAACTTGTCCGACGCGAAGTTGGCGAGCGTTTGAAAAACGCAAGCCTTACGAAGCAAGATCGAACCCATAGGGTGAGATCCCCTCGTTCGTTTATCTAACGAACTAACAATAAAAGGACACCTTTTACGGTG
>CACWQT010000011.1:41149-96180 GCA_902763185.1 uncultured Rhodospirillales bacterium | reverse complement strand
ACAGTTTTTACCGAAAGCTATAGTTGCTGTTAATTTGCGATCCGCAGAAAGCGGACAAGCGCAAATGTTACAGCTAAACTTGTCCGACGCGAAGTTGGCGAGCGTTTGAAAAAACGCAAGCCTTACGAAGCAAGATCGAACCCATAGGGTGAGATCCCCTCGTTCGTTTATTTAACGAACTAACAATAAAAGGACACCTTTTACGGTGTCCTTTTATTGTTAACTGGTGGCCAGAGAGGGGATCGAACCCCCGACACGAGGATTTTCAGTCCTCTGCTCTACCAACTGAGCTATCTGGCCGTCACGAGATAGCTTTATATAAAGTTTTTTTTTAGTTTGCAAGTCTTTTTTTAAGATTTTTTATTTTTTATGGATAACTCCCTAAAGTTCCCACAAAATCTTACTTTCCTTTTTTCTTTTTGGTATCGCTTTCAATCTGTGCCAAAACCCAAGCACCGATAACCGCTAAGATTTTAATAATCCGCTGCCGCTCACGAACACCTAACTTCCACCAGAAATCCCAGCATTTTTTAAACCAACTCACTTTAGCCTTTTCTTGAACTGCCCGTCCCTGACCGGCTTTTGCCACAGCCGTTCCGGTGGTTTCCTCATCTTTCGGAAAATTCCACGGCCTAACTTTGCCTTCAAACGGCTTTAACATGGCCTCAATTTCCGAGTCCGGTAAGAATGCACCGTGCAAACGTTTCAAAGCCCCGTCAGAGGCTAAGAATAAACAATCCCCTCGCCCGATAAGGTTTTCTGCCCCCGGCATATCAATAATCGTCTGCGAGTCGACACGTGACGCCACTTTATAAGCCAACCGTGTCGGGAAGTTTGCCTTTAATACACCGGTTACCACATCAACTGACGGACGTTGTGTTGCCAACATCAGGTGGATACCGGCAGCACGAGCTTTTTGTGCTAAGCGCATCACATCTTTTTCCACCTCTTTATCAGTGGCCATAAGGTCAGCAAACTCATCAATCACACAAACGATATACGGCAGATGCCCATCTCCTTTTTCATTATATTCGGCAAGATTCTTTACCATGTTTTCGGCAAACGTCTCATAACGGTCATCCATTTCCTTTGCCAATAAGGATAAAACCTTAACAGCATCACTGCTTTCGGTAATCACCGGCCCCATCAGATACTTCTGATTGTTATAGACGCTAAACTCAATCTTTTTCGGATCAATCATCACAAACTTAACATCAGCCGGCTTTTTAGCGGCAACCAACGAGAGCACAAACGTATTAAGCCCCACGGACTTGCCGGACCCTGTTGTTCCGCCGATGAGTAAATGCGGCATTTTTGCCAAATCGGCAAAAAGTGGCCTCCCCTTAATATCCGCCCCCAAACAAATCGGCAAAGCGTATTTACCGCACGCCTTTTCAAACTCTGCAGATTGAAGAATAGCCTTGAAATCAACCGTTTCAAAACTCTCTGCCGGAATTTCAAACAAAATCGCGTTACTTTCTTCAGCAGGCTCGGCACGCAAAGAACTTGCACCGATTTCACGCCTGATATCTTCCAGAGACGCCGTAATATTTTTAAGCTTTGTCCCCGGAGCCGGTTCAAATTCTATAATTTTTAATAAAGGTCCCCTCGTTTCACCAACGATTTTCCCCGAGATTCCATAGTTTTGTAAAGCAGTAGCTAAGTCCGACATGATAAATCCTCACCAAAAAAAATCCTTTAACCGCGATTATAAGCAAAAACTTTCCATAAAATCAACAAAAAAGCACTCTTCTGTGCATCTCTTGGGGAGCACTAAAAGAAAAAGCTTGTATTTTTTAAGAAAACGGCTATAGATAGCCACAGATTTAATTTTAAAGAGAGGATAAATATGTCTAATCCATTGGATACAAAAATAATAAGCAGATTGGCTGAGATCTTGGATAAAACAAACTTAACCGAATTAGAGTATGAAGACGAAAGTTGCCGTATCTCATTAGTAAGAAACAACGTCGGCATAGCCGCCACAACTTACACACCGCAAGTTGCAGTTACCGCTGCGGCTCCCGTTGCAGCGGCAATCCCTGCCCCTGAGACAGTTGCTCCGGCAACAACTTCCGCAGAAGTTGACTATACCAATGATCCCAATGCCGTCAAATCCCCGATGGTTGGTGTCGTTTATTTATCGGCAGATCCTAAAACCCCGAATTACGTCAAAGTCGGTGACACCGTTGCCGAAGGTGACACGGTTTGCTTGGTTGAAGCTATGAAGACCTTTAATCCGGTTAAAGCACATAAAGGCGGCAAGGTTACAAAGATTTTGGTTGAAGCCGGCGATCCTGTTGAATATGGCGAGCCTTTAATTGTGATTGAATAGGCTTTGGGAGAACATTTATGTTTGAAAAAGTTTTAATTGCCAATCGTGGTGAAGTCGCCTTAAGAATACACCGTGCCTGCCGTGAAATGGGTATCAGGACGGTTGCTGTTCACTCCGAGGCAGATGCCAATGCCATGCACGTTCGCTTGGCTGACGAAGCGGTTTGTATAGGGCCTGCTCGTTCCGCCGATTCTTACTTAAATAAACAAGCAATTATCTCGGCAGCCTTAATCACCGGTGCTGACGCCATTCACCCCGGATTCGGCTTTTTATCCGAAAATGCCGACTTTGCTGAAATGGTTGAATTACACGGCATTACCTTTATCGGCCCGACCGCTGAACAAATGCGCTTACTGGGTGATAAGATTACCGCGCGTAAAGCCGCCATTGACGCCGGCTTACCGATTACCCCCGGCTCTCCGGCATTAGAAAGTGTTGAAGAGGCCAAATCTTGGGCCAATAAAATCGGCTATCCGATTATTATTAAAGCCAAAGACGGCGGTGGCGGTAAGGGCATGAAAGTAGCTTATTCCGATGATGATATTGAAGAGGCTTATACCATGGCAAAAGCCGAGGCAAAAGCCGCATTCCCATCAGATGTTGTTTATATGGAAAAATATTTACAACACCCGCGCCATATTGAAATGCAGATTTTAGCCGATAAATACGGCAATGTTATTCATCTTGGCGAACGTGATTGCTCTATCCAACGTAATCACCAAAAAGTGATTGAAGAATGTCCGTCTCCGGCCTTAAACCAATCCCAAAGAAAAGAAATCGGTGAGATTGTTTGCAATGCCATCAAAAAGATTGGCTACCAAAACGCCGGAACATTGGAATTTATGTATGAAGACGGCAAATTCTATTTCTTAGAGATGAACACACGTCTGCAAGTGGAACACCCGATAACCGAGGCTGTTTCCGGTATTGATATTGTCCGTGAGCAAATCCGTATTGCCTCCGGCGCCGCACTCGGCTATACTCAAGATGATATTCAGTTCCGCGGTCATGCCATTGAGTGTCGTATCAATGCCGAAGATCCCGAAACCTTTGCGCCCTGCCCCGGCAAGATTACCGAATGGCACGCCCCCGGCGGTTTAGGTATCCGTGTAGATTCGGAGATTTATTCCGGTTATTCCATACCCCCATATTATGACAGCATGATTGCAAAACTTATTGTTCATGCCAAAACCCGTAACGCCGCTTTAATGCGCTTGCGTCGTGCTTTGGAAGAGTTTATCATTATGGGTGTAAAGACAACTATTCCGCTTCATCAGGAAATCATTTCACAAAATGAGTTTATTGATGGCGAATACGATATTCACTGGCTAACAGATTACATGAATAAACGGAGATAATATTTTGAATTATAATGAAAAAATGTTAGTAAAGAGAGTTTATGCGAACGCCTTTAAATATGTTACGACGCATCTCAAAGGCTTTCTTTTTCTAACATTTTTTTATTATTTGGTCAGTCTTATCCCAATTTCTAATGTTTATCTGCATCTGATATGCCTTTATCTGTTGGTATATTTTGCCGCCGGACTTTATTATAAACAGCGCATCCTTTTAGATACCCATATCTTTACACATGCCACTTTGCGCTTTATAACCGCCATTATGCTTTTCATAATTTCCATGTTGGTCAGCTCACTTGGCATAAACATCTTTATCCACATGCTGCGCACATTCTTCCCTTATGGAAATGTTTTGCTTGCCCAACTTGTCGATAGCGCTCTTTGGATAGTCATTAAATACCTGTTCCTCTTCTTCTTGCTGATTATATTTTTCTTAATTCCTTCATTTGCTTTCATTTCAGAGATTTCCGGCAAAAGTCGCTCTGTTATCAATGCGTATGCCAAAACCAAAAATAATATTCATAAAATCAGCTTGATTGCCCTCATCGCCGTAATTTTAACATGGCTGTTTATGGCAATATTTGCCTTTGTCACCCCTTACATCGCCCAACTAGCTTACACCACAGCTTTAGTTTTCGGCACAATCGTTTATTTTAAGATGTATGATTTCTTTTACAGCATTCCGCAAACCAAACGAACAATCAAATCAAAAACAACTGCAGCCGAAAAGAAAGACAGTTCTTCCGTAACTCCAAAACCAGAGGAGAATAAATCAGATGTTGATTAAAGATAAAGACATTTTGGCCGAAGATTCCAAATCGGAAATTTTGCAAACCAAGACACAAGCCCCGCGGATAGATAAGAAATCCATGCGAGAAGCTTGGGGAGACGCTTTTGACTATTATCTTCGCGGTATTACCGAAAGATATCTGAAATTTCACGGTCGAGCCACACGTTTGGAATTTTGGGGCTTTTTTGTCGTTTCCGGTATTGTTCTTATTCCGCTTTATTTGTTGGCAAACTATATTGAAATGCCGTTATTACCCTACTACTACGTAGCCGTTACATTTCTACCGGCAGTAGCCGTTTCCGTGCGTCGTTTGCATGATATCAACAAACGCGCCTCTTTATATTTGGTTCTCGGTATCATCGCCGCATTAAGTGCCTTTTTTATCCAATGGTGGGCGCTTATTCCGTTAGGCTTATGGGTAATTATGCTGATAAGACTTTGGTCCAAAGAAACCGATATTAGTGACGGTCTTTATGGTCCGGCAGATGAAACCGATGAAATTTACGGCGAAGACAACATTAAAATCATCAAAAAATTCCGTTTTTATGCACTTACTTTGCTGATTATATGGATTGCCGGCGCCTTTGTTCAATTTGGAGATTGGAGTCTACAGGCAACTCAAACCGCCACCAATGAAAAGATTATGGAAAGCGTTGAAGAAGCAGGTCAAAAGGCTGGTCTTACCGCATCAGAAATTAAAGATGCCAAACAAGCCATGATACAAAATCTGAAAAATTGGAACGGTAAGATGGTGCAACAAAAAGACATCACCGATGCAATCAACAAATCCGTGGCCGATATTGTCAAAAAGAAACAATCCCAAACAAAAAAAGCCTCCGAAGCAGACTCTCAGACCGCCAGCGAGCAACCGTAAGGATTGAAACAATGTTGTTCAATCGTTCGCATTTAAAACATATTTCCCTGATATTATTTGTTCTGTTTTTTCTTGCAACGATTTGCGCCACACTTCCTTTTAAACGGATTTTCTTACCGGAAGAATGTAAAAATGAAGCCTGTGTTTTATCCGCCCTGTTAGCGCGTGAGTTTAACCAAACGAGTTACCGTGTCGGCAAATCCTATACTCTTTACACTGCAGGCTTTAACAGCAACAACTCTGTTCCGGATATTACTAACCAAACCACTACCTCAATCCTATGGGTTGGAGGACATCACAGCTTATATATAGATAAGATTAGAAACTTTGATATTGTTTTAACCACCTCACCTCTATCCCGTGAAGTCTTAAAAAAAGAAGGCATAACAGCCTTTTACCTTCCTTTGTTCGGTTATCCCTTAAACAAAACAGAGCTCCCAACCGATAACAAATTTATTGCGCTCATTAACAATCCGCCCAAAGTGGAAGCCATCTTAAAACAAAAGCACTTACCCTACCGACACTATACCACAGCCAAACCACAAGAAATCCTAAACGATATGACTGATTTCAAGATAGCTTTTGTAGAAAATACCGCATTCGCTGAAAATTCGCTCGACCTCAATCCGCTTTTTTTCACACTTGCCGAACATAAAATCCCCTTAGCCTGCTTTTGGGGATGGCCTAAAGTAGAAGAAAACATCAACATCTTTAACGATATGATAAATTTTTACCTAACCGATTCGGAAATCAACACCATTTTAGAAGAAGTTGACTCTTCATCAAAAAGAGCCGAAGCCGCATTTACCTTTGTATCTGCTCAACACAGCTTAAAATCTGCCACCGAAAGATTAAAATACATCTTAAAACACCACCGCGAACCAAAAGATACCATCCCCAACAATACCATTAACTTTGATTTACCCGTATCAGTCGGACATACCATCAGCGGCGATTACGGCCTTGCCAAAAATTTAGAAACCGAATTAGATAAATACGGCTATCATACTTCCTACAGCTTTTATAACTCCCTTTATAAATATCCGGCCGAAACCAACATTATTATCCGCGGTATGGTTGATGATAATTTTAATAAAACCGATAAAATCCATATTCTCTATTTAGCCTATCCGCAATTTGAAGGAGATGGCTCTCGCACAACTTTTGAACCGGAGTATTACAAACGTCTACTTCCTCTGTTAAAAGACTTTGATGCCATCGCCACCGCTTCCGAAAGTCTTGCTGACGCACTTAAATCACTGGGGCTTAATGCTTTTTATATTCCCCAATTCACCAACACCTCAAAATTTTTCCCCGACTATGATGAAACCCTAAAATCAGAGGTTTTCTTTGTCGGCAGATTTGCCCAATACCGCCGCGCCCCACAAGCTGTCATTAATGCAGGGCTTCCCATAACCATTTACGGACCGGATTGGCAAGGATTTGCCAAAGCAGACGCCATAGACTATAATCTACTAAACAAACACTATTCCTCAGCCAAAATTGTCCTAAATGATACCCGTAGCGAGATGTTACTTCACGGTGTTATCAGCAACCGCATTTTTGACGCCACAGCATGCGAAGCATTGGTCATCTCAGACTATATGCCGGAAATAGAAAAAATATACGGTGACACCGTACCGATGTGGAAGACCGAAGCCGAGTTAATCGAACTTATCAAATATTATCTTTCCCCCGAACACGAAGCCGAACGGAAAGATAAAGCCCGCCGCGCCCGTGAAATTACCTTAAAGCATTTTACCGCCGAAATCGCCGCCAAACAGTTTAATGACATTATCACTCCCCTCAAACAACAAAAAGGATTACAATGAAAAAGTTTTTGTTGTTCGGATTTTTTTGCCTCGGTGCACTGTTTGGCATTTTAGTATACCACCTTCGCTATCATTGTTTGGAGATAAACTTTTCGCACCATCCGTTTTACGGTCAGTTTGCTCAAGAGCTCAAAAAGACCTTACGCAAACGCGGCTATTATTTCCGTTGTCCGGCACCCTTTCCCAAAACGATAATTTACTTTAATCAAACCGACTACAATACGCCAAAGCCACAAATTGACCATACCGCACGCTTTTCAAAACATATTCTGTTTAACGGCGATTGTATCCAAAACATTGACTTTAATTACTTTAAGCAATTTGATGCCGTGCTAAACACCAACGAACTTTTCAATGCCTATTTAGCCTTTTATAATCTGCCGACGGCACACTTTCCGCTAACAGATGATAACCGCCCCCTTTGCCGCACCGACTATCAAACCAAAGCCATAAATCTTAAAGATATTACTAAGCGTTTGGACTCTCTGATACAAGGAATTAACCATGACACATATTAAAAGTTACATCATTTTCTTTTGTATCGGTATTTTGTGCGGTGTCTGTTATGCCGCCAAAAATGTTCCGTCATTATTGGTAAAACAACGCGCCCCTACCATCCAAAAAATAAACCACAGCCTTCTGACGCTTAAAAATTGTGCGCCCAAAGACACCTTTCATGGCGAAACATGGCTCGGTAATGATCTGTTAGACAGCTTAAAAAGGTTTTACCCCAAAGCTACTCAAATATACCAAGAAGACACCGTTCCGGATACGAGCTTTATCAACATCTATCTCCGCGGCTATTTGCAATATAAGCCCCCTTTCCCTGACAAACGCCATATCAACATTGCTTACATCATTTATCCGTTGTATTTCAGCCATTTTGATAAAACCAAAATAAACCTCCGTCACCGCTTAGCCCCTGCTGACATCGGTCACGCGCATGCACTTTTTGATGAAATGCAGTTTTATGATGTGCTTGCCGTCGGCTCTCAAACTTATGCCGAACAAATGCGCAAAAAAGGCTTCAAAGCATATTATGTGCCGCAATTTACCAACCCCAAACGCTTTTACCCCGAATATGATGAAACAATCAAATCCGAAATTCTGTTTGTCGGCAAAAACGTTCCTTACCGCACCGCTGCCCCGATTGCACTTAAAGCCGGTCTGCCCATAACCATTTACGGTCCTGACTGGGAAGGCCTTGCCACCGCAGAAAGCATAAACAATAATGACTTGCACCGTTATTATTCCTCTGCAAAAATTGTCTTAAATGACACACGCAAAGAAATGCGAGAAGCTGGTTTTATCAGCAATCGCATTTTTGATGCCACTGCCTCCGGTGCTTTAGTTATCACCGATTATATGAAAGAGATTGAACAAATTTACGGCGATACGGTTCCGATGTGGAAAACCGAAGCCGAACTTGTTGAACTCATCAAATATTATCTCGCCCCCGAACACGAAGCCGAGCGGTTGGATAAGGCGCGCCGCGCCCGTGAAATCACCTTAAAGAATTTCACTTCCGACATTGTTGCCAAACAATTCAAACAAATCATTAAAGATATCAAAAAACATCAATCATTCAGATAGAAATTTCGCGTTAAAATTTTTTCATAAACATCTTGACAAACAAAATTAAACCGATATAGTCACCCACCGAAAACAATTATTATACCGATAACCTAAGACTATGTATCAGAGGTAGTTTAACCTATCTCTCATCTCGGTGCCGCATAGCAATATGCCGCATCTAAACCTAAGCATTTTGCCATTTTTTAATGGCCCTCCTTTCATTAAAAGGCTCCCTGTTGTGAAACACGGAACCTTTACAAAGAAGATATCGTTTTCCCGAAATCCCGTTTTACGGTAATGCATGGATTTATATATATTTTTTTTGTTTATATAAAATTGGTGCTTTTCTGTTGTGAAACACAAAATCATTGATATGCAATTAATTTTACTACCAAAACTCCCTGTTGCGAAACACGGAGTTTTTTCTGTTTTTATTCAACAAGTCTTCTTATCCGCGAATAAGAAGCTTTTTTATTCATCTTTCTTACGTTTAAACTGAAATCTCTTCGCAAAATTCTTAACTTTATCCATTGAAGGAACTTTAGATACGTCTATCTTTTCCACCTTATCTTTAACATCATTCATTTGTTCTTTTGCCATATTCAACGCATTATCCGCTACCTGCTTAATCTTTTCAAAATGCTTATCAATATCCAAAGCTGACACTTTCAGAATAGAATCTATATCCAAATTAACCTTATCACTGATTTTACTCTTAAACCGCTTCAACCCGCCGACAATGGATTCATCATGCTCCAGCGGCGCCTCTTCAGGTTCTTCCCAACGCGTAATCTCGTCCAATGGTGACATCGGCAAAGAAGCATCTTCCGTCTTTACTTGTACTTCTTCTGTTTTGACTTGCTCATTTTCGGTAACTTCATTGACAGACATTTGTTCTGCCGTGCCGGTAGGCTCAGGTGTAGCCTCTGACACAACAATTATTTCTTTTTCTTCTGCTATATTTTCTTCTTTTTTATCTTCTGTTTTCTTAAGATTCTTTTTTAAGTTTTGCAAGGCATTATACGCGCCGGTTTCAACCGTTGCCATCTTATCAAACACACCGCTCACATCAAACGTTGTCGCCTCTTTAATGCTTTGTTCCATCCGATGCCGTGCCGAAGTTAACGGATTATCACTTCCCTCGCCGATAAAGGCAATATCTTGCTCATAAAAGACTGAAAAGCCGAACTTATCTATTGCCTCCTGAAACAACGAAACAACATTTTTATCACAGAACAATAACTGATTGGCAACAGTCTTAAAATCATCTGCCAATGCTGTTTTGGGTTCAAACCACGCTTCTTTAACAATAAAATTCAATAAATCGGCCCCCGTCTCAAAGCACCCCACATCAATAAATGCTTTTACCGCTAAAAGATAATAGCGCGAAACATACGCCTGATAGGCTTCATTCTTAGCCAAAATCGAACGTTCTTTCAGCTTTAAGAGATTATCTTTAAGCAAATCGGATATAACGCTTTCCCCACCTTTTGCCAAAGGAAGCAACCGATGCATATAAGCACACGCCTCTGTCGCCACGCCCTTTTCAGCCAATGCCATCAATATCGTCACCGCCGATTTGATTTGCTTTAAGTTAACTAACGCCAACGCCAAAACCACACCCTTGGGATTGTCACTCACTTTGGCAAAATCCAAACAGGTTGTTACCGCCATTCCCACCCCATCAGGGGCAAAAGATACCATTTTAGCCGCTGTTTCTTCATAAAAATTATCAGCATTTTCAACTGATTGCACAAATTCACAAATACTATCATTACGATTTTGCAATAACGCAATGTTTAACTCCGAATCGCTTTTAGCCGAAGCATCCGCCACCAATCGCGCCAACATCCGATCGGTCATCTCAATTTTTTGATAATCAAACCCTTTATTAACCGCATCAATAAAATAATACCACAAATAATCTTTTTGAGATTCGCCCAAACGCCGCGCTGTATAGGTTATTGCTTTAGAGAGTTTTTTAAGACTCTGTTCTTTATCAAAAATCTCATCAATCCCAAATACCGTTTCATCATTGGTTATCGGTTTAATACTCTCCAAATACGTTTTAAGCCTTGTCATATCCCCTAAAGCCGCAAACTTCTCAATAAGTTTATCGGGGTTAGGATATTTGATATCGACATCATTTTTAATTTTATCCGAGAGCTTGGTTAGCGGTAACAATATCATTTTTCTGAATTTTAACCCGACGGTATAGTTGTCCAAATTAATCCACCCGCGCATCCGCTCATCATTATATTGTTGCATTAACCGGCGATTAAAATCATCAAGTATTCCTTTATCATACGCGTCTAACACTTTGTTATTGCTAAGCATTTCCCAAATTTTTTCTGCACTGTCAGCCGTTATTCCTTTAACACCGGCAGTCCCTAACAATCCCCAAAGAAGTGAGAAATTTTCCTTATTCCAAATATCCTGATTATCCGGATCATCAAGATGTGAAAAAACTTTTTCAGCAATCACATCATCTTTACATATCGCCAGACGCGCCAATTCCTGTATTGACCAAATCATAAGCCCTACCCGAGTTTCAAAAAATCTTAAGAAAAATCATAAAGTTTGACATATACGATGTCAAGCGCAAACCCTAAAAGATTCAAAAGAAAGAAAAACTTTAAAAAAATTTTTTAATGCTTGACAACGGACTTTAGAAAGGTTATTTATATCAGCGTTTGCAAACTAATAGATACGTCTAAGGAACGACATGTCAGAAGAAAATGAAGAATATCAAAGCTCTGACGCTCCGCTGTTGGATTCGTTTGGCGGTGCGCTAAAGAAACTGATAGCCAAGGGCAAAGAACAGGGCTACATTACCATAGAAGAGTTAAATCAAGTTCTCCCGTCAGAAAAAGAAACTTCCGACCAGATAGAAGATATCATGGCGGCCATTTCGGATATGGAAATCAGTATCATCTCTGCTGATGAAACGGATGACTTTGATGATGGCGAAGAAGTTTCAGAAGAGGCGCCGGAAGAAATTAATTATGAAGATGATGAGAGTGGTGGCAATTTTGACAGTAAAGAATTGATGCGCTCAGATGACCCGGTTCGTATGTATTTAAAGGAAATGGGGACGGTGGAACTCTTATCACGCGATGGTGAAATTGCTATTGCCAAGCGTATTGAAGCCGGCAAGACCGTTATGATTGGCGGCCTTTGCGAAAACCCGATGACCTTAAAAGCCATTTCCAAGTGGCGTGATGAGTTGGTTGAAGGCACCACGCAATTAAGAAACATCATTGATTTGGATATGATGTATGGTGTTGATGCTGCAGCGATTGTGTATGACGATGATAGCACGCCGGATGACGATTTAGATAACGTCACTAAAGATTTAGAAAACAAAAACTTAGACGACATCGATGATGATTTAGAAACAGATTTAGAGTTTGAAGGTGCCGTTGATGACGAGCCTGAAGATGATGTTGACAGTTCTGACGGCGATATGGAAGGTGAATCTTCTGATTTAGACGATGAAGATGAAGACGGCGGACATTCAGCCACCTCAATCACCGCCATGGAAACCGCGTTGTTTGAGCCGGTCTTGGATATTTTAAACAAAATCTCCAGTTATTATGACGAGTTAAGCCGTATCCAAGCCCAACGCATGAAAGCGATATTAGCCGGACGCAAAGCTCAACCTGCTTTAGAGAAGAAATATCACGCCATCAAAAAAGACTTAATAGAGTTAATGAGCTCCATTCATTTGAACTCCATCCGCGTAGAGGAATTGGTCGAGCAATTAAACGAGCTTAACCGCCGCTTAATGGGCGTTGAAGGTAAATTGATGCGTTTAGCCTTAGACAGTAAAGTTAAGCGTGAAGATTTCTTAGAAGCTTACCAACATTCCGAGCTTGATCCGCATTGGGTTGAAAAATTAGCCGAAAAGAAAGACAAGCACTGGAATGCATTTATCAACAACCACAAAGATGAGATTTTAGAATTACGCAAATCTTTAACTGAGATGAGCCAAGAGTGCGGATTGCCGATTTCCGAATACCGCAAAATGGTTGATACGATTAAGCGTGGAGAGAGAGAAGCCGAGCGTGCCAAGAAAGAGATGATTGAGGCAAACCTTCGTTTGGTTATTTCCATTTCCAAGAAATACACTAATCGCGGAATGCAGTTCTTGGATTTGATTCAAGAAGGTAATATCGGTTTGATGAAAGCGGTAGATAAATTTGAATATCGCCGCGGTTATAAATTCTCGACTTATGCCACATGGTGGATCAGACAAGCGATTACCCGTTCTATTGCCGACCAAGCCAGAACCATTCGTATTCCGGTTCACATGATTGAAACAATCAACAAGTTGGTTCGCACTTCCCGTCAAATGGCATTAGAAACCGGCCGTGAGCCGATACCGGAGGAATTAGCCAAGAGATTATCAATGCCGGTAGATAAAATCCGCAAGGTAATGAAGATAGCCAAAGAACCGGTAAGTTTGGAAGCACCGGTCGGTGATGAAGAAGATTCATCTTTAGGTGATTTTATTGCAGATGAAAACGCATTACAACCGGTAGATAGCGCAATACACACCAATCTAAAAGAAACCTGCACCAGAATTTTATCATCGCTAACCCCGAGAGAAGAAAGAGTGTTAAGAATGCGGTTTGGTATCGGTATGAACACGGATCACACATTGGAAGAGGTCGGACAGCAGTTTAACGTAACGCGTGAGCGTATCAGACAGATTGAGGCCAAGGCATTGAGAAAGTTAAAACACCCGAGCCGAAGCAAGAAACTGCGTTCGTTCTTAGATCAATAGGTGCTTAGCACCTCGCCTCCACGGCGTGAGTGGCACCGTGCGTGTAGCACGCGACGAAGTCGCTAAGGCGCGCAAAGACAAAACAAAAGAAAAATGACAAGGTATAAACCCTGTCATTTTTCTTTTGCGCGCCGTATTTTCCTATTCTACACCGACGTCATTGCGAGCGGCTAAAAACCGCGTGGCAATCCCTTTCATATTAATTCTTTCCCTTCGCTTAAAAAAAGTTACCCACAAGGTTCGCCTGAGCTAAGAAATGCTCGCTCACCCTATGGATAACTTTTATTTATTCCCTTTACCCAAACCACTCTTTTTACAGCTAGCTCTAATAAAAGCAACTCCAAGCGATATGACTGCGGCAAACAAATTAAAAATCCCTAAATAAACAATCTGTTGCTTTAATAAATCGTTTGCATACTCCAAACAATAATAACTCCCGACAATACCCAAAAGAACAATAAAGGAGAAATATGGTATCCAACCGACTGATGATAAATAATAACAGGTTCTCGGATAATTCTTGATTGTATATGATAGAAATTTTGGCGTTTTATTAAAACAAAGCATCAATGCACAAATAATAAAAACCATAAAGAAAACATCCGTAACCAATTCTAACTGCATATAAGTAAAAGGAGCATCAATAACTCCGTAAACCCCTCCCAATACCAAGGCTTCTTTTGATAACAATTTCATAAGTTTTGCTCCTTTCAATTTTATATGCTTTATATAATAATTATTATTTCTTTATTTTTTCTTACGATTACCACAACTTTCTTGATAAGCATTTATCCCATGTGCTATATGTGCACCAATTTGCGGCGGTGTATTAATAAGTTTCACCGCTTTGCCAATTCCCGGAATAGTAGTTAATGCAAAACCTCCCCCGCCCAATGCAACATTTCGCATTATTTTGTGACCGCATTCCTCTTGACATCTCTAAAAATACGCCTACACTTTCCCCATAAATGCTAAGTTTATGTAATCTCTATTATTAACCACTTAAATTCAAAAATTATGACATTCTCACCCTACCCCACTTGGGAGAGGACATGCAATCACCCGATGGGTTGTTGCGTCATTGTCCTCGTTGTAGCCGCAGCCACAGCCCTCTTTATCGCACTTTAAGAGGCCCACTGCCGCCATTTGGTCTGAAATGTTCTTTACTCTAACGAGTTACCATAAAGCCTGCCCATAACGAGCAGGCTTTTTCTATATTTTATCGCCCAAAACATTTAATAAAAAATTTAAACTAAAAGACCACCTATTTCTAGGCGGTCTTTACAATGGGTGGAATAAAATGCCCTGCTGGAAGCTGATTTGCGACCGCGGTTTACAAACTTAGTAAATAAGGGAGCAAATCAACAATCATGAGGGCTTTTTAGGACATCCCCCTATTCGGCAACAGCCTCTTTCTTCGGACGTCCGCGTTTCTTCGGTGCCGGTTTTTCTTCAGCCTCAGTTGCAGGAGTAGCTTCTGCCTCTTCAGCCTTAGCAGCCTTCGGAGCAGTTTCTTTCTTTTCGGCAGTTCCTTCGTTGTTATAAGCCTTAGCCTGTTTCTTAGCTTCGTCAGCGGTTCTGGCAACATTTACCAAAATTGTTTGCGAAACTTCAGGATGAAGACTTAAAGAAACCGGATAAACACCTAAGTATTTAATAGGCTTATCCAAAGAAACAAAACGACGTTCCAAAGCCACACCGGACTCGTTAATGGCAGCAGCAATATCGCGGATAGTAACTGAACCGTATAATTGACCGGTTTCAGCAGCTTGACGAATAAGCACTGCAGTAAAGCCCTTGAGTTCTTCGGCTTTTTTATTAGCGTCATCAAACAAAGCCTTGTTGTGAGCTTCCAATTCTGCACGTTGCTTTTCAAAATAAGCAATATTAGCTTCGGTTGCACGAAGGGCCTTGTTTTGCGGTAAGAGGTAGTTACGAGCATAGCCGCTCTTAACATTAACCTTATCGCCCATTTTACCTAATTTAGCAATATGTTCCAATAAAATGATTTCCATTTGCCGTCTCCTTAGTTAGCCACATAAGGCAACAGAGCAACAAAGCGCGCACGTTTGATAGCACGAGCAATTTCTCTTTGCGTTTTAGCAGATACGTTAGTAATACGACTAGGCATAATTTTGCCTTTTTCGGAAATATAGCGGGACAAAAACTTTACATCTTTGTAGTCGATTCTGATTTGAGCGTTTTCGCCACCGTTTTTCTTCTTAAAAAATCCTTGTTTAGCCATTATCATACTCCTTAGTTAGCTTCCTCGGCAACAGTATCTTCCTGTTGGCTAGAGGCAAATTCATCAACTTTAACGGTCATAAAGCGGATAATATCTTCGTTCAAACGAGCCAAACGCTCATATTCAAAGATAGCTTGTGCCGGAGCTGAAATGTTTAAAACAACATAGTAACCTTTACGGTTCTTTTTAATGCGATAAGCCAAGCTCTTTAATCCCCAGTTATCAACATTAACAACTTCGCCGCCTTCTTTTTTAATAGCTTCAGACAAAGTTGCGACAATGTCGTTAACTTGAGATTGCCCAAGATCTTGACGAGCAATTAACATACTTTCGTATTTCGTCATAAATTAAAACTCCTTATGGATTCTCAACAAATTAAAATTAAATGTATAGCCGTAAGAGGAATCCCCTACGGCAAGGACAGCGTGATAATACGCCATAAATTTTAAAAAGCAAGAACTTTCTTATACACCACAAAACAATTTGACAAGCCGGATAAAATTTGCTAAAATAAACAGATATAAGGGAGTAAGATTATGGCCAAAGCGAATGAATTAACCACCGAACAACAAGAAGTTCTTGATACATTGTCCAAACCGGTGCAAACCAAAACAAGAGATGACGCACATATCGGTATTTTTTCTCTTAAAAACGCAAGCCCCGGAACAACCACCCACCTCAATCTGGACGCCTCAATTAAAGATTGGCGCGATGACCTTACCCGCGAAACCCGCGTTTTAACCGGAACCACCAATGAAGAATTAAACAAAGAATTTGAGGAAAAATATGACCATAATGTGGCTTATGCCAAAGAAGGACTGCTTAATCTGCCGCAATATGAAATCACTCAGGAATTAGCGCAAAAAATAAACGAGAGCGAAAATGCCAAATTCAATCAAACCTCCCAATACATAACCGGAAACACCATCGTTGAAATAGAAATAATGGGGCACGAACGCACTCATTATCAACATTTTTCACAACACAGCGGAGCCAATGACACGCCTTACATGGCTTCCCAAATGAGCGACATGACCGAACAAATCGCCAATTTTAACGAATACATGACCGTTGCCCATATCTGGAAAAATGCCAAACAATCCGGCGCTGAAACCATCACCGTTAATAATCAAACCATCGCCACGGATGATATCTTAAATTATATGCCGAATCTAAAAGAAACCGTCCTCAGTAAAGACGGTCTGAACGGCAAATTTGATGAAAATGACCCGGCTTGCCGCGAAAAAATTGCTAAAGTAGCCTCTGACTACTGGAATGCCGAACGAAGCGAAGGCTATGCCAAACAAGCCAGAAAAGACGCCGAAGCAACAGTTGGTATTTCCCAAGAAGCAACCACCGAGTATTCTCTAGCCGGCGCCGTTGTTAATGCCCAAGAATGGGAAGAACGCAAAAAAATGATGGTTCAAGACCTGAAAACCGGTGATGGCTACACATACAGCGCACCGGAATGCCTCAAATATTTCGTCCCTTCAGAAGAACGCACCCAAGAGATAATCAAAGACATCCCGAACGTTTCCAACGAAGACCTCTTAAAAATCGGTGCTTATATGGATAAACAAGGACTGAAGACGGATGCAGAAAGAGAACAATTCATTGCTGAACAGATGATTTATATCACCAAAAGAGCGCCCGAAGCCGATAAAGAATTTGCTAATTTATTACTCTCAGCCAGTCCGGCAGATAAACAAGAGATAGTCTATGCTGATGGCATTTCCGTCAAATACGAAAAAGATGTAGCCACTATTTCCCGAGGAGATATCACGCTTACCACTCCGGCAACCGCTTTGGCAGATAACAGTCAGCTACATCAACAAATCAAAGACCAAAAAGGCAAATATCCGCCTGATGCTCCGAACGCCGAAATAGAACAACAACGCACTTTGGCTGATAAACAATTTTCC
This sequence comes from uncultured Rhodospirillales bacterium, assembly GCA_902763185.1. Taxonomy (GTDB): domain Bacteria; phylum Pseudomonadota; class Alphaproteobacteria; order RF32; family CAG-239; genus CAG-267. Next base: position 78,460 of record CACWQT010000011.1, on the reverse strand, counting down.
AACGCCTGCACTATCTCTGATTACCACAAAGCCAACACCGCCGCAAAATCAGCCGAATCCCCATCACAAGAACAGCCCGCAAAACAAACCCAACAGACACAAACCATATCTGCAATCATCGCCAATCGCGCACAAAATTCCATGTAACCGTCTTAACGCTTCTCAAAGCCTAAAAACATCACCTTTGCTTACGAGCTTCACTGACACGCACACATCTTTTACCGGAGGGACACTTTCGCAGAGATTTATGACATAAAAACAGTCTCATTCTTTTATTTAAGACCTCTAATTCTTCTTTCATCCACAACCTAAAGTCGTTCCACTTACTGATATACGGATTTTTCATATCTTCTCTGGCGGCTGTTTTTAAGAACTTTTCCGCCCCTCGGCAAATTGGAATTCCCTGCTGTTCTAAATCATAACGGATAACGCGTGCCGGCTTGGTTAACACCTCGCGCCCTGCCCCATGTGATGTCCAAACCACCATATCACAAGGATTATTATTACCGATTGCCTCACCGTTAGAAATCGTTACAATACCGCCTCTTGCCACAAACTGCACCTGCCCCCACGTTGCCTTAAGCCACAAATCAAACGGTGCCACAAACGCTTGACGTATCTCTTGTTTTTTAGTATGCGCTTGAGCCGTCTCCCCGATATCAAGCTCATCAAACGATCTACCATCATCAAAAGTATAATCCGATTTAACCCGCGCCGGTTTCTTGGCATATTGATCAAGCGAACCGTCCACACATACTCTGGTATCCACCCCATACCCTTCCGGCACGGTCTGCGACGTTTCTTTTATCCGTCGTCCGTCTCGTGCAATCGTTACCGTGTTTACCCATTGTTGATGACGTGCCTTGGTTTGCTTCACCGGAATTTTAATTTTAGCTACCTCAAACACTTCATCGGGATTTTCTTTAACAAACCTCAACACCTCTTCTTGTAAGAGCGGTTGTTGTGGCGTAGACTTTCTAAGTTCAGTCATGACACCTCCGTATATAACGAGTTTGCACACACTCCCTTAACATTTATTTAACAGCAATTCTTTATTTCTTCCTCTTCAAAAACTGTAATATTTTCTGTCCGGCAGTTCCTGAACTTTTAGCGGTAATTCCCAACCTTCCGGTCATTTCTTTGAGCCAATTTTCATAAAAATCCATCGCCATTCCTAATTGCTCATCAGGCCACCCTTGCCTGTTCATCTTGGCCAAGAATGTCCCGACAAACATTTCTTGCATACCGGCATCAGCCACAGCTTTGACACTTTCGTAGCCGACGGGCATTTCCGGTGCGACCACATTTGTTGCCCGCTCTACGGCATAATATTTTCCATTATACTGCTCAATCCGATACAACTTGATAAATTCCTGTCGCAAATCAGCCATAGCCTCTCTAAATTCCACGGCATTGGTGTTGTGCCTCAATTCTTGACGATTAAGCATATCCCAAAAATAGTGAAAACTTTCATGCACAATTGTTTCCGCATCGGCATTTTCAAACAAGTTGATAGTCTTATTCCCATATTCATACGCTCCCTCGGCAATTTGCTTCACGACTTTTCGATAGTCTTTCTCATCTGTTTTGGCGCGATCTAGAAATTCATCATAAGTATACATCATATCCGGCACATAGTCTGCCCAATAAGGTATATCACGGCGTTGTTCATCGGTATAATCCAAGCGCCTGATAAGCGCCCGCTCATCAACAGCTGCTTGCGAAGTTATACCGCCCCACGGCATCCATGTCGCATTATATCCGCCATTAGCCCGAGCCAACATCGTCACATTTTGCGCATAGCGATTTTTTATTTTCTGCAAACGAGCCTTAGCTAAATTGACCAACTGCACTTCGTCTTCGCTGTAAGCATCGGCAAAATAGTTATCAATCAAATCCTCCAAGCGCTTAAAATCCACCTCGGCATAACGACCTTGCTTCAAACTTTCAATTTTGCCGTCAACAGCTCTGGATTCACCAAGACCTGCAAGCACTATCGGCATACTCTGCATTTTTACCACATCTTTAACATTTTTTGTCACCGGAAAGATTTCCAAGAAATTTCTAATCTCATCGGTAACCACATCGCTCAATTCCTGACGCGCCAAAAATACTTGCCTATCCATAAAATTACGCCTGTCGACATCTGCAAGCGAATAATCAAACCCCTCAATATCTTGAATAGCAAATTCCGCCCCTTTTAAGAGTGTTTCCTTTAATCCGGTATAGTTAAGCGAGCGCGCATCAATTTCTAAGACATGTCCTTTGTTTATATCATGATAAAAGTGATACGGCGCCTCATCGCGTAACACCTTAAATTCAACATTAGTATCCGCAACCTCCGGATAATTTGCATACAATTCATCATGGATAAGCAAATCTTTCAACTTCATTGCCGTCCCGTTTTCCAAAAGCACGCGCTGTTGCAACTTCATCTGTTGTTCCGGACTGACCCAACCGTTTTTCAAATTTTCTAAATCATCGGCATTCTTCACTTTAAGTTTTTCAGCAAAAGTCTTCTGCAGCTGCTCAACACGACTGTTGACGCGATACAAAAATTCCACCTGTATGAGAAATTCACTCAAAACCTCTTTCTCGGCTCTGGACAGATGCGAAAATTTATCTTGCCTTAAAAACTCTTCACCAAACGTCTGCCCGTTAAAAGCCTCCATATACGCCTTTGATCTGTAATCTTTATCATCAAAATTTTTGCTGACATCACCCTGATAAAGCACATAAGTTTTATACCCATCATCAATTTTAATATCCCGATACAACGCCGGTTCATCCGGCAAACCAAAAGACTTAATGCTTTTTCGTCTTTCAGCATTCTTGGCAAGAAATTCTTCTCTGATTTCTCTTAAGCGCTGTTGAAATTCCGGTTTATCAAACCAATCATCATCAATTTCATTAGCCAGCGCATCAAGCCCTTCTTTCATACTCCTTCTCGTCAGCTTCAATTTTCTCATATCAACAGGATACTTCAGATGCTCCCATAGAGAAAAGGCTTCAAGCTCATCCGGCATTCCTCCGTTAACATTAACAAAATTTTGTAAAAAATGATTATAGCGCCGACTTTCCCACATCATCCGAATGTCTTTGTATTCTTCCTCGCTAAAATCGCGCTCAGTGTGCACAAACTTATCCCACAATTTATCCAAATATTCTGCTTCAATTTCCCGCTTAATCAGATTAGCCTCATCAAGCACTTTGTAGTAGTCTGTCACATATCCTTTTTCTGAACTGTCATCAAGCACATACTTGGTATTAACTCTTGTCTTAAGATATTCCCAAAATTCCTTATAATAATCCGCAAACATCGACCCCGTATATTTATCCAAAAACGCCGCTGTTTTAGCTTTAATCTCATTAAGTTCATTTATTTCTTTAGAAAATAACTTTTCCGAAGCAACCGTTAGTTCATCAGGCGACCACAGTTTTAATCGCGCCTCTTTATCGCTGATTTCAAACCGCATTTTATTGTCAACTCCCATATGCCAACCGGTCTTTTGCCAGATCAAATTAACATCGGGCTCCGGTTGCCTTAACTCAATCATCGCACCGGACATTTTGGCTAAATCGGCATGCTTAGCATTTTGTCCGCCAAACATATATGACACCGCTGCCTCAGAAGATGTTTGGCGCAAAAAATCAGCATAGCTCATTTGCTTAAATTCCGGCAAAAATTGTGCCACCATATCTTTTACCGTCAAATTTGATTGTCGCTTAAATAAACTGACTGCACCTGCACTTAACACACTTGCTGCAGTTTTAGCTTTTGTTTCATCCCCAAATGCAACTTTGGCACGGTTGTAAAGTTCATCATAAACTTTTGGAAATCCTTTTGCCGCCTCATCAGCACGCGCGCGTTCTGTCGCACTTTGTGCTTCCTTTGCTGCCTTTTCAAACTCCATAATATTCATCTTAAAGTGCGTATCCAACACCTTTTGAAAAGCTTCCGGATGTTCTCTTAAAACCTGCATCATCCCTTTTTCGGCCATTTCAAGCTCTGCCGGTTCAACCCCTTTTTCCAAAATTTTACGCCGCGCCGTATCATAAGTTTTTGAAGCCGCATAAAAACCGCCGTTTGCACCGGTTAAAACCGAACTGCCGGCCATAGCCCCCACAGCACTTTCAATCAATCCCTCAAACAAATCCTGCGTATCATCAATTCCGACCTGACGCACCAAATTTTCCGCAAGCATTTGTTGCAACACTTCACTTCCGGCTTCGCGCAAAGGTGCCCCGACCGCCTCCTTGGCAATTTCACCGGCAGTCACACGCGCATTTTTTGCAATCGTTTTCGGAAGCGGATTAAACCACCTGTCAATCCCATACGTCACGCCGGCATTAGCCAAAGCAAGACCTGTCGCCGCATTAACATCACCGGTTTTATCAAAAGCTTCATCAAACATTTCACCGGCACCGCCCATTGTAAACAGTGCATACGTTGCTTTTGGCCCGATAAAGCGCGAAACCAACCCCATCGAGAGCACTTGCGATGCACCGGCACCGATACTGTCAGCCAATTGCACAAACTTTGGCGATACATCATCACCATCAAAATCCGGTGCCAAAATATCCGCTTCGGCAACATTATCGGCATACCCCTTTAATGTTTCCCCCAAACGCACAATATTTTCCCCTGCCCCATAACGAAGCTTTTCAATCATCTCCGGTCCACCACGATTTTGCTTAAAATTTTCACCGGTCATTTTTAAGAGATTTCCCATAGTTCTTAGTCCGTCACTCCCCAAATGTCTGGCACCGGATTTCAAAACTTCTTTACCGAATTTTGCTTTATCAAACGGCTCATGACTTTCCTCTATTGCCCACTGTAAACCGGCAACTTCTTCACCGATACGCTGGGAGGCCTCCCAATAGTTTCTGACATCAAACGCTTCTTTAAGCCAATGGCCGGCCGCAGCAAAGCTTGAAAACGGTTGTGTATTATCAATCAAATCCGCATCAGGCTTCATCAATTTCAAATTCTGCTCAGTCTCTAAAAAAGTCATGTTAGCCGGCGCCTCAAGACCGGACACACCAGCCAAGTTTTCAGCCACAGTATTGTTAACATCATTTTGCTTATCTTCAAACATCATCAACCCTCTCAAAAAGCGTTACAAATCAAAAAATCTAGCAATACATTTGCCATATATTAATCCGGCAATGGGTGGGATAAAGTGCAGTGCTATCGTCGGATGTCCTGCGAGGCGCACAAGCGTAGTTAAGCCTACGTGACGCGCCGAAGTCTGGCTTCCATCCGGCGATTTGACTACACTTTAGCACGCCCCTACCCCCATTCGGCAAGCCGACCGCGAAAATAAAATTTGTCGCCACGACTTAAGTGCGCCTTCAGCACCTCCTCATAGTTGTCAAATCGCGGTAACATAAGTTCCTTTCGCTGTGCAGTTGCAGCAAGCCTTCTCATAACGGCCACTTTATCTTCGGCATACGGCATTTCCTGATAAAATCGTTGCCAAATCTCATCGGTTCGGTTACCGTAATAAACCGCTTGCATTGCCTGATTTATCTCATCAAACGAAACCTTTTCACCGTCCTTAAACCCAAGATTTTCTTTAGCTTTATTAAGCGCATCCAAACATAATTTTCGTTCAACCGCGGGCGTTAACACACCGCCTTCAGCCCCAAACTCGGCAACACGTTTTTCTTTTTCCGCCGCATAAGATTGATAAAATTCCATTGCACGCTTAGCTTTATTTTCCATAAAATTATCCGCATCAACCGTATGCACGGTAGTATCAGCACCAAAGATATTATCAACCGCATCAAAAACAGGCTTCTCAAAACCGGTTGCATCAATCATTTGATTTTGCCAATCAATCGCCTCTGTCAATCCGATTTTATGCTGTTTATACGCACTGATCAGCGAATTACCGACCTTGCGCATTTCATGCCCATTAAGCCTCTCACCTGAATTTTTTTCTTTAAGCAAACGATATACATCAGAAAGCGGTGTTTGAGATTTAGTCTCGCCTTCACCCCCAAAATTATCTGCCGGATATTGCTGTCTTAAAACATAATATGCCGCCTCATCAATAGCCCCTGTTTCCTTTTGTTGCCAAAGTTTTATTGACCGATTAACATCAGCAACATATTGTGCATCATTTTTTTCTTTTTGTGCACGTTCCTCTGCTTTCAAACGCAAACCATTAACCTCTGTTATTTTCTTTTTTATCTCTTCATCATCAGGAAAATAATTCTCTGCCGCCTGCATGGCATCATCTGGTGCAAGAAGAGATAAATTCAAAATTCCGGTTTTAAGATAATCATTACGATATTGCTCTTTTTCCATATCTGTTAAAAACGGCGAATTTGCAATTTCCTCAACACCGGTTTTAAGCAAATTATTGCCCTCGTTCATCGGTTGCACCGCCAACATATTTTGGTTATCCGCAAGCATTTGCAACAAACTGTTTTTACCGAATTCCGTCATTTTCTCACGACGCAAATTTTCCACATCGCGCCGATTAAGTTCCATAATTTTTGCTCCGTTATCGCGCCAAAAATCTCTCTCGTTTTTATTGACGCCGATACCGTTTTTAAGCAAAGTTTCCTGCTCCTTAAACAGGTTATCAAATGCCTCCTGATTTTGCATTTCACCCAACTGCTGACGATACATCTGAAGCGTTGCCGCCGCATTCAAACGCGCGCTTTGTTCATCAGTTTTTTGCTTAAATTTAAGCATTTGATTGACCACATCAGTCGCCACTCCTGCCGCAATCAAATCTTCATCATCAGCTAGCACCTGTTTATCCCCTTGCGCCATCGCAACACCGTTTACTTCTTTCTTTGCGTTTGCCCCCAAAAGATTTGTTACCGGCACACTTTGTTTATTAGCCATTGATATACCCTCCGCTTAATCCGTTATTATAGACATTCAACGCTCCGTAAATTCCGCTCACGAGCGCATTTTGAAAACGATGTCGGCTCTTCTTTTTCATCTGTCTGGCATTTTCATCAGCAATCGCCGCCTGATAAAGATAATTCATCGCTTCACTTTCGGTTTGATATCGGGTATTTAACACATTTTGTTCAAGTCCTGCGGCAGTGTGCGCCAAAGCCGAAGCAAAAGTTTCGCTATCTCCCATTCCGGCCTCTCCGGCTGTAGCTCTGGCCTTGGCCGTATAAGCCCTGTTTTGCGCACGCAACATATCTTCATTATACGCACCGAGCAACCGCACACGCGCCGCATTTTTCCGATAAATATCCGCTTGACCGGCATAAACTTGCGAAGCCGTTTTCGCCTGATTACTATCCCCAATTCCTTGTAAAAATCGCGAAGCAAAATTTATACCTGCCGCCGCCAATAATGCACTCATTTTATTCTCCTTTCAAAAAGTTGATAATCTTCACCGTCATAAAAATTCGGTAACACCGCCACATGCTTAAATCCCAAAAGATACAGAAACTTATGTCCTCCAGCAAAATTTTTCTTAACCGTTGCTCTCAAGATTTTCACATTTGTCTCAATCATTTTTTGCCTGATAAAAATTTTAAGAAACTGCACTAATTGTTTAAGCAAACGTATTGATATGGCACTCAAAAGCGCAAATCCTTCTGCCGACATTTCATCACATAAGCGAAATCCGAATACCGCCGCCACAGCTCCGGTATTTTCATCAATAAGCGAATACGCCTCAATCGTATCAAAAAAATCGGCAAATTCTTTTGCTTCATCTGCCTGCATCGGCTGCGGCAAAACCAACGCCGCATCACCTGTCTGATACTTTGTAATCATTGTCGTTATCCTCAGTTAATCACCGGAATAATCGCCAAAATATTCATCGGCAACGGGCTGTCGTTTTCTATCAAAATTTCTGCAGCCTCATCATTTGTTTTACCGTTAAACAGCACATTTTTTATCCCACTGAATAGCGCTGTCGGAACCCCGATTTTAGCATCGGTATCGCGATACAAAATTTCGCTTAAATGATTAACATCTGTCCCGATTTTTCCGCCCCCCGTCAGATACAACATCAAAACAACATGGTTGATCCGTTCCGCATCACCAATACCGCTTCCGGTCTCACTATTGATATAAAAACTTTGCGGAATATATTGACTGATAATCGGTTTTCCGACCAACACCCGCACCACCGTTTGCGGAATTTTGACTTTTCCGTTAATCACCATTTGCGGCGGATAAACAGCCCCGTCGGCAAATATAGAAACAATCTCCCCTTCAAGATGCGATAATCCTTCCACCTCATCTGCGGTATTTCCTTTTTCTCTTATAAACAAAACCGCACTGTCCAGATAACAACACCTCTCTTTAACGTAATCATTTTCAGCCTGCTGTTGCGCCGTCAAAGTCTTTGCCTGATACACATTTAAAGAACGTTCAATAGGCATTCCGGTTTCCAGATATTCCACCGTCCGAACGGTCTGACTTCCAATCACACGTTTGATTTCAAACCACACTTCATCATAGCAATTTTCAAAATCGGGAATAACCGTCAGGCTTTCCACAAATCCCGAAAAATCATGACGTGACAAAGCCGCTACTTCCTGCTCCGGAGAAAACGTCAATGCCGCCACTTTTCCGTCAGCCGTCAAACACCACAAAATTTTATCCGGCGTTTCTTGGTAACACATCGCCGTAATTTTGGCAGTAAACAAATGCTTTCCCAAAAGCGATAAATCCGTCTGATCATACCCGTCATTATAGTAATTATATGCCAAATCCCGAAGTGATAAACCATACCTGTCGGCAAACAAAATATGCGCCCCGATTTTAACAGGCATGATTGCCTTGCTCCCGACATTTGAAATTTGCGCAATTTTGATATTATCATTAGACATCGGATTTGAGGCGGCAATCGAGTCAATATAAAACTCCGAAGCTCCCGTTCCCACAAATAAAACATCTCCGGCAAAGAGCCATTTTCCCTCGTTAAATTCAGTGTTGATAACAGGCACCGTAATTGCTGTTTCTGCAGTTGCTTCCCCAAATTCCAAATCTGCAAAGTTATTATAGTCACCTGATGTAGAAAGACAAACTTTAGGACCGGTTTCGGTATTAATTAAAAAGGCAAATCGATTGCGGAAAAACGCCCCTGATTTCGGATACAAAGTCCCTTGGTGAATAAGCCCCATTTCCCAATAAACCGTGCCGCTGACTACTCCTTCGGGCAAACGTTCAATCACCGTTGCCGTTACATGTTTGGCATCAGTCACTTCATCAATTTTGACAATACCGATACCTGTTCCGACAAATTTCCACCTGACATTTCCGTCCGAGCGTATTCCTTCGGTATGCACCGGTTTACGTGTTCCCGAAGCACCGCTTCCCATCGCCAAATAATATTTATTATCCGAAACATAAATTGTATTTCCGGTAATGTTAATTCCGGCAGCCCACATTAAGCAACTGTCATCATATGCCCTAATACGGATAAGCCGTCCCACTTCCGTATCCGCAAACATATCCGCATCAGAAACAATATTGACCGTTCCTTCAACACCGCTTGCCGTCAACATGGTATCCGTTGTATTCATCGCCAAAAACGGACCGCCCTTTAACTCCAATTCTTCAAGCCGCCAATCATCATTGGCATATCTCTTTAAGGTCATAATCGGATGCGTTTCGCTAAAAATATACATCACATCAGAATGTTGAATCGTTTGCAACTTAAAGCACAACTCTTCATCATCCCACAAATCATCAAAGGTATAAGGCGTTTCTATTTCAAACCCGTTATCTAAATCATCTTCGTCAAAAATCTCCGGTATAACTACACCAACATCAAGGTTTAACGGTTCATCATCTTCCTCTTCTGTAAGCGACGGTATCACCACACTCGGGGCAATTCCGTCTTCAGTCATCAATTCACGTTGACGATAAAGTCTTATTGTAAGATGACTGAATTCCACCACATAAGAAACCTTATGACTATATCTGAAACCGACCAAAAAACTTCTTGCGCTAACCATTATTTCTTCCTTTCAATGTCCACACCAATTCGCCCTTAAAATACGCTCTGACGGCAATCCCCGAAACACCGCCTTCATATGTGGCATAAACCGCCACATTTAGGAAATATTCGCCAATCGGCCAACCGGTATAATACATTGCATAATTATCAATTCCCCAGATGAGTTCATCATCAAGCGTATAGTAACGAATGGCATCACTTCCCCATTTAACAACCGCAAGTTCATAAGGATGTGCCGCATCTTTATACACCACGGCATTACACCCGACATCTTCGGTATAAACAAACAACTCCGGCTTAAAATCATTAGCATCAGGCGAAGCTTTATTATAGTCAAATAGCACCGGTAAATAGCCGTTAGAAAAACGAATCATAAAACATTTCAAACGTGTATACGGATGTCCGTAAACCGAACAACAGACAAACTCTTTCGGCACCCCCCAATCACCGTATTCAATACTGGTTTCATCATCTTCTGCCGGCACTAATTGAACTGTAATATTTTTATCATCATCTAAAACCACACGATCATTAATTAACGTGTATCCCTCACAAGTAACCATATACGAAACGGTTTCATTTTTAAATCCCGTATAAGAAGAACGTTCCACTCCGGCAATTTTTATCATCGCGTTCTGAGGTGTTGCGCTAATCACCAACGTTTTTGTTTCGGTTTTAGAAACCAGATTGATATTAAGCACCGTATCTTGAACAACCGTCATCTGCCCGATAATCGGCGCATACCCGTCCAAAAAAACTTCATAACTGACACTATCGCCGCGCGCAACTTTAAGCATACGTTGCCTGACATCATTGATGAGCACCTGCGCTTCTGCCGGCGTTGCTCTGATTTGAAACAAAAGTGCACTTTCGGTTCGGGTTTTTGCGGCAAATTTTGTGCCGCCGCGACGTTTAAGTGAACCTTCCGCCAACGGAATAAAATTGCGACAAAGTTTTGCGGTTTTATCAAACTTGGCAATATCCACACGCCCGTTAAGCCACGGACTTAACTCACCACCGTTAAATTGCACTTTAAGCGGTTTAATACTCATTTTTCACTCCTTAAAAAGAATATGATTGTTTGACGGATACCCACGAATTATCCGGTAGATTTTCGACACACTTGGCAATTTCATTATTAAGTTCTGCCTGCACAATCAGATTATAAAATTCGTTTTCAAACACCTGCTTAAAGTTGGCCGAATGTTTTAAGCGCATGGCAAGTTCCGCTGCAATTTTAGCCGCCAACGCTTCCTTAAAAAGAGGCGAAAACAAATTATCGTCATCTTGATTTTTAACATATTCGGCAGCAACCAATGTCTCTTCTTCCAACACAATGGAATGTCCGGCAATTTCATATCCGTTAAGTGCAATATGAGCATCGGCATTAATCACCTTAAGCAAAAGTAAACAATCATGAGGCAACCGATACATAAAACGCTTACCGAATTTTTCCTGAAGTTTCGGCAGTTGTTTTATAACTGTTGCAAACCGCCACGGATAAGCTGAAAGCAAAAGTTTTTTAATATCTTCATAAATCATATCATAAGACTTACCGAATGCCGCATCGTTTAAGGATGAAACCGGCGGCTCTCCGAGTTTTAAAAGTGCTCGGTTAATAATTTCAATTTTAGACATTTTTCCTCCAATCATAGGGCACAAGTGCCCCGCCTCCACGAACTTATGAGAAAAAACAATCCGGTGAATTGTTTTTTTCCATAAGTTATCAGCTGTTGTTAATTTGCACCTCCGTGTAAGCGGTAAGAGCGCAAATATTACAACAACCTGACCGAAGCGTAGTTAACGAGCGCACCAAGCGCGAGTTCTACCTAGCAATGCACGTGGCGCTGCCACCACCGTGCGTGAAGCACACAGCCGTCAGGCTGTTCAGGTGCCGAGCATTGCACAAAATGATTTTTTACATAGTAAAAAATCATGCTCGGCACCTTTGAAATCCTCAAAAAAAAGGTGGCAGAAAAACTCCGCCACCCTGCCCTCATACGAATTATCTCGGCCAATAACCAAGGCAAACTCTTACCCCACCGGTATTTGTTTGCGCACTGATAACCGTTGCTTTAAGAAAAGATTTTGCATCAGCCGTAAAGGTTAACGTATCAAGAAGCTCACCATCTTTAGCCGTTACACCGCTTGAAATTGATTGTGTAAATAAAGAATCATATGAGCCGTCTTCACTGTCCGAATGCCATAGTGCAATCGAAACATTAGAAGAAAGACTGACATCACCTTTTGCAAACACATTAACCACTAAAGCGCCCTGAGTATCCCCAATTCTTATGGTACCACCGGTCAAACCGCCTTCCGGTACTTCAGAAAAATCAGTGACAACTAAATCTTCACCATAAACTTTAATCGTGTTATTTAACATCTTATCAATCCTTTCAAAAAAGATTAAGCCAAAGAAACAGCACTTTCTGTGCCGTTCTTAAAGTTATAAGAGGTAATAAAGCGAATACCGTTCCATGCCATAAACGAGCGATTGAGGTTCCAATCATCTTCGGCAGTATGGAGAATATTCCCCTTATAGGTGTTCAAAAATGACAACACTTTCGGATGGCAGAAAATAAATGTTGAATAAGGTGTTGCTTTGGCATCAATCAACATATTATCAATTTGCGCTGCAGTCGGAATATTTGAACCGTTGATGTTAACAATGGCCGAAACCGCATCAGGGTTAGCCAGTTGCACCCCGATATAACCTTTAATACGCACACCATATCCCAATACACCGTTGGCATTTTTATAGAGTGTGCCACCGTTGATATGGGTGGTATCCAAAAGCGCATCTGATTGAAGGGCGCGATCCGAATAAAGTCCGGCAACTTCACCTTCCACAAAACGCACCGCCACCATAGAATAGCAACTGCTTGCGCCGCCGGCACTAACCGCTTTGCCGTTACCGATAGCATACGGCAAGAAATTATCATAAATAATTTTTTGCTCAGCCGTTTGTCCGGCTTGTTTTAAGAGGATAGGAACTTTCTTGGCAAAATATTCACCGACACCCAAAACGGAAGCCTTATCTTCAGGCAAAAAGATTTCACCGCCCAAAATAGAGAGGTCAACCTTTTTTAAGTTAGAATCAATTTGCATCTCCGGTAACGGTTGGTTCATATCCACAAAGCCTGCGCCCGAGATAGAAGAAACTTCTTCGTATGCATTCCAAAGTCCGTGTGAAGAACGTTCAAAACGCATATTGTCCAAAATCGGAGATTCTTCGGTTAAGCTGTTGACCAAATGCTCTTGCTTTTGGGATAAGCCAACCGCAACTTCTTTTAATGTGCTAAACATTATCAATCCTTTCAAAAATTAAACCAATCAACAATTTTTAAGAAAACACCTACTTCTTAAACAGGCTGTCAAAATATGCGACCGCATCAAATTCTTTCGGATTTGATTTTGCCCCGAAACTAATCGGATTATCTTCCGAAACCGCCTCACCCAAACGGCAAAACACATTCATCATCCGTTTGGTTCCGAGCGCCTTTTCAAGGGCATTAACACTTTCATCATCCCCTTCTTCGGCAAAAACTCGGATACCGCGTTTCATCAACTCCAGATTTTTATCAGCATCCCCGCCCCAAAGATTGATTTGCGCTTCTGCTTCACGTGACGAATTTTCAAGCCAAGATGTTTCCTCTTGCTTCATTTCTTCATCACGATTTGTAACAAACCAATCATAGAGTGCCTGCGCTGATTTCGGTAAAATATGATTGTCAAAACAAACCTGCTTAAACGCCTCTTTTAACGGCTCATCGGCATCGTTAAATTTGACTTCATATTGTTCGGTGTTATCAGGCATTCCCAAATGGGAATAAAATTTAGTTAACGCCTTTTCATCGCCGTCCTTAGGAAGACTAATTTTCGCCGAATAAGATTTCTCCAATTCGCGATACGATTTAAGCAAATCGGCAGGAGTTTTCATACCCTTTTTGCCAATATATTGCTTATCATCAAAATTTAATTCTCCCCAATCGGATTGTGGTTCAGAACTGACATTATTTTGATTATCAGACAAAGAAAAGTTATCGGAAGTTGTCTGCCCTTCCGGCTTTATAGAATAATCCATTTTCATCTCCAGAAATAATGATAAATTAATATAGCAATGGGCTCGGAGAATGCCTGTGCTGGCAACAAAATTGCGACTGCGGTTTACAAAACCGGTAAATAAAGGAGCAATTTTGCAATCATGACAGGTATTATACGAGCCCCCAAAAGCCACCTAGACAGATATTTGGTCAGTCAAATCATCTTTCCCCAATTTAAACACCTCCCGCTCGTCGAGAGAAAGATACTTAATAAGCAAATCAAACATCCGCCTCTTGCCTAAGAGAAACGCCGCCGCTGAAGCATCAAAACGATTGTTCGCATCATAAAAATAGGGAATACCGTTACGCCCCAGTTCGCCACGCGCTCCGGCTTCATCACGCCAAAATGAAAGAACGATTTTTGCCTCTTCGGTAAGTTCACCTTTAGGACAAAACACTTTTTGAAACGCTTTGGCTAATTGCGCCTCACGTTTAAGATTATCTAACAACATCAACACCTCCAAAAAACGCTTTCTACTTTTCCTCAATATTCATCATCGCATTTAACGGATACGGAGCACTTGCCGATAATGCTTGCGCATTTTCTAATGTCGCCCGAACTTGAAGTGCTTCCATATCTTCTTGAGTTCGCACCACATCAGAGGAAACGCCGTTATAATCAGCAATCTTTCTGAGAGCTTTTTCCGTATCAAAAATATCCAAAATTTTAGGATTGATTTGCGCCATTGAAGTCGCCGCTTGCATGGTTTGATAAAGTCCCACAATCGCCGTTGATTGTTGCATATGCACTTGCGGCCCTTCAAACTCAATCAGGATTGAACCCTTTTTCATCAACGCGTCCGGCACTTCATCCAAAAGACCGTATTGAGCAAGAATATCCAACTCACGCTCCACATTACCGGCCAGCCATTCTGATGAAATACGCTCACACATCGGCGCCAACAACATAGATTTTTCCATCTCGCGCTTTTCCACTTCGGTTGCCGTCATCTGCTTAGTCTGCGTCAAAGATTGGAATAGCGGCACTAAAAACGCACGCTCAATAGCCGCCCTGACTTCACGTTGCATTTCAACGCTGATAGCAAGATTATTTCCATATTGCATAGACATCGCCGCCGGTCGTCCTTGGCTGTCAAGACCGCCGCGAATAATGGCTCCGGCCGCACCGAGTTTATTAGCATCAACAAGCCCCATCGCCGTCAAAATAGGTGGGTTAGCTTGAAGCTGACCGGTGCGGAGAATTGTTTTGCCCATTTCATTTGCCGTCAGCATATCATAAAACGCCTGCAACGCCGGACTGTCACCATAAGATGAACCGGCAATACCGTTAAACCTCGGCGCCATATACGGACAAACACGGTAGCCACCTTCACGCAAAACTTTTTTGGATTTAAGGTCAAGATGCACACTGGCAAACTTCATCCCCTTAAAGTCCTTTTTAAGCGCCATATAATTATCTTTTAAAAACACCGCATGCAAAAACTTAAATGTGCGATCCGGTGTGCGCTCTGCCGCCTGTCTGATTTCCAAAGGCAAATCATCACCGAATTTAGAACGTGCTTCCGCGGCACCTAATTCATATTCTCTGAATACGGCCTCAAGCTGTCCGCGGTCATTCCGTTTAATATAGGCTTCACGCGCCGGAATGGTGCGATAAACAATCCCCTTTCCGATATCATCATCAACCATCCACACCGCATGCCCGTAAAGACCTAACTGTTGAAACAACATATCACTTTCCAATGCAAAATTAGACTGTGAGCTGTAACGGGTGCGAAACAAAATATCGGTTGCATATTCCAAATATTTTTTGACTTCACCGTCATCATCTAATTTAGCATCCGCAGGTTTTAAGCGGTGCCAGCGTGAAGTCGTCGGAATAATCACCGATTTCATACTGGCACAAAAGTTAGCAAGCGCATAACGTGCCGTTGAATCAAAAACCGCCTGTTTGACCCGTCCGTGATTATCAACTTGAAATAAATCGGAATTAATGGAACAAAGTTCCGCCGCCTTATTCCACATCGGTTCATATTTGGCACGTTCTTGCTTCATCAATGCCCATTTTTTGAGTATAACTTCCGCCAATTTCTCTTTACTTTTTTCATCTACCTTTTTCATATCTCATCCTTCATAAATTAAACGTGCACAAGTGCACCGTAGCAATCCCTATCTCCCCCTCGACGGGGGCTTGCAGGATAAAAAACGTTTGGGGAACGTTTTTTACCGAAAGCATCAGCTGTTGTTAATTTGCGCTGACACGAAAGTGTTAAAAGCGCAAATGTTACAACTGCTTGACCGTAGCGCAGTTGGCAAGCACCTTAAGCGCGAGCCTTACGTAGCAAGCATGTCGTTGAAAACGACAGAGAGGGTGAAAACATTTAAGCTGTCACTCATTCTCCCAAAGTACGTTTACCGCCGGAATCGT
Organism: uncultured Rhodospirillales bacterium; assembly: GCA_902763185.1. Classification (GTDB taxonomy): domain Bacteria; phylum Pseudomonadota; class Alphaproteobacteria; order RF32; family CAG-239; genus CAG-267. The sequence continues at coordinate 62,006 of CACWQT010000011.1, read as the reverse complement.
TTAAGAAACCGCCGTATGTATTATCATGAGAAAGCAGTTGCGAAACCGCCCCCATTTTTTTCTTACGCTTTTTCTCTAGCTCATAAACAACCTCCGAATTATCAACCACTTCAGGAACAACTTCGGTCGGTTGAATATTCACCACTTTGGGTGATTTAAACACAGAACTCATTAAAACCTCCTATAAAAAATTACAAAAAAAAAACACTCACACAAACACATCATCGCTGATAAATTCACGGTTTCTTTGCCCCAATAAATTTTTAAGCAAATATTCTTCGTGCAAAAAAGCAAATGTCAGCGCCAACGCATCACCAAAATCCGTCGAACGCCCAAGCCGTTTTTTAATCTCGGCTTTCGCCTCCAACTGCAAACGTCCGAGACTGTCAAACGAAAATTTCGGTGCGGTTAAGTCTTCTGCCAAACCGTCAACCTTCGGCAGTTTAACCGGCAAAGGTGATTGAAGCCACTCTTTAAGCCTTCCCCACATTTCAGCTCTGCGGTTTACAAAACGCTCAGCATTTTCGGCACGCTCTCCAAAATTAACCGGCACCAAAATTTCTCTAAACCCGTCTGATGAAAGCACATCATAAACCCCTGCGCCCAAGCCGCCGACATCAATCAAAACACGCGCCGGATAATATTTGGCAATCATACCGGCAACCAAATGCGCCACATTAACCACATCAAGTTTGGCGTATGCTTCAAGCAACTTAACCTCGCGCCCAGCACGCAGACAGATTGCGGTTTTATCATCACCGAAACGCGCCACATCAACCCCCATTATCAGCGGGGAGGTTCCGGAAACAACCACATCAACAGTATTCATTGCCCGATAGACATCAGCTCTGGCAATAAGATTATCCGCACTTTCCGCCCGCGGCTCACCTTCCCAAATATGCAAATACTCATTAAAATTTTCCGCTTTTGTTTTAAGCGCCAATTTTTTCATCTCTAAAGGGCAATACGGATTATCATAAAAATTCACCTTACGAACAAGGGTATCTTCATCAGGTTTAAGAGCCAGTGCCTTCCACACCGGATCCATATCTTCCTCGCGGTTCATTGAGAGCCAAATTTCCGAACCGGTATGCCGAATAGTCGGGTTTAAGATTTCCCACGCGTGTGCGGAAAGTTTTTGAGCCTCTTCCACCCAACAAATATTCACACCTTCAAGCGATTTGATATTTTGTGCATTATGTTCCATAATTCCTTTAAAGATAAACTTTGAACCGTTTGTAAGGTTCACAATTTTATCATCATAGAGGCGATAAGTTGCATTCAAATTATGGTAGGCAATACGATCGGCAATGAGTTTATAGACCGAATCTTTAATTGAATTTTGCACTTCACGCACACAAGCGATTAAAAGCTTACGTGATGTCGCGAGGGTTAAAAGTGCATCGGCAAAAGCAAAAGATTTACCGCCGGCACGCCCGCCATAAAAGAGTTTATAGCGTTTATGAACCGTCAGTAACTCACGAAACGGCTCCGCGATATTTATCTCCAACTTTTGCATATAATCTCCTCTAGTGTGCCCGTGCGGCTCGCACCGCTCCACGCGTAGTGGCGCCCGACCGCGCAGGTCGGCGACGCAGTCGCTTTTATGGCGCGTTTAGAAACTAAAAATTTTTGTAAAACAAAAATTTTTACGCGGCATAACTTATTCCCTACAAAAAAGTTACCCACAAGCGGTTTTGGCATTTTAATGTACCAACCGCTTGATGAATAACTTTCCCCCTCACGACACAAACTTCACCACAATTTCCGAGAGCTTTTCAGCCTCATCATCGGCAAACGAAGAAATCGGCTCCGGACAAGCTTTTTGCGCCAACCATTTAATCGTTTCAATCAACAGCTTTGCCGTGGAATTATCAATTTCTCCGGCTTTAAGACTTTCTGCCAATGCTTTAATATCATCGGTGCATCGGTCCGCATAATCAGAAAGCGCCAACATAAAATCTTCCTTAATTTTCGGAGATTGTGCCATCAGTTGATAAAACTCGCGCGACGTCAACCCCACCGATGAAAGAGAACCATAAAGCGAACAACCGGCTCGTATTTTATCAAACACTTTATTTAACACCGCCACATCTTTTTTCCGCAAACTTTGCGCTTTCGCCATTTCTCCCCCTTTTGCCAAACGCCCATAAAAAAACCACACCGATATTGAAGGACCAGAATCAACATCGGTGTGGGAATTTTTGACATTCAACAAAATTTTAAACCTAAAAGATATCATCGCAGAAAATTCAATTTTTCTTATACATTTTTCCACGATACACAAATTTATAACACCCCATGTCACAGAAGTCAATAGATTTGGAAAAAATCCTGTTTAAAAATATTTAATGTAAAAACAAACACTTAAACAAATTGTGCATAGATTTTTTGCATCGTTGACTTGAAAGCCGCCGGATATTAGCCTCAAAATATGAAAGATTTATACCAAAAAATATCAAAATTTGACCTTGAGGCAATTCTCCGCCGCCGCTTAAACAAAGCTGACGGTGTCTTCTGGAGTGCATTTTTTGCCGCATTTATCGCCCTAAACCTGATTTTCTTATATCACGGTATCGCATTTTTATTCGGCGACCACGATTGGCGTTATTTAAAAGACGGCGTCCCGTTAAACACCGGCTTATTTGAAGGACGTTTTACCCAGTTCATCGCCATAAACCTGTTAAGCCAAGGCGAAATCTTACCTGTCATCAATAACGTCTTAGGTTTTGCCGGCTTTAGCTTCGGTATCGCCCTGTTAGCACGTTATTGGCAGATTCCGCATAAAAAGACTCCATATATATTGTTTGCCCTGTTCTTAAGTATCACCCCATACATATTATCCTTTATGTATTTTGCGTTTTTGATCATGCCGGTCTTGAGTTGGAACGCTTTTATCATCGGCGCATTGATTATCTCTGAAAAAGAAAAGACTTTTTCCATACGCCGGAGCATTGTTGCCATATTGCTTATTACGGCGGCCTTAGGCGGCTATCCACCGGTCATAAACCTGATTGCCACGGCTTTTATGGCGCGCCTTTTAATAGCTGTTGTGTATGAAAAGAAAACCATAAAAAAACTGTGGCTTGATTATCGCTGGACGGTCACCAATATCATCACCGCCGTCATTTTATACAAACTTTGTTTAATCATTTTAAGCCTAACCGGCGCCTTAAATACCAACTACTATAACCTGCAAACCGCCCCGATAAATACATGGGGGGAAAAGTCTCTGCTTGTCTTAAAAGATTTATTTTTAGAGTTCACCGCCACTCTCCCCTTCATCACCGCACCATATAAGTCAGCTCTTATTATAATTGCCCTCATCGGTATAGCCGTTATCTTAAAGAGCAAAAACAAACCGCTTAGCATCTTATTATATATCGCCACTTTTGCCGGTGGCTTAATCACACTGTTTTTATCTACCTCAATAAAAGAAACCGAGTTTTCTCCACGCATAGATTTCTTCGGATTTATGTATGGCATGGCCTGCGCTTATGCCATTATATTAAAGAGCAAACAGAAATCCCTTAAAAACATCGCAACCCTTGCGGCAATCTTTTGTATATGGGTTAACACCAATAGCTTATTTGAAGGGCAAAAGGTGTGGAAATTGGGATTTGAAAGCGAATTAAGAATATATAAGCGCATTATCAAACGATTTGAGCAAGCCCCGTTATTTAATCGGATGAACCGATATATTGTGGTGCAAGGCGGTGCCATGGCAACCCGAGAAAGGTATTATCACGATGATTACCGGTATAAGAGCGATGATTTATTAAGCGTTGCCTATGTTCCGGGGATGGCAAGCGGCGTGATGTGGAATTACTATGCGCCGAGAGATTATACGGATACCACATCATATGTTTATACCTTTAGCCCGAGAGATGATTTCAAACAAGCCTTAAGAAGTGCGACCGTATGGCCGAGAGAGGGAAGCGTGATAACGGGGAGTTATTGGATTCTGCTGAGCCTGACCCAAGACGGGTTAAACTACCTTAAAGAGAACTATAACAAATAGTCATGCAAGTGACGCTGCCCCCATGCACGGGCTGTTATGCAGGTGGCGCTGCACCCCCGCACGGGTAGTGCCGCCGTCCGCGTAGGACCGCCCGACGCGCAGTCGACGACGAAGTCGCTTTAACGCCGAGCAAAGCTCAAAATAATTTTTTTGTAAAACAAAAAAATTATGCTCGGCACATTTCCAATATTTCCATTACGTCATCTCTCATTCAGCGCAAGTCATATCTGCCTCCTTGATGAGTAAACTGTCGTTGGAAGCGACATCGTCATCCCTTGAGCGACTGAAAGAAGCAAAATCAGGAACCTTCAAATTAATTCTCCTCCCCTTGAGGGGGGGGGGTGGGGGTGATAAGGTAGCACAACAATTTTCAATTAAAAGTCTCTCTTGAAATCCCCACAAAAACAACTATATCCCCTTCCATTTAGAAAAAAAGATAATACTTAAAACGATTTTTCCCTTTAAGAATCTGCATTATCCGCTGTGACATAAAGGAACGTTAAAGTCAACCAGTTTTTTTGTTCAAAACGCAATTTGTGAAAAACTTAGTTATTGTTTATTTTCAATATTTTACTCAATCTCAATTTGAAAGTAAAAAACATCTTCCCCCTTGTGATAAAAATGTTGGTTTATGGCATATCTCATTTCATCAAAATATGAAAGTATCACTATTATCACAAAAGGTGTAAAATGTTTTTATCTCAATCATTAAAACAAAAAATAAATCATTCTTCCGTTATATCATTTGATATTTTTGACACATTACTGATTCGTCCTTATGTACATCCGACAGATGTTTTTTTACACATGGAAAAAGTTTTTCATAAACCTTTGTTCTTTGAAGAGCGTGTTAAAGCTGAAAAAAATGCGAGATTAAACCATTCTGATTTAGAAGATGTAACATATGATATGATTTACGATGAAATCAGTGAAGATTACAAAGAGATGAAACAAAAAGAACTAGCTTGGGAAAAGATGATATTACGCCAAAATCCTGAAATGAAACAGGTTTACGATTATGCCAAACAAGCCGGAAAAAAAATAGTCATTGCTTCAGATATGTATTTACCGACAAATTTTCTGGCAAACATTTTGCAAAAAAATGATTATGACGGCTATCAAAAAATATATGTGTCCGGTGATATAAATGCTCGCAAAGGAAATGGCAGTATGTATACACTTATTTTGCATGATATGCACATTAAGCCGGAACAGCTCTTGCACATTGGTGATAACAAACGCTCTGATTATAAAGAACCTCTAAAAATGCACATCAAAACAGAACGCTACAAAAAAATTCATAACCGCTTTCTCAATTCCAACAAAAGGTATTCATCCTTAAGAAAAGAATTGAAAAATTCTTTAGGATTATCAATTCTGCTTCAAATCATGGCATATGGATGGATAAAACGAAAATATCCCATAAAACAAGATTATTGGCAAAAGCTAGGCTACCAATATGCTGGTCCAGTGGGATACGCTTATACACGCTTTGTAGAGCAAACCGCCAAAGAAAACAACATCGAAGCACTTCTTTTTGTGGCACGTGATGGCTACTTATTAGAAAAAATATTTACAAAGCTTTCACCTAATATAGCTCATAGTTATGTCTATGCTCCGAGATTATTAAATCATATCTGCCGCCTTGACTACAGAAAAGATACTCCCCAACAAGCCCAATATATAATAGATTTTTACACAAAAGAACATCCATCATTAGTACAGAATATTTCAGATCCTTATGCTTTCATTGATGAACATAAAAAACATTTTGAAACCTTAGCCACAGCACAAATGAATAACTATAAAAAACAAATAAAACAAAAAATTCCTCAAGTCAAAAACTACGCCTTGGTAGATACAATTACAGGACAATTTTCTTCCCAAAAGCTTTTAGAGTCCGCGCTATCCCAAGAAATTTTAGGCATATATTGGGGAATATGTGAAAAAGAACACATTAATAGATACAACTACAAATCTTTTGTCGGTGTTCACACAAATCAAGATACAGAACCTTTTGGCAATTATTTCACCAACAATTGGAATTTTATGGAATTTTTAATGACCAGCCCAGAACATCCGATTATCAATTTAGATAAAGATGGCTCCCCGATTTATACCACTGAAAATAACAAGTATGAAATGTATCGTTCAACCGTATATCCGCACATCGTAACCGGTGCACTAGATTTTACACAAGACATCAAAACTTGGTTTAACGGCAATGACATCTACTTATCAGCTAAAGATATCGTAAGTTGGGTAAATTCGTACATAGAATATCCGCAAAATCAAGATATTAAACAGATGAATAAAATCAAAATCAGCGAAAACTCAACACATCAAATATGGACTCCGCTATTTTCAGCTAAAATTGGACTATTTGATTTTATTAAATCCCCGCAAAGAAGCATAAAGACAATAAAAAAGATAATCTGGCGCACGCCAAAACAATCTTTGTTATTATGCATAGCCAAACCACTATCCATACGTATACGAGGATTAAAGCTAATAACATTCAAATTGTTCCCAATGTTAAGAAAACAATATTTATCGCTATCAATTAAGATATGCGACAAAATAAGTTTCCAATTAATCATCGGCAACTAATGTAAATTGTAATTTACGAGCAATAGCATTATCTCAACTAAAGAGTCACTCTTGAAATCCCCACAAAAACACATATATCCCTCCCTATCGGAGGAATATCACCATGGAAACATATCTCTTTATCGCGCTCTTTTTTATATACGCCCTAACCGCCTGGCTCTTACCCCATTTCATATTAAAGCGCGTATGGACAACCGCCTACATCCTTTCATGCATCATCACCGCCACGGCCATTGTCTTCATCAAACTTTACGCCGCCGATACCTTGATGAAAGTGGGCGAACTCAATTGGTATTACATCTTATACGTCTTCGGCTCTTTGAGCATCATCTTAGGCATCATCAATTTATGGATGTATAAAAAGGGCTTAATCGAAATCTTCTCCGAAACCGACGAAGAAGATTAACCGCCTCGCAGCACTCTATTCACAAACCGCCTGACCGTGCTCCTCTGCACACCGAGTTTAAGCGCAATTTCGGTCTGCGACACACCTTTTTCCAACATTTTTTCAATCCGCTGTTGATTACGCGCCAATTTAAGCTTTTTCGATTCGGCATTAAGCGGTCGTCCTAATTTTTTTCCACTCGCTTTAAGATTGGCAAGCGAGGCTTTCGTGCGATCCGAAATCAACTTCCGCTCAATTTCGGCGGCAAGTCCGAAAGCAAAAGCCAAAACTTTACTTTGAATATCATTACCCAGACGATAGTTTTCTTTTAAGGTCCACACCTTGCAATTTTTATTCAAACACGTTTCCAAAATCCGCATCACTTCCAAAAGCGACCGCCCAAGTCTGGAAATCTCACAGGCAACCAATACATCTCCGTCTTTTACCTCTTCCAAAAGCGCACCCAATTTTCGATATTTGAGCGCACGTCGGGAGGATATTTTCTCTTCCACCCAATAATCAATATTAATCTTTTCATTCTTTGCAAAATTTTCTATTTCAAAACGTTGATGAGCAAGCGTCTGCTTATTAGAACTTACTCTGATATACCCGATAACAGACATATTTCTCTCCATTAAAATTAAATAAGAGAAATATTTTACCACTTTTGACCGATTAAAAAAATTGATTTTTACAGCGGTTCTTAAAACACGACAAACTTACCTTTATGCGCCTTTTCCCTTTACAAACAAACATAAGTGAGCCAAGTAATTAAAAGCAAGAGTATTTATGTTATACACAACTTTTCATACCATTCCAAAAAATCGGTTGATTTTAGCGCTTATTTATGCCACAATCCTTTTGTTTTAATAACACGTAAAAGCCTGTAAAAATGCCTGAGATTTCTCCAAATAAACATTTATCGCTTGCCGTTCACTTACATATTTACTATGTTGATATGTGGGAGGAAATCAAAGAATACTTAAAAAATATCAGAGATTACCCCTACGATTTATTTGTCACAATGGTTGAGGATAATCAAGAACTTAGAGATAAAATCACCACCTTTCATAAGGCGTCAAAAATATGGGTGGTGGAAAATCGCGGTTATGACGTCGGTCCGTTTATAGACTTTTTACACCATATCGATTTAGATAAATATGACCTGATTTTAAAATTACACACCAAAAACAAAACCGCCGAGCGCGGTAACGGCTTAACCTTTAGAGGCTTATTACTCAACCGTAGCCAATGGCGAGATATACTGTATAAGAGTCTCATAGGCACCCCGAAAAATTTTGCTTATAACCTGAATTGCTTGCAAAAAGAGCATATCGGCATGCTGGGAGCGCCGATACTTATTGCACCAGAGAGCAAAAAGACAGTCATTTCTTTTAATACCGTGCAACATATTTTAACTGAGATGGGGTTTTCCGCCTGCAAGAAAACACCATTTGTTGCCGGCACAATGTTTATTTGCCGCGCCTCCTTATTGCAACCGCTAAAAAAGAGACTGACACTTCAAGACTTTCCCCTATCCGACCAAACTTTTTCCGAAGAGACCTTTGCTCACGCCGTTGAACGTTTGCTTGGCGCAATAATCGTGGTTCAAGGCTACAAACTCGTTTCCGCCAAAGTAGATTGGCAAATTCAGTTAAAAGCCCTCATAAACACAATTTTTCACTTCATTTATCAGGAAAAAATAACCAAGCACCACCACAAACTGGTCAAAATCTGCAAACTCCCCGTGTATAGGAGAAAAATAAACATATAACTAATATACAAAAACGCCCTCTGATAAAGCATAAAGAAGCGCTTAAAAAGCTTTAGTTTATGCACAAAAACTCACAACCTCTACAATCATCCCTCAATATACTTCTTAAAAAGAAGTCTCAAAGTCTTAAATCGCCACTTATATCTTGAAACATTCCTTTCATTCCATAATTTTTTAGCCGACTTAAAATCAGAATGACGCAATGCACTATAATACCACTTATCAATTATTTTAGGATATGGCTTATCCGAAAAAAAACGGTTAAGCACTTGAACAACCGAATTAAGTTGTCTGATGGAATTTTTATGTATGTTATTTTCATGAATTCTATAATAGCAAGCTGGTTTATGATCTATCACAAAACAGAATTGCGGATTTTGCAAAATAAAGTTGCATAACTTGCACCTGAGAACAATATCATCACCAATCATATCTTCATCAAAACATCCAACTTTTCTAACGATATCCGTCCGAAACAAACTTCCTTGAACATAAAATGAATGAGAATTGCGATATTCCAAATCCAAAATATCCTGCGCGGTTGGGTTCTCAATTTCATCAAGCGGCATTACAGGAACATAATCATTCAAAACATTATTATTATTATCAATTCCCGTTATCTGAGAATTTGCGATAAATATAATATTCGGGTTCGCAACCATCCGCTCTAACTTACTCTCCAGAGCATCTGGATAAAGCTCATCATCCATTGCAATAATCGACAAATACGCACCTTTCGCCTTTGCAATAGCGCGATTTAGATTTTTTCCGATATTACCGGTATTACTTTGATTTATAACCGTCATAGGAAAAGGACTTTGTTCAGCCAATTTATCCAAAATCTCCGCCGAATTATCCGTTGACCCGTCATTAACAGCAATAATTTCAATATTTTTATAAGACTGGTTCCAGATACTTCTCACATTTTTTTCAATAAATTTGCCATGGTTATACCCCAAACAGCAAACCGATACTAAAGCCTCATTTCCACTCATTTACAATCTCCACCACTTCTTTAACTTCCTCATCAGTCATCACCGGTGACATCGGGAGCGAGATAATCGTCTTATGAATTTCCTCGGTAATCGGATATGTGCGATTATTCCACTCTTTATATGCTTCCTGCTTATGCGGTGGTGTCGGGTAATGAATAATCGTCTGCACACCGTTATCCGTCAAATATTGCTGAAATCTGTCGCGCTCCTGAGTTCTCACCGCAAACACATGCCACACATGCGCCGCCTCATCATACACCTTCGGCAAAATAATCTTCGGGTTAGTGATATGCTCCCGATAATACTTTGCAATCTCGCGCCGTCTTGCATTATCCGCATCCAAATGCGGCAACTTCACATCCAAAACAGCCGCCTGTATCTCATCCAAACGTGAGTTAAGCCCTTGATAGATATGATGATATTTCCTGTCCGAACCATAGTTTGCCAACGCTTTGACCTTATCAATCAATTCTTTATCATTAGAAACCACCGCACCGGCATCGCCTAACGCCCCTAAGTTCTTCCCCGGATAAAACGAAAACGCCGCCGCATCAGAGAGATTTCCCACGCGTTTACCTTGATAATATGCCCCATGCGCCTGCGCACAGTCCTCAAACACTTTAAGATTATATTTCTTTGCAATCGCCCAAATCTTTTCCATCTGCACAGCTTGCCCATAAAGATGCACCACCATAATCGCTTTTGTTCGTGGGGTAATCGCCGCCTCAATCAAATCCGGATTGATGTTATAGGTGTTAATATCCGGCTCCACCAACACCGGCGTGCACCCGTTGTCCGAAATCGCCAAAACCGTTGCAATATAAGTATTTGCCGGCACGATAATTTCATCACCCGCTCCAAATCCCGAAGCCTTAATAATCAAGCGAAGCGCATCTAAACCGTTGGCAACACCAAGCGCATACTTCACCCCGCAGTATTGAGCAAAATCAGCATTAAACTTTTCATTTTCCTCCCCTTGCAAATACCACCCTTTGTCAAGGATATTTGCAATTTTAGCATCCATCTCGGCTCTAAACCGATTATTTACCTTCCCTAAATCCAAAAATTTAATCATTCAATTTGACCTTTCCTTTGTATTGGATCCACATCATAAATGTTTTAATTTTAGCAATTCCACCAAGACTGTTGTATTGCAAAAGTAATAACATAAAAGTATCATGATATTTTTTAGCTAAATCCACATACTCTTCATATTTCGTTTCAAGCAACGACGAAAGCATATTTTTATTCCTATAAACATACTTAACTGCTGAATATTGACGTTTTGCTAAAGGTATAGAAAAAATTGGAGCAGAAGCGCAAATCAACTGATAATCAAAAGCATTTATTAAACATTGTTCCGTCTTGTTTGCATCATTCCACAAACTGTCATTTGATTGTCTGTAAACATAAATAGGTTTATCAAAATAATATAAATCTCCAAATTGCATAAAATATATTGTTATTGCATTATCGTCAAAATTATTAATTTTATACAATAATTCCAGTTTTTCTTTATCTAAAATATTTTTAAATACACATGCACCCGAATGTGTATATGCACCTTTTGAAATATATTCTTTTACATCAATAAACCCTTCTTTCATGTTTTGTTTAAAAATTTCTTGCGAATTATCAGTATGTAAATAAGCAAAATTAAATGCACAAACCTCAACATCTTTGTTGTTTTCAAATACATCCAATGCTTCTTTTACAAAGGTTTTATCACAATAATAATCATCACCGTCAAGAAACATTATGTAATCACCGGTGGCATTTTTTGCCAAATTAAGACGATTTAAGGATGCACGATTTATGGATTTTGCGGTTTCTGTTCTTTCAGATACAAAATATTTGATATTATCAGGATATTTTATTGCATATTCTTTTATAATATCAATAGTTCCGTCTGTTGAACCATCATCACCGCAAAGAATTTCAAAATCGCAAGGAAAGCCTATTGCCAAAACGCTTTCCAAACTTTGCCTGACAAAATCTATTTGATTGTAATATGTTATGCAAATACTAACTTTTACCATAGAAATCCTCTTTAATAATTTCCTTAATTGTATAGCCTGCACCTTGAGGATTTATATAAAAGTTATCTTTGATAATTTGCTGACGTTTTTCATATAAGGGATCTTCACCGCGTTTTAACATATCAATTGTTCTTTCCAGTTCTGCCCAATCATGAACCCAATAAAAACCTTGAGATATTTTCGATCCTAGTTGATTAAAGTGATTGGTTTTATGACAATAAATAATAGGTTTTCCTGTCAAGAAATATTCAGTTATGATACTAGAAATATCCGTAATCAGAAAATCAGATGAATAAAACGTAGTCAAATACTCTTTCTGTATATCAATTTTAGCATTAGGACAATTTTCATAAAGTTTTCTATATTCATCAGCCTCTTTTTCAGGAAGCTCTCCTGTTGCATTCCATTCCAAAAAAGCTTGAGGGTGTGGCCTAAATATAAAATCTACATCAGAATTTTGTTCCACATATTCCAAAAGTTTGTCTTTGTAATCAAAAAAATGGCAGTTTCCTTCATTAGTACACCACCGTGGTGTCCAAATAATACGCTTAACACCATTAGTTTTGGGCAGATTCCAATTATTTGAATCAATATCTTTTAGTTTTTCTAACCCATCAAATCGAGGATAACCTGTCAACTTACAAATCAATTTTGAACGAATAGCTTTGGCTAAATGCTCCATAATATCTTTTTGTTCTTGATTTTCCGAAAATACAAAACTTACATTCTTAAAAAAATCTGGAGGATATACGCTTTCTTGCACTTCTCCATTAAAAATCAGCATACCATAATGCACATAACATAACTTACAATATTTAGAAATTTCTTTGCTTTTATATAGCTTAGGTCTAGTTATATTATAGGGTTGCTGAACAAACACATAGTCGGGCTTAATTTTTTGTAAATTAAACCATTCATTTGTTTCATAGTTATATCCGTTTATAACCTTACATGGATAATTCTTAAAAAATTCCTCAGCCCCCTCTGTTTCATATATTTCGTGATTTAACCCCTTTTCTGGCAATTCTTTTTTATTCGGAATAGCAATAATAGTAACATTAAATTTTTCATCATTATTACATGCTTCAAAAACAGTTTTTAACGACCCCCACACATTAGGTCTATGACAAACAAACACTACATTTATTGATTGATGAAAAATTTTTTTCAAAAATTTTTTTACACAAAAAATAATTCTGCTCACCACAACACCTACTCTTTTATTTCATTAAGATATTTTTTTGTTTCCGTAGAACATACATCCGGTGTTCTCGGTAAATAGATTACTTCGCAATAATCCTTAAGAAAATCAAATTTTCCTTTCCAGTCATCCCCCATAACAAAAACATCTGCTTTATATTGCAATACATCACTAATTTTTTGCTCCCATGAATATTCTGGAATAACCAAATCAACATATCTACATGCTTCAAGAATGCATTTTCTCTGCTCATAGGTATAATATGACTTTTTATGTTTGACCTCATTAAATTCATCTGATGATAAAACAACAATTAAATAATCGCCTAATGCTTTTGCTCTCTTAAGCAAATTAATATGTCCATAATGCAAAACATCAAATGTCCCATATGTTATCACTCGTTTCATAAATTTATCTCCCATGTTTGATAGATTGTTGTTCTGCCGCCAAAGCCTTCTTTTTGGGCAATCAATCCTTCGTTTAAGAATGTTCCCATGTCTTCCGAAGAAATCCCAAAGTCAAAATAGGTTTTTGTTTCGCTGAATTGATCCATCAATGTCTTAATCAACAAATCCAAAGCTCCGATTTCGCGTGCCGTATCATTCGCCGCCATATATTGCGTATGCACAACATCGTCATATACAAACAACAATGTTCCCGCAATCATTTGACCTTGATATTCTGCTATCCAAAGCTGTATCTTGTTATCGAATCTGGACTTCAGAAGCCTTAATTCTTCAGCCGTATGCACAGCTTTTGTGTTGTGGTGTTCAGATAAAATAGAATTTTCCAGTTCTATAAAATTTTCAAAATCATCTGATTCTTTAATCTCAACACCTTCTCTTTTTGCTCTGGATACCTGCGCCTTGCGTCCTTTGGGCATCTTAAGCGGATTTTTCAACAAAACGGTTGTCGAAGGCTCGATTTTTAAGAGTTTTGCTCCAGTTTTATAAAGACTATATAAATCCTCTTCTGCTGATTGCTTGTGATAAATATGCGGAATGAGCTTATATACGAGCTTTGAAAGATTATTTTCCCGCATATACGCTTTTAATTCTTCAAAACAATCATTCATGTGATGTTGTTTCATCTTGTCATTTGTAATAAATCCGCCATATGTCAATCCCCCATGGGAACGCAATTCATCTCCGTGCAAAGAGGCCGGCAACACCGCTATCAATTCATCTTCATTATAAAACATTAAGGAATTGTCCTTAAAGCGGTCGGAATGATAGTCCATAAATCCTCGCTCAAACATAAAAATCCCATTTTTGGAAGATTGCACAAAAGCATCCCATTCTTTCTGATATTTTGGTGTATATAAAATAGCGTCAATCATAACATTTCTGTCTCAAACTAACAATAATCCTTTGTTGCCACTTCCTTCAAAAACGTCTCATAATCTCTGATATAATCGCTCTCATCATAATGCTCACTTGCCAGCACCATCACCACACAGTCATCGGAAAAATTAGTAAACTCACGCCAAATATTGTTGCGGATATAAAGCCCTTGCTCCGGATTATCTAAGTGAACAGTCTCACGCTCACGCCCGTTATCCAAAATAAAATCACACGAGCCGGATGTGCAAATAACCACCTGTTCCAAAGCCCTATGTGCGTGCTTGCCGCGTATAATGTCGCGATCTGTCGCCCAAATATAATAGACGCGCTTAATCTCAAACGGAAAATCTTCACCTTTTTCCAGCGCCACCAGCTTACCGCTGTGATCCCCCCTCACCCGAAAATTCAATAAACAATAGTCAATCATACCGTTCCATTCAACCACAGCAACTTGCCGTTTATCATAATTTCATCAATGCCATACACTCTGCCATAAACCAACGTTTTTGTCACAAGGGGGAAGATGTTTTTTACTTTCAAATTGTGATTGAGTAAAATATTGAAAATAAATAATAACTAAGTTTTTCACAAATTGCGTTTTGAACAAAAAAACTGGTTGACTTTAACGTTCCTTTATGTCACAGTTCCCCGTGTATAAGAAGGAGATATGTAGCAAATGACAAGAACCGTAATTTTTGCATTTTATGATAAATCCGCCATAATACATGATTATGTCTTAAATTATCTGCGCCACTTAAAAGAAGTTGCAGATAAAATCATATTTATTGCAGACAACCACACCTTAAAAACAGAGCAAGATAAATTACAGGGCTTGGTTGAATATGCCGAATTTAACAAACACGGAGAATATGATTTCGGCTCATATAAACGTGGCTTTCAATATGCCCAGAATTCCGGCATACTAAAACACACAGACGAATTGATTTTTGCCAATGACAGCTGTTTTTGTATTGATAGTTTATTACCGATTTTTGAAAAGATGGCACAATCAAATTGTGATTTTTGGGGCATAACCGAGTCGAAGGCTCTCGTGCACCATTTACAAAGCTACTTTTTAGTATTTAAGAACCCCGTATTCACCTCATCCGCATTTGCGGACTTTATCAATAGCATAACCAAGCAAGTTTCCGTAAAAGATGTTATCAAAAATTATGAATTAAAATTGACCTCTGTCTTAGAAGAAAATGGCTTTAAGCCTGATGCCTTTATTAAAGCATCAAATGACTGTGATCCGATGCTAAGAACGTTTGATCTATTTGATATGGGCGATGTCCTAATTAAAAGAAAGATTTTCACCGAAAAAGACGCCTGTATAAACAGCCCACGAGTCATTTTGAATCAAATAAAGAACAAACATCTTCAAGCGTATAATGATATATGCCACTACTATAAAAAAACTTTTTCCGCTTTATTTCCCCTCATCATGCCTGCTGATATAGAAAAAATCAAGCACTTTTTGTTCCAAAAGAAAATCACAAACTCAGGCAAGTTATATATCAAAATCTGCAAACTCCCCGTATATAGGAAGGAGCTGAAACATGAAAACTAACCTCATAGTCGGTGCCGGCTTTTCAGGCGCCACAATAGCAAGAAAAATTGCCGAAGAATTAAATGAAAAAGTTATCGTTATTGATTCTAAAGATCATATTGCCGGTAACGCCTATGACTATCGCGACAAAAACGATATTATGATACACAAATACGGCTCACATATCTTCCATACCAATTTTGAAGATGTGTGGACATTCCTAAACCGATTTACTTCGTTTAATACATATATGCACCATGTGATAGCCGTAATTGATGGTATAGAAACAACTATTCCTTTCAATTTGAGAACTTTATATGACGTTTTTCCGCATAGTCTTGCACAAAAACTGGAAACAAAACTTTTAACTCAATTTAAGTATAACAGCAAAGTTCCGATACTGGAGTTCACCAAACAAAAAGACCCTGATTTACAATTTTTGGCAGATTATGTTTATGAAAAAGTATTTTTGCACTATACATCAAAACAATGGGGTGTTTCACCGGATAGCATAGACGGCGCCGTAACGGCTCGCGTTCCGGTATATATCAGTTGTGACACGCGCTATTTTCAGGATAAATATCAAGGTATTCCTCTTAACGGATACACAGAAACAATTAAACGCATTTTGAATCACCCAAACATTGAGGTGCAATTGAATACGAAATTTACTGATTGTAAGGAAACCTATGACCGATTATTTTACACCGGTTCAATAGATGAATTTTTTAATTACAAACATGGTAAATTACCTTATCGTAGTGTCCATTTTAAATTAGAAGAATTGAATATGCCCTATTATCAAAGCAATTCGGTGGTAAATTACCCGTGTAATTACGACTTTACGCGCATTCACGAGTATAAATACTACTTGCGGGATACCTCTGATAAAACAGTTATTGCCAAGGAGTATTCGGAAGATTTTATCCTAGGCAAAAATGAAAGGTATTATCCAATTCCCAGCCCGTCAAATGAGGCATTATATCAAAAGTATTTAAATGAGGCAAAAGAATTAAAAAACACCTATTTTCTCGGCCGCTTGGGAGATTATAAATACTACGATATGGATAAAGCCATTAAAAGAGCATTAGATTTATTTAAGGAGATTATACAACAATGACTAAACAGCCTACTCTAAAAATTTTAGTCGGTTATCATAAGCCTGCCAAACTATACAAAGATGATATATATGTCCCCATTCATCTGGGACGAAGTTTAGCTACTCTTGCTTCAAAAGACGGAAAAATGAGCAAGGATGATTACCAATGGATGGTAGATAACATGATTGGCGATGATACCGGTGATAATATTTCAGAATTAAATCGGCATTTCTGCGAATTAACAGCCATTTATTGGGCTTGGAAAAATTATGATAAATTAGGTAATCCAGATTATATTGGATTAGCACACTACCGTCGCTTATTCAAACAAGAAGATATTAACAATGCTTTCTTGTATGACATCACTGCCCCTCAA
Source organism: uncultured Rhodospirillales bacterium (assembly GCA_902763185.1). Classification (GTDB taxonomy): domain Bacteria; phylum Pseudomonadota; class Alphaproteobacteria; order RF32; family CAG-239; genus CAG-267. The sequence goes on along the minus strand of CACWQT010000011.1, from coordinate 44,613 downwards.
GAAACATTATATAAAGATAAATCAGTTGAAGCACAATTTCTGAATAGTCATCATACTGATAGCTTAGAACAAGCTGTCTCAATGCTTGATAGCGCGTATAAACATACCGCAAATCAATATTTGCAAGGTAAAAGCTCTTATCTTTATAACATGTTTATTATGAAAAAAGAACTTTTCTTTGAATACTGCCAGTTTCTCTTTGATGTCATTTTTACAGTTCATAAAAATACAAATTATCAAAACCTAAGCTACTATAACCAACGGATGCCGGGATTCATAGCAGAGCGATTGTCTGGGATATTCTTTACCGAAAAAGAAAAATGCTGTAAAGTCAAAAAATGTCAACATTTATACATTGAAAAAACTATCAAAAAAGAAATTTTCCCCCAATTTGATAAAGAGGCTATCACCGTTTGTTTATCGGCAGATAATAATTATGCGCCATATTTAGGCATAACAATCGCCTCTATTAAAGCTAACCGTGCTTTAGATGACAAATATGAGATTTTTATTCTTGACGGAGGACTTGAAGAAACAAATAAAAAACGTATTTTATTTACACAAGAGAAAAATTTTTCTATTCATTTTACAAATATTAAAGCATATTTGGATGACTTAGATACATCAATATTTTCACTAAATGCTCATTTTACAATCGCAAGTTATTTTAGACTTTTCATTCCTCAGATATTTAAGAATTTTGCTAAAATTCTCTATCTTGACTGTGATTTGATTGTCCATCATAATCTTGCAGAATTATATAAAACAGATTTACAAGATTTTGCTTTAGCTGCCGCGCCGGACATTGAAATGCACCGTTGTTTAATGATTGATAGCGTTGCCAAAGGAAAAACAACAGATTATTTAACGCATAAATTATCAATGAATAATCCTAAAAGCTATTTTCAGGCAGGTGTTTTACTGCTTGACATCAAAAAACTGCAAAAAATGAATTTTACAGATGTTTGCTTAAAAAAATTGGCAGAAATAAGAGATCCTTGGTATGTAGATCAATGCGTTTTAAATGCTGTTTTTGATGGCAATTATCAACCATTAGACATGAAATGGAATGTCTTATGGCAACTTCCTTATTACATAAAAGATTTAGATAAGCAATTAAATGTTGATAGCTATAATCAATATTTTTCCGCTTACGAGAATCCTTATATTATCCATTACGCAGGCGCAATAAAACCATGGAAAGACCCGTCTGTAACACTAGCAGATATATGGTGGCAATATGCAAGAAATACCTCAGTTTATGAGCTATTATTGTCTGCAATGATACAAGAACAACAAAAAGCGAACATTTACGCAATCAATTACATATCCTCACACCACTGGAAATTAAACTTGCAAAAAATTATCTATAAAATAAAAATGAAATTCGGAAATAAAAAGAAACGAGCCAAATATGATAAAAAATTTAATTACATAAAAAACACATTAAAAGCTCAAAAAGCATATATAAAAAAATGTCACAAATTATGTAAATAAAATTCTTTCCCTCATTTTTTTCTTGATTCTATAAAAATGTTGTATATACTTCGGAAAAACTGTTTTTAACCGCGGATATGGTGAAATTGGTAGACACGCCAGACTTAGGATCTGGTGCCGCAAGGTGTAAGAGTTCGAGTCTCTTTATCCGCACCATCTTTTTTAAGGTGGATTTTTAAAGAAGAGATTGAGCAAATGAAAATTAAAGAAACAAAATCAGAAAAATTAACCCGTGAGTATAATGTCACCGTCAGTGCCAAAGACTTTGCCGAGATGGTTGAAAAGAAGTTACATCAAATTGCCCAAACCGTCAGCATGGCCGGTTTCAGAGCCGGTAAAGTGCCGTTTGCCATGGTTGAAAAGAAATATAAAGCAAACGCCACGTCCGAGGCTTTGGATGATATGCTTCGCGACGGCGTTAATGAGGTATTAAAAGAAAAAGACCTCCGTCCGGTATTCACACCTGACGTACAGATTGAGAAGTTTGAAGAAGGCAAAGACATTGAGTTCAGCGTTAAGATGGACATTATGCCCGAGATTAAGTTGCAAGACTTTTCTAAGATAAAGATTGAGAAGATAATCGCCGATGTTCCAGAAGAAGAAGTCACCAAAGCTTTGAATTACATGGCAGAAAGTCGTCGCGATTCGGTTAAGGTTGAAGAAAACAGAGAAACCAAGAAGGGCGACATTGCCGTCATTGACTTTGTTGGCTCTATTGACGGTGTTGAGTTCCAAGGCGGCAAAGGCGAAGCCTATCCGTTAGAGCTTGGTTCCAATTCCTTTATCCCCGGTTATGAAGACCAATTGATTGGTAAAAAAGTTGGTGATGTTGTTGATGTTAAAGCAACCTTCCCAAAGGAATATCACGCTAAAGACTTAGCCGGCAAAGAAGCATTGTTTGTCACAACCATTAAAGAAATTCGTGAAGTTAAAAAAGCTGAGATTAACGACGAATTTGCTAAATCAATGGGCGCCGAAAGCTTAGATAAACTAAAAGAAGACGTGAAGAACCATATTGCCAAAGATTATGAGAACGCTTCTAAGATGAAGATGAAACGCGCCTTGTTAGACGCTTTAGACAAGGCTTATAAGTTTGACGTTCCGGAGAAATTGGTTGATATGGAATATGACTCAATTGTTAAGCAATATGAGGCCGCCAAAAAGAATAACCAATTAGACGAAGACGAGAAGAAAAAGAAAGAATCAGATTTGTTGAAAGAATACAAAGAGATTGCCGTTCGTCGCGTTAAGTTAGGTTTGTTGTTAGCCGAAGTCGGAAAAGATGCCAAGATTGAAGTAACTCAAGAAGACATCAATCAAGCGATTATGAACGAAGCACAAAAGTATCCGATGCAAGCCAAGGCTATTTTTGATTTTTATATCAAGAACAAGAAAGCAGTTGAGAACTTGAGAACACAGGTTTATGAAGAAAAGGTTATGGATCATGTGTTAAATCAGGTTGAAAAGACCGAAAAGAAAGTAACTGTTGAAGAGTTGTATAACTTCGACGAAAAAGCCGCTTAGGCGTGCAACCACAAAATAAAAAATTAAGGACGGGTGAAAGCCTGTCCTTAATTTTTATGTGCACCTTAATTATTCTCTTATCCCCCAAAGTTACCCACAAGCTCGCCAGCGTGCAAATGCGCGCTCGCATATGGATAACTTTTCCCCACCTCCCGATAGAATCAAATCATGCAGATGCAGTGTCATAAACCGTCACCCCTTGAGCAACTAAAAGGAGCGAAATCAGGGGTCTTCAAATTAATTATTCAGAATATTCCTCATCCTCGCTTATCGCTCGGAGGGATGACGTAATGAGAATAACACAACAATTAAATTATGCAGGTGCGCCGCGCACTTTAAGGCGAAAAATTTTGCGGAATAACCGTGGATGTCCATATCCCCTCCTCAACACTTTTAAGGTGGAAAATTCTGAGTGAATAAAAGCTCAACGTGACTCACCTCCC
>CACWQT010000011.1:0-41102 GCA_902763185.1 uncultured Rhodospirillales bacterium | reverse complement strand
TCCATATCCCCTCCTCAACACTTTTAAGGTGGAAAATTCTGAGTGAATAAAAGCTCAACGTGACTCACCTCCCGACAGAATTAAGGAGAAAATTTTGCGAGAGGACCGTGGATGTCCCTCAAGGAGCACGAGCATACATAGAAGTATGTGACGCGACGAAGTGGGGCATCCATCCGCGAGTCATATCACAAAATTTTCCCTTAATTGCCGGGATGAACAACTATCTGCGGATACGCAATCTCAATACCATTCTCGCGGAACGTCTTTAAGATAGAATACCTTAAATCACTGCTAACAATAAAGTCGGTTCTGACATCCGGCACATAAAAACGCAACTCAAAATCAAGCGAAGACGCACCAAAGTCCTTAAACACAACAACCGGTGCCGGCACTTTTGCCACACGCCGATGCCCTTTAGCACACTCTATCAACAACTTCGTCACCAATTCCACATCCGAGTCATAAGATACCCCGACAATAATGCTCTGCCGTTGCCAGTTATCCCCGTGCGTCAAGTTCACGAGCGATGAGGAAATCAACGTTGCATTCGGGATAATCACACTGCGTCTGGTCCATGTTTCAAGCTCGGTAGAACGGATATTGATTTGCTTAATCTTCCCTTCTTCACCACCTAAAATCACCCAGTCACCGACTTTGAACGGCCGCTCAAATAAAATGATAATACCGGATACCAAGTTCTTAATCACATCCTGTAAACCGAAACCGATACCAACGGAAAGAGCACCGGCGATAAACGCAAGGTTAGAGAGGTCAACCCCCATCGCCACAATCGCTAAAATCGCCGATATGATAAAGCCGATAAACGACACACCGGAAACCAACGAGTGCTTTATCCCTTCGTCCATATTGATGCGCGTCAACAAATTGTTGGAAAGCCGATTTTTCAACATCCTCACCACACTGATTGAGATGATAAATGTCAACAAACCGGTAATAATCGCAATCAACGAAATTTCTATACCGCCTACCTTAAAGCCGAAAACAAGCTTTTTAATCGCATAGAGCATAGAACTCGACGGCACACCCCATAACAACAACAATAAATAAAGCAAACACAGTGCCAAAACCGGTGTAACGAGTAAACTCATCAGAAAATCAGCTTTAGACAGCAATTTGCGCCGTAATCTAAAGGTTGAGAAACAAAAGACCACACTGCGCCGTAACACATCATAAATAAACATCCGGACAACGGAAAAAATACCTAACAAGAACACACTGACCAAAAATTTATTAAACACATCAGTTGCCAAATCCGGATAGCCTAATAGAGATACACTCAATGTTACCAACGCAAATAAAGAAATCAAAAGAATAACTTTTGCCCCGCGACTAACCCCTTCAAGCTGTTCTTCGTTCAAATCATCTTCGTCCGGCAAATTTTCTCTGATTTCACCGAATATACTTGCCGTTATCCAAATAATACTAAACGCCTTTACAATGTCATCGCAGACATTAAAAAACAGTTTTAACGCATCACTTGCTACAAAATACTCTTCAGCCATTGCCACATGCGCAAAAAACGCCACAATGCCCAATAAAATAAGCGCACCGGAAATAGCCTTAAACACGCGATTAGCACGCATATCGGTAATATTAAACAACCGCCATTTACCATGCCACGGCGCCAATACCACACGCGTTGCCGCCATAGAAAGTGTCACCCACAACGACGTAAATAACAAATGCCATAACATCACACCAAACAGACTGTTTGAAAGCTCCTGATTAGCAATTTCCCAAACCAAACACCCGCCGAGAAGAAGCGACGGAATAACGCCATACGCCAGCGCCGTAATAATCGCCACGGAAACTTTTTGCCCGTAACGCGGTTGGTCAACCGTGCGCGCATACCCCCAACGCCGCATAATGTAGAGCCTGAGCCACAAACCAAATGTCAACGCCACGCCAAAGACCAACAATACATACCAAATCCGACTGAAAAATTCCGCTCTTCCCTCGTCGCTCAAGTTCTTAAACCATTGCACCGGTGAAATTGTCAATTGCCAAAAGAATACTGCCGCATCGCGCGTCGCTAAGAAAAAGGTTCTCGGCGCGATAATCATATTTTTCTCACCGATTAACTTACCGATACTCATACGCTTATGCGTTTCATCAGCCAAAGACTTCACATGCCGTGTCTCCGTCAATACCAATCTGGCTTCCGTTAATTTGTTCTTAGAAAGATTAAACGCTGTATTATATTTCTCACGCATTTCGGCAATAGATTCATCTTCTTCACCTTCTGCCGGCACCTCTGCAAAAGCGTTCAAAGCTTCCTGCGCATAAGCAGTTTCCTTCTCAAGCTTACGAACTTCTTCCTCTAACCAGATAATTGCATTGCTCAGATAATCCATAACATCATCAAACGACAAACCTTCAACGTTATCCTCAGCAATGTTTTTTTCAATAGAAATAACTTTGGCACTGATTTGTTTCAAATCAAACTCATTGGCATTTTCCTCAGCTTCAACTTCCGGCTCTGCTTTAGATTGAGCCGAAGCCTTTGTCACCACCTGTGCCGGTTTAACCGCCGGTTTGACCGTCGCTGAATAGCCTGCATCAACCCCGAATGCCAATAACGCAATTGCGATAAGTAAAATCTTTAGTGCCTTTTTCATCATATCTTCCTTTATAGCTCGGTACTTTAGTGTTTAACCATAAAATGCCCCAAAACGGTAAACGCTGCCCGCGCGGACCCTGCCCTTAAGTTATCTGCCACTGTCCAAAAACTGATACCGTTTTCAACCGATACATCTTGCCTTACGCGTGAGATATAGATGCTGTCCTCACCTTGCACATCATCCACACTCACATAGCCACCGTCAACGGTCTTATCAAACACCACCACGTTTTTAACGCTCTTAATTTGGTTTCTTACTTCATCAGCATCAACCTCATCAGCAAATTCCGCATTAACAAACGCCGCATCACCGATAAACGTCGGCACAAAAGCGCAGTTGGCATGCACTTTAATCTCACTTGGCAACAGCTTTTTAATCTCCGCGTTTATCTCCCACTCAAGCGAAGTTTCATCGCCGATAAATTCGCCCACCTGCGGCAACACATTAAACGCCACCTGCTTTTTGAACACGCTCTCATCATCTGCCAAAGATTCATTGGAGTAGATTTTTCTTGTTTGCGAAAACAGCTCATCCATAGCTTCATGCCCATAATATGATGTCGAGCAGAAAAAGGTAATCACCAATCGTTTAAGCTGATGTTTTTTAATCACTTCACTAAGCGGTAATAAGGTTTGATAAACTTGAGCCGACGGCACCCCGATAACCTGCGGATTATCTTTTAATACATCACCGTTAAGCTCTTGGATAACAAGCGGTGCAGAACTGTCGGTAAAAGTTGCGCCTGATAAATCAATAACTCTAACCCCTGCACTAACTGCCTTTTTAATATAGCGTTTACCCTGTTCTTTGGTGCCGGCAAAAACCAAAACGTCCACATTTTTATATTCGTAATTTTCCAATGCCAAAACATCCAATTCATCATCTTCACCATAAGAAACAAGCGTTCCCAACGGCGCTTTAGCTTCAAGTGCGATAACATCGGAAGCAGAAATTCCGCTTTCTGCAAGCATTGTTAAAAACTCATGACCAAGACTTTCCTTCACCCCGGCAACAGCAATTTTAGGCATAATTAATTCCTTTCTTAGTGAACATATATCAATACCTAATATTTGCCGCTTTAAAGTTTAATTTTCAAGTATTTTGATGGATTTTTAAACCTTATCCCCAAGAAAAGGTGCAGGACAAGTCCTGCCCCTGCACGGGTAGTGCCGCTGTGCGCGTAGCACACAGCCGACAGGCTGTTCATGCCGCGCTATAAGCTATAAAATTTTTTGTTTGCAAAAAATTTTTGCGCGGCATTTCTTTACATTATCCCTTAAAAAAGTTACCCACAAGGTTTATTTGCGTGAGAGGACGCACAAACCTTATGGATAACTTTTATACCGCAAACAAAAAAGAGCGCATTTCTGCGCCCTTTATAAAACATCCGACATCATTGCAAGCGATTTCAATAACCGCACAACAATCCCAAACTATTTACTAAAAGCATTCTTAAGATTGTTCAAGCTGTTCTTTGCGTCATCAACCGCCTTCTTTTGCTCAGCGGCCTTTGCATCATCTTCAGCCTTTTTAGCGGCTGCTTCAGCCTTCTTTGCTTCAACAGCGGCATCTAATTCTGCCTTTTTAGCCTCAACCGCAGCTTTAGCATCAGCTTCAGCTTTAGCCGGAGCAGCTTTAGCAGCTTCAACTTGAGCCGTTGCCGTATCAGCAGATTGAGATACCTGATTAGCCGCAGCGGTTAAATCAAAAGCATTGGCGTTTGCAGCAACCAATGTTGCCAAAAGAGCTAAATATAATTTTTTCATCATGACCTCCAAAAATAAGTTTAATGAAACATAAAACAAAACAAAGCATAAAACAACTGCACGCCACTTTCAAGCCTCAAGCGCCACCTATCCCCCAAATAAAAGAAAAATATTATTTACACATTAGTCATTTCCCCCTTGAGGGGGGGAAACGTCAGCAACAGCTGACAATGGAGGGGATAAAACAAATTTCAGATTTCTTCACTTTCTTTGTCCACCTCCCGACAGATTTTAAGCGGAAAATTTGCAATCATAACCATGCTTTATCAAGCCCCATATTTAAACTGAAAAATCGTCCTGAGAAGAACGATTTTTGCAATGGGCTTGAGAAAGTGCGGTGCTGGAAGCAGATTAGCGACCGCGGTGTACACAAGCAGTACATAAGGGAGCTAATCTGCAATCATGACCGTGCTTTATCAAGCCCCCTCCTCTGTATCAGAGGCTGGACGTTCTTTTAAGGTAACTTTCACCTTCGTAATGCGCATATTGTCAATCTCTGTAACCTCAAACACACAATACTCATCTTCGGCTTTGTCACCAACCACCGGCTCACGACCGAGTAAATTAAACACATATCCGCCCATTGTGGTCTCTTCATGCTCAATATATGGAATATCAAGCACTTCACACGCATCTTCAACCAAATAAACCCCGTCAAACTCACAAACTTTTTCGTTAATTTTCTTGACCGGCTCTTCGGTTGCATCATCATGCTCGTCACGAATATCGCCCACCAGTTCCTCCAAAATATCTTCCATAGAGAGAAGTCCGGCAGTCCCACCGTATTCATCCACCACAATCGCCAGGTGAATACGCTTTTTCATCATTTCGTGCAAGATTTCCGAAATAGATTTATTCTCCGGCACAAACAGGATTTTCCGAACAATCTTATGCAAAATATCTTTATGAGAAGTATCGTCCTTCATCTCCAACAAATCACGAATATGAATCATACCCAAGATTTGGTCTTTATCACCGGCACAAAGCGGAAAACGCGTATGCTTATTTTCTTTGACCAATTCCATTACTTCATCATAACTGCTATCCTGATAGATACAAACCATATCCTGACGCGGAATCATAATTTCATGAGCAAAAATCTCCGAAAAACAAATTGCATTTTGGATAATTTCGCTTTCGGTATCATCAATCACCCCGCCTTTTTGCGATGCATCGATAATAAGTTTAATCTCTTCTTCGGAGTGTGCATCTTCATTTTCATCGGCTTTTTGAATATGCATCAACTTCAAAATCCAGATTGACACATGGTCAAAACACCAAATAATCGGCGTGCAGATTTTATTAAACGTATAAAGCGGTATAGCAATCAAGAGCACATATTTTTCGGTATTTTGAATAGCCATAGACTTTGGCACCAATTCGCCAAGCACCACATGCAATAAGGTAATAAACGTAAACGCAATACCAAACGAGATAGAGTGCAACAATACCGGATTATTTTCTAAAAGACCGTCAAACAGGTTTTCCAATAAGCGTGATACCGCCGGCTCGCCGAGCCAACCTAAACCTAAGGAAGCCAATGTAATACCAAGCTGTGTCGCACTCAAATAGGTATTCAACTGTTCGCTGATAGTCAAAGCGATTTTGGCACGTTTATTGCCTGCGTGCGCCAATTCTTCTAACTTGGTGCGGCGGATTTTTACAATCGCAAACTCGGATATAACAAAAAAAGCATTACAAAAAACAAGAAATAAAACCAACAGTAAATTGATTACATAAGTATAAACGGGACTCATAAGCGTCTATTATTTTTTACCTCAAAAATTAAACATGTAGTATAGTTTATAATACAAATTTAGCAAAAGTCAACATCTCTTTTATTAAGAAGCGGTTAACAAAAAAGAGAGGAAGTTCCCTCCCTCTCCTTAAAAACTTACAGTCTTTAGCTATGCCGATACAATTCTGCGGATAATATATATCCAAAACAGTGCCACAGCCCACAAAACCGGAAAAAAGCTAATACTGAACAAACCGTTTGTCCACCACTGTACCACGCAAATCCACAAGGTCACAATAAATGTAATCAGTCCCAACACCATAAAAAGTAAGAATATGCCAAGCATATACATTGTGCCGACACCTGCCCAAAGTGACAACTTGTTAAACACAACTTCATACACAAACTCGGCATAAAGCGTTATCGCCAAGAAAGCCAATACTTCAAACCCGACACGCGCTGAAAGCTGATACCCGCCCAACAGACTGTTAAAATAAAAGCTTTCCACACATAACGCCGCACTGATACAAACAATTAGCGCGAGCAGAACATTCATGCCTGCCTTTGCCCAAAACTTGCCGGTTTTCCACTTTTTGAGAAAATATCCGACACCCCTAAATTTTACCATAACGATACGTATTTAATTAAACCTAATGATAACAAATATGTGTCATCATACGAAAAAAAATATAAGAGTCAACTTTAAAAAAGAACGCCGAATATCCGACGTTCTTTGATAAAAGTCAATCAAAACAACTCTTATAAATCACTATTATAAATCATATACGGATCTTTTTCTTCAGAAATAAAGAAGAGCTGCCCCTTTGGCGTAATGTGGTGCTTTTCAATCTGATTGTAGTTATAATTTTCAAAGTTGTCCAACAGCGCCGCCTGAGTTCCCATCAAACGTATATCTGTTACCAATATTGCTCCCGGATTTTCACCAAAATCAATTCTTATATTATAGATTCTCTCCACCGGCAAAGTTGCCACATATTGATGCGCACCGGTTTTACCTTTAACCGTAACCTTATTATCTTCATTATACCAAGTTTCACGCTCAACTGTATAGTAGATTTCATAGTCAACCGGCTTTTTGCTTGTTGCCTCAAACACAACAAGAACATTTTGGGGTAAGAACGGCTCATAATGAGTAGGCGTAAAACCTAACAACCCTTTAATATCTGCCACACTTGCCACCAACAGTAGAAATGCACAGCACAAAATCACCACACCGACAATAAGCTGCTTAAACGTAACTTTTTCCGATAATCCGTTATTAGCGTGCCGACCACCTTCATTTTGCGCAACAATTTTGGCCTTTGCGCGTGCGGCAGCTTTTACGGTTGCCGCTGAGTTTGCTCTTGCATCACTGCTCACTCTTTTTACCATTTAAAACTCCTAAAAATAACCTTTGTTAAGACTTTAAACCTCACAAAGAAATTTTGCAACAAAAACCTTAAACCAGTCTGCTTTGTTTAATAGCCGCTTCCACAAATGCCACAAACAACGGGTGCGGTGCAAACGGTTTAGACTTAAGTTCAGGGTGGAATTGCACACCGATAAACCACGGATGGTCAGGACGTTCCACAATCTCCGGCAACTTACCGTCAGGAGACGTTCCGGTAATAAGCATTCCCCCCTGTGCCAACTGGCTCTTATATTTGATATTAACCTCATAGCGATGACGGTGACGCTCCGAAATTTCGGTTGAGCCGTAAATAGAAGCAACTTTAGAGCCTTCTTTTAACACAGCCTCATAAGCCCCCAAGCGCATTGTGCCGCCCAAATCGCCGTCTTTGTGGCGGATTTGCTTAGCTCCGTCTTTATCCCACTCGGTCATCAACCCGATAACCGGCTCGCAATTTTCATCCAATTCGGTAGTGTTGGCGTTTTTAATTCCCAAGACATTACGCATGGTTTCAATCACCGCCATCTGCATACCAAAACAGATACCAAAGAACGGAATCTTGTGTTCACGTGCATATTTAACCGCCGCAATCTTACCTGCCGTTCCGCGCAACCCGAAACCGCCCGGCACCAAAATACCGCTCACATCCGAGAGCCACTCATCAGGGCTTTCCGTTTCCAAAATTTCCGCATCAATCCATTTGATTTTGACCTTATATTTATTGGCAATACCGCCGTGTGTTAATGCTTCACCCAAAGATTTATAGGCCTCCAATAACTTCACATATTTACCGACCACGGCGATTCTCACCTCGCCTTCCGGCGCTTTCAGGGTTTCCACAATCTTTTCCCACTTGCTCAAATCAGCTTCCGGGCAAGGCAGATTAAAGTAGCGACAAACCGCTTTATCCATACCTTCATGTGAATAAGCCAACGGCACTTGATAAATGTTGCTGACATCCAACGCGGCAATCACATTTTCTTCTTTAATATTACAGAACAACGCGATTTTCTTACGCTCATTCTCCGGTATCGGCATTTGCGAACGACAAAGCAACATATCCGGCTGAATACCATATTCTTGCAACTTTTTAACCGAATGTTGTGTCGGCTTGGTTTTGAGCTCACCGGCTGCCGGAATATACGGTAGCAATGTCAAATGCAAGAACATCGTGCGCTCACGTCCCAACTCGTATGCCAACTGACGCACGGCTTCCAAATACGGCTGACCTTCAATATCACCAACCGTTCCGCCGATTTCGCAAAGCACAAAATCTTCATCAGTCAAATCGCTGGTCAAAAAGTTCTTAATTTCATTTGTCACATGCGGAATAACCTGAATTGTTGCGCCCAAATAGTCCCCGTGACGTTCTTTATCAATCACTCTTTGATAGATTTTACCGGTTGTGGTACTGTCGCTTTTGGTTGCCGCCACGCCCGAAAAACGTTCATAGTGTCCCAAATCCAAATCCGCTTCGGTGCCGTCATCGGTCACAAACACTTCACCGTGTTGAAACGGACTCATTGTTCCCGGATCAACGTTCAAATAAGGATCAGACTTTCTTAACCGCACCTTAAAACCTCTGCATTGCAAGATAGAGGCAAGAGATGCCGAGGCAAGCCCTTTTCCAAGTGAAGAAACCACACCGCCGGTAATAAAAATAAATTTTGTTTTTGGATTTAGTTCAGACATTTTTTATTCCTTTTTCTCATGTTTCAAAGTGAAAAAGGCACCTCCTTGATTAAGGTGCCTTTTATTTTAATAACTCTTTCTCATCGCCTTATTCCGCTGCCGCCGGTTGTGCAGGTGCCGCTGGCACTTCCGGAGCTGCCGGAGCTTCTGCTGCCGGAACCTCAGCCACAGGTGCCTCTGCTACCGGAGCTGCCGCCGGAACTTCTGCTACCGGAGCTGCCGGTTCTGCAGGTGTCGCCGGCACTTCTGCCGTTGCATCAGGAACCGTCGGAACCGTAGGTGCGGTTTGTGTTAACGGAGCCACATCGGTAATCGATTCGGCCTTACGTGTCTCACCCTTATAATAAAGAGCCAAAGACATTGAGGTAATAAAGAAAATCGTTGCCAAAATCGCCGTTGTGCGGGTTAACAAGTTACCCTTACCGCGTGCAGAAAGAAAGCTGTCTGCACCGTTACCGCCACCAAGACCTGACAACGCATTTCCCGAATTTCTCTGCATCAAGATGAGCACCACCAACAAAATGGCAACCATCAAATGAATAACAAACAATACTGATCCCATATTTTTCTTCCTTTATTTATTAGTTTATTTACTTGCTTCAATAATTGCCGCAAAATCTGCCACTTTAAGGCTGGCACCGCCGATTAAGCCACCGTCAACATCAGGTAAAGCCAACAATTCTTTAGCATTGGTCGGTTTCATACTGCCACCGTAAAGAATACGCATTTTGTTAGCAACGGCTCTGCCGCACTTCTTAGCCAAAACTTTACGAATAGCCGCATGCACATCTTCCACATCTTTGGTTGTCGGGGTTTTACCTGTGCCGATAGCCCAAACCGGTTCGTATGCAATTACGGTATTTTTATCGGTTGCGTTTTGAGGAACCGAGCCCATAATTTGTTTAGTGCAAACATCAATGGTTTTACCGGCATCGCGTTCTTGTTCGGTTTCGCCGATACAAATAATCACCTTAAGCCCTGCTTCAATTGCCGCCGCGGCCTTCTTAGAAATAAGCTCGTTCGATTCGCCGTGGTTGGTTCTGCGTTCCGAGTGTCCGACAATCACATATTGGCACCCTAAATCTTTAAGCATCACCGGACTGACATCACCGGTATGAGCGCCCTTGCTCTCAAAATGACAATCTTGTGCACCGAGTTGCACACGTGTGCCTTTAATTGCTTTTTTAACAGAAGTCAAAAGCGTAAACGGCGGGCAAACCAAAACTTCGCAATCTCTGCGACCAGTTTTTTTAAATTCCGCACCGACACCTTTTGCCAGAGCTATGCCATCATCCAAAAGACCGTTCATCTTCCAGTTACCGGCAATCAAAGTTTTTCTAACCATTTTATACCTCATAAAATTACATAAACTCAGGCGAGTCTAGCATACGGATTTAAATATAAAAGCGAAAAAATCAATTTATAAGCAGAAAAGTTACCCTTTAACCCGCACTTGAGCTAAAGAAGGCTCTGCGCGGTTATGGATAACTTTATCTTAACTTTCCATCTCTATACTTCCTTAAAACATCATAAAGGAAACACCACATGAAATTGACCACCATATTTAATGAAGAGATAGACACGCCCTGCGCCGGATGCATCGTGACGAATAACAGCAAATTTAAAGACGGGCGGATTTACCAATCAAAATTATGGGATTTAAGCCAAGATTTTGAGATTGCCTACCCCGGAATGGTTGTTTTATCCCCCTTGCGCCACGTTTCTAATTATATGGATCTAACAACCGATGAATTGCAAGAACTAAGCACACTGCTCTCACATTGCAAAAAAGCCATCTTAAAAATATTTGACTGCCCAAAAGTTGCTTACATGTTTTATGAAAAACCCGACGGACATATACACTTTGTCATTATTCCACTCCATAACCTCGTCAAAATAAAAAGCAAATATGCTGTCTTAGAAGAACTTATGGAAAAAGCCACCGAACTAAAAACCGATACAACCAATATGCAAAAAGTAACTGAGGCCATCAAACAGTTCAGAAACTATTTTCAAAACATCTAACCGCATGCAAGCCCCACATTTAAAACCGAAAAGCGCTCTTTTAAAAGAGCACTTTTGCAATGGGCTCGGAGAGTGCCAGTGCTATCGTTGGATGTCCTGCCCCTAAGCGGAGCGTAGTTAAACCTACGTGAGCATTAGGGGACAGGCTTCCATCCGGCGATTTGACCGGTGCTATCCGAGCCCCCCTACCCCAAATAAAAAAATATTGCACATCTAATAGATAGCATTTGCATAAATAAAATTAAGGCATATAATCCTCAAAGACTTAAAAGTTATTTTTTGGGGAATATAAGATGATAACACAATTAGCAAAAGCAAAAGACAACTGGTTTTTCAAGATTTTATCCGCGGCTGTTGCCGTTAGTTTTATTTCACTTTTCGGGGTAACCGGCTATATCGGTTCCGCTTCACAAAACCAAACCGTTATTAAGGTTGGGCATAAAAAAACTGTGCAAAGCGAATTTGCTTATCGCCTGCAAAAAGAAACCAACGCATTAAAAAACTTAGCCGGTGATGATTACGAAATCTCCGATGAATTACGCGCCGAAATCACCGAAAGCGTCATTAAACAATTTATTGAAGACGGCGTGATTGATGAAACCATGGCAAAATACAACATTCACTTCCCCAAAGCTTTTGTGCAACAAGTTATATTTTCCCGTCCGGAATTTATGAATCCGTTAACCGGCCAGTTTAATCCGGATATCTTTAAGCGTTATTTGTCCTCTGCCGGTATGAGCGAAACGGAATATGTTGCCATGATTGAACGTGCAATGGCAAGAAAACTCCTTATTACCGATTTGGTTGGTGTTTTCAATGTTCCCAATACTCTAAAGAATGCGGTACATAAGATGGATAATCAACGCAAACGCTTCAAATATACGGTCATCACCCCCAATGACATCAAGATTGAACGCAAAATCAGCGAAGACGAGATCAGCCAATATTATAGTGATTTTGCAGAGAACTTCACGATTCCGGAAACCCGCACGGCAGAAGTTTTATACTTGCCAAACGACCTGATTTTGAAAAAATATGCCGCCTCTGATGAGCAGGTTGAAGATTATTTCAAAACCCACAAAAAAGAATTAGACACCCCCGAAAAGCGCGAAGTTTTGCAAATGGTGTTTTTAAATAAAGAAACTGCCGAAAAAGCTTTAGCAGACTTAAACAGCGGTAAAGAATTCAAGACCGTTGCTCAAGACAACAAAGCCGAAAACGCCGATGAGCCGACTTTAGGTGTTGTTGCCGCCGATGAGTTGGCAGAAGATTTGAGCAACACCGCTTTTGAAATGAAATTAACCGAAACCAAATTGGTTGAAGTGGCCGACACCTGGCAGATTATCAAAATCACTCAAATTCTTCCGGCAAAAGAGGCCGTCTTTGAAGAGGTAAAAAAACAAATTGTGGAAGAATTGTCCAATGAGAATATGTATGACGCCACACGCGAGGCCAAAGCCGATTTAGATGATATGATAAACGGCGGCAAAACCTTAAAAGAAGCCGCAGATGCCATGGGCGCCACCATATTAATCATCAAAAATATTTCCGAAGATACACCGGTTAAAGATGTTCCGGAATATGCCACCGATTTAGGCAACAATTTAGACTTTAATGAACTGGTATTCTCTTATGGTATAAATGAGCCGACTTCGGCAGAAGAATTTGATAACGGTATCGCCGTAATTAATGTTACCGAGATTATCGATTCGCATTTACCGGAAATAGCCGATATCAGAAATGATATTATCAATCTTTGGACAGTTCAGGAAAAAGACGCATTGGCCAAAGAAACGGCTGATAATATCATGGCCGATATAGAAGACGGCACAGATATCGCCAAAGCAGCAAGCGCTCGCGACTTTGAAGCTTATCGTTCTCAACCGGTCAGCCGCAACGAGAGCTTTGCCAACTTAGCCCCTTCGGAAATCACCGAATTGTTCACCTTAAATGATGGTGAAGCCAAACTCTTTGAGCATGCCGGTAACACCTTTATCATTGCCGTTCCGGTAGAAACAATCAACTACAAAGACGAGATGACCGAAGAAACCGCCACTGATGTAGCAAATCGTATAACCGGCAGCATCTTTAACGATATGTCTCAAGCAGCGTTAGACAACTACGCCAAAGACATCAAAGTCAAAGTAGATTACAAACGTTTAGGATTGGCTGATTAATGAAAATCGTTTTTATGGGCACGCCGGATTTTTCCGTTCCGGTATTAAAGGCGCTTTGTCAACATCACGAGGTGGTAGCGGTATATACGCGCGCCCCAAAAGAGAGCGGCAGAGGCAAAAAGATAAACAAGACTCCGGTGCATTTGTTTGCAGAAGAAATAGGAATCCCTGTTCATACGCCTAAAAGCCTAAGGAGTGAAGACGAGCAAGCCGTTATGCGGCAATATGGTGCAGATTTAGGCATTGTTGCCGCCTATGGTTTGTTATTGCCCCAACCGGTATTAGACATGTTCAAGCATGGTTGTATCAATGTGCATGCTTCATTATTGCCGAGATGGCGTGGAGCAGCTCCCATACAAAGAGCCATTGAAGCCGGAGATAAAAAAAGCGGCATTACGATTATGCAAATGGCATTGGCATTAGACGCCGGTGATATATTAAGCCAAAGAGAAATTGAAATAACCGAAACATTAACCGGTGGTGAATTGCACGATAAGTTATCAGAAATCGGTGCCGAGTTATTGATAGATACACTTAATAAACTAACTACGATAACCCCGCAAAAACAAGATGAAAGTCTTGTGACGTATGCCGAAAAGGTAGATAAGAGCGAGAGTTTGATTGATTTCAACCAACCGAGCCAACAGTTAATAAACAAGATTCGCGCATTTAATCCGTATCCGGCGATGTATTTTATGCATAACGGCGAGCGGTTTAAGGTGTATAGTGCCGAAAAAAGCGATAAACAAGGAACAGCCGGCGAGATATTAGAAGGTAAATCCGCACTGATTATCGCCACCAAAGACAGCTCTATCAAAATCACAAAAATACAACGGGAAGGCAAACAACCGATGACAACCGAAGAGTTGTTAAGAGGCTTTAGTTTCTAGCAGGTGGCGCTGCCACCGCCGACCGCGCAGGTCTGCCCGCTGCACAAGCGGCGACAAAGTCGCTCTCGTGTCGCGCAAAGTCAAAAAGAATTTTTTGAGAAGCAAAAAATTCTTGCGCGACACTTTTAATTTTCCCCCTCACTAACAAAAGTTACCCACAAGGCTCGCTCGCACTAAAAGAGGTGCGCTCACCTTATGGATAACTTTTAACAAAGATTTACGACTGCAATTTACAAACTGGTAAATAAAGGAGCAAATCTGCAATCATGAGGACGTTTTAGCACACCCTAAATAGAGGAAGAAATTTCCGGATCACTAAAATACCTCACCACAGCGCGCGTAATAGAAGCCGCCAACTTGCTCCGATAGTTCGGCTGACGCAAATATGTTTCTTCCGTATAGTTAGAAAGATACCCTAATTCCACCAAAACCGACGGAATATCCGGCGCTTTCAAGACGGCAAATCCGGCAAATTTATGCGTATTATTCACAAGCTTTACTTGCTTTTTCATCTCACCAACCACATACCCGGCAAACTTAGAAGATTTGTTGCGACTGTCATTTTGCGACAGAGAAATCAGCACATCGTTAATCTCCGGTGAGTTATCCGAGAAATCCATGCCGTCAATAATATCGGCTTTGTTTTCACGCTCGGCCAATGCCGCTGCCTCTTTGTCGGATGCGGTTTCCGAAAGCGTATAGATAGAAAGTCCTTGTGCATTACGATTATAGGTGCTGTCTGCGTGCAAGCTGATAAAGAGGTCAGCGTGGTAACTTCTGGCAATCGCCACACGCTTGCGGAGTGGAATAAAGATATCGGTTGAACGGGTCATATAGACTTTAAATCCCTTAGCTTCCAATTGCTTTTTAAGTTCCTTGCCCATTGAAAGAGTGATATTTTTTTCATATGTCCGCCAAGAGCGTCCGATAGCCCCAGGGTCCTTACCACCATGCCCCGGATCAAGCACAACGATTTTTTTGCGTTTCGGATCTTTTGGCTGATAATTAGAGGGTGTTGCCTTAGCAACAGGCTTATTTGCAATCACAACCGGCTTAGTCGAAGCCTGTGTCGTAGCAACCGTCTTAGCCGGCGCAGCAGCAACCGGTTTTGAAGCTGTCCGCGTTGGCGCCGTACCGTCTGATGTAGTCAAATCCACCACCAAACGCCAATTTGTCTTTCCTTTTTCCGGCTCAATCGCAAATTTCCGCTTAATGACGGCATTATCTCTCAACTCAAAAACGAGTCTTTTGCCCTTCCCCCCGGAAAGTTCGCCCAAGCGAAAACTCTTGATGAGCGCGTTCGCGGCAACAGTCGGATTACCGCTAAACTGAGCATTTTTAACATCAATCACCAAACGATAAGGATTATCCAATAAAAAAGCATCATAATCAAACTTCTCGCTACCGTCAAACACAATACGGATACCGTCGGATTGCACACCGGTGCGGATATTTTTAACCGTATTCAAGGCAAAAGCTGACGCGGCATTAAGCACCAATACTGCACCTAAAATCAAAGACCATAAATAACGCTTCAATCTCATAAAAGTTCCTCATCATCGGTTACACAACACATCAATATGGGTTACCATATCACTTCTTAAAATAAATTTAAAACTAAAAAAAAATATTTTCCCCGATTTGTTAAATGTTTTTTTAATTTTTATGCTTATATTAAAAGAAACTTAAACCAGATTAAGAGGACACCATGACAGAAGAAAAGAAAAACATCGCCAAAAGTATCGGCAAGTTGGCCGGTTCCATGTTAAACTTAACCAATAAAGGCGCCAAAAAGCTTGAAGATTGGGCAAATAAATCAGCCGAAGAAAACCAAAACGAAAACGCTAAAAAATTAGCCGGTTGGATGAATAAATTATCTCACAACATTGAAGAAAAGCAAGAAGATTACGTTGCCAAGGTAGAAGCCAACGCCGATGAACTGATTAAATTCGGCAAAAAGACTATTGATAAAACCAAAGATGTGGTTGGCGAAATGAAACAACGCGCCGATGTTGCCAAAGAAAAAGCCGAACAGGATATCGCCAAAGAAGAAACCAAAACCGCTAAAGCAAAAACAACAACCAAAAAAAACAAAGCTTAGAGTGTCATTTTATGAGCAAAGCCGCAGACCAAAGCGGCTTTTTTATTCCCCAAATTTCACTTCGCTCTTGACTCTTATCTCAAAAAGAGCTACCTTCTTAAAAGTTTTATTTAAGTATATCTAAATTATTTTAACGTATGAAATTTCTAAGATTGATTGAATCGCACAAGCATGCGGAAATTCTTGACTATGTCAAGACGTGCAAGTATCTAGCATCTTATGAAGAACGAGCTTTGATTGAGCGTGGCAACCATGAGGAAATTATGACTTATCTGACCACGCACTATCTGTCGTATGAAAATTTCAAGGTGCTCTTAGATCGCGGTAACCTAAACGAGATTCGTTTTTACATCTCACTGCACGGTATCTTTATCGGAAACGAGGAAGAAGAACTCCGTCCCTTCCTGAGAAACGTTGCAAACGAACTGGTCACCAGCCTCTTAAATGCCCAGAGTGCTGCCCTGATTTGCAGTATTCCCTCTGATGAAGATGAAATTGCCGCTTACGAGAGCCTTGTGATTAAGAGCGGTGATCATTGCGCCTTAAGACGCTACATCATCCAATCAGCACTGCCTTTCCAGCCCAAAGCCTTAAAACTGTTTAAGACCAAAGGCTATGCCACGGCAGAAGACTTGCTCATTTACAAGCTCCGCTTTGAAAAATCTTAGCCTAAACTTTCAAAGAAAGCGCTCTGTTTCCTCGTGAAACCGAGCGTTTTTTTATCCCCTTGCCCCATCCTTCATAAATTGTCATCCCAAAAGCTAAGAACGAGCGAAATCAGGGTAACCGTCATCCCTTGAGCGAGGAACGAGCGAAATCAGGGATCTTCAAATTACTCTAAAGAATTTCCCAACCAACAACTGCTCAGTGCCATATCCGCCTTTTTTCTTGTCTGACATACACCACACCGCGTTTATGATTGATATATCCGCTCTCTTGAAGGTCTACTCTCTTTCCCTTATAGCGAACATACCTCAACCCGAATTCAATATCCCCATGACAAACACATTTTTCTTTGTCACATTTCAAACTCTCATCATCTTTATCTTCCACCACATTCCAAACTTTATTTAAAAACCGATTCTTATGCCACGGCGTCTGTAAATATTTTCCGCTGTTTCCCAAACAAGCAAACGTTTTACCTCCTTTATCAAAGAGAAACTCCGCCTTTTCTACCCTGATAAACCCGATAAAACCGATAACAATCAAAATAAGCCCCAAACGCCGCCACTTAGCCCCCCAAATGCACAGCCATAACAAACCAAACGTTATAAGGACAATACTCCACTCCGGCATTTGCGAGAGATTTTCACCTACATTTGCGCCCTCAAGCCCACTTACCCAACCTGCAATTTCGTTAATCACCTGCACCCCTGCAACCAAAGGCTTAATCCCCCAAGCAGCCATTCCTAAAGGAATACTGATAAGAAAAACAAGCAGCGTCGGCATCACCCAAAACGCCACCACCGGCGCCGCCAACAGATTTGCCAAACTGGTATAAAGCGAAAACTGATGAAAATAATAAATCGTATACGGCAACGTCATCAAACTTGCCGCCAAATCGGTGAGGATAACCCCTAAGAAATACGCACCCAATCGCCCATACCAATGCCTTTTGGACCACCACTCGTTAATCGCCTCGCTATACCGCTCATAAAACGCCGTAATCCCCAACACCGCCGCAAACGACATCAAAAATCCGGCGCTGACCACGGCCGACGGCGCAATCGTCACCACAATAATGAGTGCCAACGCCCATAACCTTAAAGAAATCGCCCGCCGATTGATAAGAATAGCAAACAGAATAAGCGTTGTCATAATAAACGCCCGCCGGCAAGATACACTCTGCCCCGAGATTAAAAAGTATCCCAACACGGCCATAAATGCGCCAACCGCAGCAGGCTTCCGCCAATCAAACCGCCCCTCTCCGAACGGCAACAGCAAAACGCGAATCAAAAACAACATAAACAGCGCAATCAAACCCAAATGCATTCCCGAAATCGCCAACAAATGCGCTAATCCGGCACGCCGATAATCAAGCGCCTGCGTTTCACTGATAGCACTTTTATCCCCGATACTGAGCGCCCGAATAATCGCCGCCACCGATGCTGTTGCATACGCATCTGCCGCCCGTTTAACCGCATTTCGCGCCCGTGTTACATAAGCCTCAATTTTCCCTTGAGGCTCTTCACAATCTTTCTCAAACACCGGACTGCTGGCAAACCCTGCCGCGCTGATTTCCTGATAGAAATTGGTTCGCGCCGTATCATATTGCTTCAGCGGATTAGCGCTCAAATCATTTGGAAATTCCGCCACCAGTTCCACACATTTTCCCTCTTCAAGCCAATCCAACTGCTGATTAATTGTGACCTTAAATTTCCCCTTCAAATCCGCTTCAAAGTTATTAACATCACTCAAGAGCAGTCGCGTGCGTCCCCTGTAATTCTTATCTATATCTTTAACTTTACCAAATAAATAACTGATTTCCGGTATTTTAGTTTCAATCTTTCTTTGATGATATAGCGCATCGGCTTTGGCAAAACTCACCCCTATAATAAACACCAAAACATATGTTAAGAGCTTAAATGCCCCATACTTTTGTCGCCAAAGATAAAGCAACACCAACACAATTTCAAAAGCGGTTACAATCACCCATATCGGCATTTCCCATGGGAGTGTCAGATAAAACGCCGCCCCCAAAGCATAAACAACCGCATACCAAATAATCAGACTTTCCGCCTCGTTTTGAAAATTCTCAAATGCATAAAGCTTCAACCTGAGCAGTTGTTTTTTAAGCCACCAAATCAATTTCTTACGCCTCTTTTTTAATCAAATTCAAGATGATTTTCGCCGCTTTTTCGCTGGGCTTAAGTTCGCCCATTCCAAGCGCTTTTTGAAGTTCCTTAAACCCTTTTTGTTCGGTTAAAGATAGCGCACTCTTTTTATCAAGCAATTCCTCCGCCACCGCCGCTAACTTCTCTTTGGTACAATTTTCTTGTATCATCTCAGGGATAATCGGCTTGTCTAAAAGGATATTGGTCAGGTTGACATACTTAATATCGGTAATAAGCCGCGCCAAAAACGCCGTCAATGCCGGCACTTTATACGCCACCAAATGTGGCACGTTAACCACAGCCAGTTCAAGCGCCACCGTTCCTGATGCCGCAATTGCCATCACCGACGCTTGAGCCGCCGCATATCTGTCCTCTTGGGTTTCTAAAACCAATATATCCTCTTTGCCCTTTAGTTTAAGCATTTCTTTGACACGACCGGCCACCGTTTTAACCGTCGGTATTACAAACTTAAGCTCCGGATGCTTTTGCTTTAAGTCATCAGCCACCTCTAAAAACACCGGCAACAGCCGTGCCACTTCATTATGCCTTGACCCCGGAAGCAATAGCACCACCTTTTCCTCTACCCCGATTTTGTATTTATTAAAAAAATCCTCCGCCTTAGCGTTAATCATCGAGCTTTCCACCACCGGATGCCCCACAAAGTCCGTCGGCAACCGATACGGCGTAAAATACTTCGGCTCATTCGGAAACAGCGTCAACAGGTGGTCAATGTATTTATACATCGTCTTGGCCCTGCCCTTTTTCCACGCCCAAACTTGCGGCGCCACATAATGCATCTGCAACACCTTGATATGTTTCGCTCTAATCGCCTTATGCACTCTGGCCGAAAAACTCCAACTGTCTATCGTTATCACCGCATCAGGCTTGTTTTTTTCCACATCTGCCACGGTCTCTTTGATATGTCTTAAAACCTTCGGAATACTCGGTATCACTTCGGCCAGCCCCATAATCGCCAAATCCGAAATATCAAACAGCGATTTCAAGCCCTCTTTCTCCATATTTTCGCCACCGATACCGATAATTTTAACATCCGGCACTTGTCGTTTGAGCGCCCGCATTAACCGCGCCCCTATCATATCGCCCGACGGCTCACCTGCAATAAGATAAATCAGCATTATTCATACTCCGTAGGCTTAATCCCTTTAATAAACATACCGTATTTATCGGCAAGCTTCACCACCTCTTTCTCGTTAACAATAAGCGTGTTTCCGGCATGCACGGCAATTCCCTTAAAACCGGCGATATGGGCATTTTCAACCGTTCTCGTCCCGATTGTCGGTAAGTCTATACGCATATCCTGTTGCGGCTTTCTAAGTTTTACCAAAATCGGCGCCTTACCTTTGCGCACATAATCTTTGGTGCGAAGGATAAGTTTGTCCGTTCCCTCTATTCCTTCCGAACCCAAAACCAACCCTTGTTGCACCACCACCGATTGCCCCACATCAAGTTTGCCTAAAGCTGTCGCCACTTCAACACCGCGCGCAATATCTGCCTCATCTTCTTTATCCGGTTTCTTTTTAGTGAGTACACCTTCACGAACCAACAAATCCGGCACCACTTCTTGGATACCGATAACCCGCATCCCTTCGCCTTCAATTTCTTTAATCACCGCGCGGAGAATACCGTCATCACCCAAAGACTTCATCCCGATTTTAGCAAAAAACGCGGTCGTGCGCAAATCCGGCACCAAATCTGAGAGTGTCGGACGTTTGATTGTACCGATAAGCACCACATCTTTAACCCCCTCATCCTTAAAACGTTTAAAACCGGTTCCGGCCTGTCCGAGACGTATCCACTCGCCGTTAATCGTATCATCAAAAACCTTTTCATCGGCATTGTCTTTAATGGCCAAAGCATAATACGGACGTTGATGTTCTTTACACCAGAGAATAAGTCTTTCCGGCAAATCACCCCCCCCGGCGATAATGCCCAATTTTCGCTCATTGGCTTCCGATAACATTTCTGTATTTTCTTTACTCATAATCTCCACTTTCACAATATTTCTTGTTCCCCTCGTTCCGACACCATTGCGAGCGCCCACAGCGCGTGGCAATTCCTAAAGTCTCCTCCCCCTTACGAGCAACACATAGGTGTTGCGAGTAACTAGAGGGGGGAGGATTAAGGTGGGGGTGACAAATCACCACAAATCCTCAACACTCCAAGCTACAACACTTATACCACACGAATAATTTTATGCAAAAGATTAAAAAATATTATTGACAATTATTTTTTTGAGCGTTATATCTCTGAACGTTGTTAAAAAAAAACAGCAGTTGTATCTATCGCGGAGTAGAGCAGCCCGGTAGCTCGCCAGGCTCATAACCTGGAGGTCGTTGGTTCAAATCCTTCCTCCGCAACCAATAAAAAACCACCCCTTGTGGGTGGTTTTTTATTGGTTATAGAGAGAGGGCTTGAAGCAACGAAGAAGTTGGTTCACCACAAGCGAGAGCCGAACGTGAGTGCGGCGGTGAGCAAAGCGAACAAGCGCAGGGGCGGCGAGCTGAAAGCGAGCCAAACCCTTCCTCCGCATAAACTTTTATCTCCCCCTTGACGGGGGAGATGGCGGCGAAGCCGACAGAGAGGGTGAAAATTATAAACTTATGCCCACGAAAGCCAAAGCATTCTTATCTGTAAGACTTTAAAGTGATGGGTGCAGGGCCGCCCTTGCCGCCCGTGCGAGTAAGCTTTAAAAAAAAGCGAAGCTCAAACCTTCCTCCGCATTATAAAATCAATAGAATATACATAGTTATCATTTATTCTATTAAAGCGTATTCTCAGTCCGATTATAAACAACCCTAACCGCAGATTTTGAATTTCCCTTTGCCGTCTTAGTTTTAGATCTTTTATCCATTCTTTCCGTAAGCCGCCCCTCTTCTGCATGTGCTAACGGCTTTTGGACCATTTGCGATGTTTCCTTTAGAGCTGTTTGTAAAGCTCTCTTTTGTAAACTGAGTATCGCTTGAGGAATTTCCGAAAGATTATTCACTCCAAACTGATTTGCAAATTTTTTTAATACCGCTTCATCTCCCTTATCAATTGCCGGAAGATTTTCTTTTATGAAATTAGATACTTTCTGTTTTTTTCTTTTTTCTTGTAAAGCATCATATTCTTTTGCCGTCAAACCTGAAGTTAAAACATCATCAAACTCCGATTTCGGGAGATATTTTTCAACATCCCCAACGGTTAACTGTGTTTTATCTAGCTGATTAGCTATTTTCTTAAATAATGCGATAGTAGCTTTCTTGCTAAAAGCCTTACCTGCCTTCACATGTAAATCAAACTCTTGCTGTGCTCTTACTACATAGACCTCAAGCTCTTTCAAAAAGGCTTCCGCTTTACCTTGTATTTTATCTGTTAAGTTTTTTTCTACCATTATTATTCTCCTAACCGCAAAAATTTATAATACCAAAATCTATTCAGATAATAACGCCACTTGTTTAAAAAAAAGTTAAATCCCTGCCGCCCGTGCGAGCGAGCCTTTTAATAAAAAAACGAAGTTTAACCCCAAACTTTTCCCTTTACATTTAAAACAAATTCTGTCATAGTTGGCACAATACCGTATTATTATCACTCAACAATTATTGGGTGTTTAAGTTGATTGAATTTTTAACAAAATACTTTAATTTAATTATTTAAGATTATGAAAGAAAAGAAAATTCCAGTTCCTGTGGTGGGGCTTATCGGCTTTGTTGCCGGCTTCGTTTGTTTGACTGTTGCCGGTCGCGCTTTCATCCGTTATGAAAAGAAGTGCTTCAAGCGCACCTTAGAGGCTATTGCCGAAGATCTCAAAAAAGGCTTCTCAATGTATAATGAACAAGAGATTGAAACAGATGAGCTCTCCTCTGAAGCAACACCGACCAATGGCAAGTGAAAAACTTTTCACCTAAAAGAAAAGACCGATAGTTTAGAACTACCGGTCTTTTTCTTTTTGAAGTAACGCTTTACTTCAGAACATGCGCTGCCTCTTCCACCGCAACGGTGTTAAAGGCTTTGAGCGCCGTCGCACGCTGAATTAGCTTACGATACTGCGGATAGGGAACTTTTTTAATGAGCTTACCGTTCACATCAAATACATCAAACGGCGGCTTGCTCCAGTCTTCCGGCGCAAAGATGTAATACTCATCCTGCCCTGCCTCTTTGAAGATAATGGCATCTTTTGTCGGCAATTTCCACAGACATTTCCCCTCGTAGTCGCGGATTTCACATTTCCCCTCAACATCAATGAACATCGCCTTTAAGCCGAAGTGGACTCCGTCCACTTTAACGATATCCCCGCTTTTAGGAAAGTAGAAAGTGCGATCCTTATACTTCACCCCAAGGTAATAATCCCCGTTTTCAGTCCAGTGGGTAAACATCTCAAACTTTCCTATATACGCCCCCTTCTCAGTGAACGCATAGGTCAAGTTGTCGTCTTTGCCCTCACATGCGATGACTGAATCAACCATACCGACTTTGTTATACCGCCCCGGTTTCACAACCAGTCCGAAAGAGTCTTTAACACCCCACAGAGTGTCATTAGTTTCACCAAACTCGGCAAATGCGACGAGCTGATCATTTAACTTAATGTCCTCAGGCAATCCGCCACACGAAGACAACACACACGCTACGGAGAGGATTGCTACAACGAGCATCAGTCTCCAAAACACAATTCTTTTCATAAGGCATTTATGTTTAATTTATAATAAGAAATATCAAAAAGAAGTATAGCAGATTTTAGACAAAAATCAAGCATTTTTTCACCATTATTCTCCCTCGCCTTAATCTTCTCCCCCTTATGAGCCACACACATACACGTTCCCCTTCTCATAAGGGGAGCTTTCTACCTTAAGTCTGTCCCCCTTAACCGTCACCCCAAAAGCTAGGAACGAGCGAAATCAGGGGTCTTCAAATTGTCTCTCATTCTCCCCCTCAGACGGGGGAGATGTCACCGGAGGTGACAGAGAGGGTGAAACCATATTTCCCCAAAAAAAGGGTTGGGGATGCATGCGCACCCTCAACCCCGAATTTAATAGGCTCCCTAGAACTGGTAGTTGACATCCAGCTCGCCATAGTTGGCAGAACCTATTTTTGCCTCACGGCGGAAGCTCCTAGTCGCCTTCTTCCACTCCGCCATTGGAACCTCCCTCACGAGCTCTCCCTTGGTGTCGTAAATCTCGGCTCCTGCCTTGTTCAGAAGAGCGACCTGCATGGTCTCTTCCTCCGCATAAATGCGACGAAGAATAACCATATCAGCACTCTCCACCTGCCAAAGCAAAGCCCCGTCGTAATTTCTGATATCCCAACCGCGGCTGGTCTCAAAGAAAGCCACGGTGCGACCAATATACATATCACTGACACCGTCAATGACTGCATTAGCCGCAGGGAAATAGAAAACAGACTGATTTTCGGCTTCTACACCACGATAAAATGTGGTACTATCAGCTGATGAAGTGGTGATGATCAAAAGCTCACTGAGAGCCCCTTTGCCCATCTGCTGGCCTTTTGCCGTATAGGCATACATAGAGCCAGACTTATAGGCACACACCACCTCTGGGCTTACCGCCTTAATGGAATCCCACTTCTCAAATGGCACGACCTGAATCGTGTCAAAGATAGTGCGGACGCCATAAAGCGTGTCACCATTAATCACTTGGGTTACTTCTGCAAGCAAACCCTTACTGTTTTCCATAGTTCTGTTGTTACTCCCCGAACCACAGGAGGTTGTCAACAGTATGCTACACACTGCGACAACAAAGCTATAATACTTTGCCATAATTGTACTTGTTTTAGGACTTTATTATACCACAAAATCAGCAACAATTCAACCCCTTTTTTTGAACAGAAAATGAAAAAACTATAACCGTCATCCCTTGAGCGAGGCACGAGCAAAATCAGGGATCTTCAAATTAATTATACGTCTTGCTGAGCGCACTTTAAGGCGGGAAATAAGTAAATATCTAACGTTATTCGCCTCTCGCCACCATTTAAGGCGGATGCGGAGCGCACTTTAAGGCGGAAAATTTTGAGGGGATAGAAGTGAATGTCCGGTAAGGCAAATCCTAGCGTAGATAGAACTACGTGGATTTGCCTCAATCCGGCTTCCATTCACGATTAGACACCAAAATTTTCCCCTTAAATTAAATTTTGCGGAGGGTTGGGAACAATATCACATCACGTAGCGTCGCTGCGCCGGTAAGGAGTTTGGCCAGACGATCCATTCCCATGCCCATACCGGTTGTCGGCACAAACCCGTAAGAAAGCGCATCAATAAAGCTGTCATCAAGCATCTGTGCCTCGTCATCGCCAGCCTCACGCTCAGCCATTTGCGACTTAAAGCGCTCTAATTGCTCCAGCGGATTAGACAGCTCAGAGTAAGCACAACCAAGCTCCATACCCAAGAGATACGCATCAAAATGCTCAACAAGACGCGGATTATCGCGGTGCGTTTTAGCTAAAGGCGAAATATCACGCGGCATATCCGAAACAAAGATAGGTTCTATCAGAGTGTGCTCCACTTTTTCATCAAACACTTCTTGAACAACCTTACCCCAACAAGTGCAATGGTCAGCCTCAACACCGACAGAGTGCGCCAGCGCCCTTGCCTCTTCCACGGTTTCAACCGAGAGGAAGTCCACACCGGTTTCGCGCTTAATCAGGTCTATGATAGAAACTTTCGGAAACGGCTTAGAGAAATCAATCTCATGCCCGTCAAGTGTAACAACATCCGTGCCAAACACTTTAGTAACCACAAACCGAACCAAACGCGACATCAGGTCTGCCATATCATTGTAGTCACCATAGGCCATATACGCTTCAAGCGCGGTAAATTCCGGCACATGGTTCTTGTCTAGCCCCTCATTACGGAAGTTTTTACCGATTTCAAACACACGGTCAATACCACCGACAACAAGCTTCTTTAAATAAAGCTCCGGCGCCACACGCAAGAAAAAGTCATTATCAAGCGCATTATAGTGGGTAATAAACGGCTTAGCGTTCGCCCCGCCCATAATCGGGTGGAAAGCCGGCGTTTCAACCTCTAAAAAGTCCTCGCTGTTAAAGAACTCACGCACCGCCGAAACGATTTTGCAGCGAGTTAAAAGAATTTCCTTTGCCTCGTCGTTAATAATAAGGTCAACATAGCGCTTGCGATAACGTGTTTCAACGTCGGTCAAGCCATGGAATTTTTCCGGCAACGGCTCAAGTGATTTAGCGATAATATCAAACTTTTCGGCAGCAACAGAGAGTTCACCACGAGGTGTGCGGCGGATAAATCCGGTCACACCGACAACATCGCCGACATCTAAGCACTTTAAGAGTTTCAAGTTTTCTTCCGGCAAATGCGATTTATGGCAAAAGAGTTGAATCCGACCGGTTTTATCTTTCATATCAATAAACATACCGTCATTACGGACAGCCATCGCCCGACCGGCAACGGTCACGCGGTCTTCGGTATTTTCACCGCTCGGCAAATCTTTATATTTTTCCTGCAAAGGCTCAGCATAACTATCCGGTTTGAAACGATACGGATAAGGGTTATACCCCATTTCTTCAAGTTTTGCGAGTTTATTTAAGCGACTTTGTCTTTGTTCACTAACTTCTTCTACCATAACAAGTTCCTAAAATAAAAAATTAAACTGGGGAATTTTATACCACGAACAAAGAAATATGCAAGCATTATTTACCACTTGATTTATTTTCCAAAAATGCTATAATACGAGAAGCGGGAGGAAATAATGCAAAAAGAAATTCAAAAAAAATTAGCACGATTAAAAAGAGAGAAATCAGCGCAAACGCGCAAAGACGAATTTCTGATTGTCGTCGATTTTGCCGGCACATTATTTGCCTTAGGGCCTAATAAAGACCATATCAGAGACAAATATCTTCCTGAAGATGAAGAATATAAAAGCGGAAAAAGACCCATAAAAGGTGCCATTGAGCTTGATCCCGTCGGTTGCCGAAATAAAGAGTTAAAACCGTTTCAAAAAGGTGACGATGCCGAATACGCATGGACGGTTATCCCTTCTGTTGCGCAATTACTTGATGATATAAAAGGTATCAATATTGTTGCTTCCAGTGTTGCTAATGACGCAGAACAGGTTTCATTACAACAAACCGCCTATCGTGACAATAACATCACCATCAATCATGTCATGACCAAAGATGCCGAAGGCATTATCGCCAAAGGTTATAATCCGTCAACCATCGTGGTTTTGGGAGATACCTCAAGTGATGTCTTACTTGCCGAAAAGCTGGCAAGCAAAACAAAATCACACGTCATCTGCGGTTTTACCCCATCAGGTATGGAACAGCATCAAGCCGTGCGCACCGTCTTAGACAACCACCACCCCAATATAGAATTTATCAGCGGCAGAAACTGGAGCCGCGTTATCAACAAGTTAAGAAAGCGCTTGCCTTTAAGAAGCCGCCACCTCAATCAGTTTAAAAAACTCAGAAGACAACACCGCCATAGCAAAAATAAAAGCTATGCCCCATTTACCGGTAACGGACGATAATCCTAGATTTTGCGAACAATCCCTGTTTCGCCGTCAACTTCAACCATATCACCGTCATTAAATATTGCCGTAGCGTTTTTGGTGCCGGTAATGCAAGTCTTTTTCAATTCACGCGCTAAAATCGCCGCATGGCATAAAACCCCGCCCTCATCGGTCACAAACGCCGCCGCTTTTTCAAGCGCAATAATTAACGAAGGCCATGTCATCGGGCAGATAATCACATCACCTGAACAAATTTTATTAACCTCGCTGATATCTTTTAATATTCTGGCCTGACCTCTAACCGTTCCGGCATAAGCCACCGTTCCCTTGACTTGGCAAACGGATGTATCGGCACATTTATCCGGCAGCACAAACCGTTGCAAAGCTTTTTCTATCTCTTTAGGCTCATCAACAACTTTACGCTCATCGCCAAAACGATACCACAGCCACTTGCCGTCTTCTCTCTTTTTAAATTCTCCTTTTCCGGAATACCAAGCGATAATTTCATCAGGCATCATGTTACGGAAATCAAACCCTTTATAACCATAAGGCGCACCGATTTTATCAAATATCAGCATAAAACTCTGTGAGAGCCAATGATACATATCCAAAATATGCGTTCTTAAAAAATTAGCCTCTTTCACAAAAGCCACAAACTCTTTATCAAAGGCGTTAAAATGATACTGCTTAAAGATATCTTGCACCATCATTCTGTCATTAATCACATTTTTGGCAAAGAAATTTTTACCGCTTTTCAGGTTTTCTTGCAACCGCTGAATAACCTCATCCTTGGTCATAAACTGACCACGCATGGCACGCACCGTCATACCGGAAAACTCACTCAAATGACTGTCTATGAGTTGATTGATTTTGTTATCAGCCTGCCAATTTTTAATTTTGCGAGCCGCTTCAAGGATAGCCTGCATAGATTTATTTTCTTCTTCAACTCGGGTTAAATCTTCATTTGCCGACAAAACCGCCATTTTATCTGTCATATCCGGCATTTTCTTCTTTTGGATTAAATCCGACAAATCCGCCGACACAATATCCGATAAATCCATCAGCATATCAACAAAAACCATTTCAAAATGCATCCGATCACATATTGCATTAAGCAAGTTACAAAGTTCCTCAGGTGTCGGAATCTTCTCTTGATAACGCGCCAAAACTTTTTGATAAAAACGATAGTTACGCCGACAAATTTGCCCGACTTTGAAAAACGCCGAAAAATCCCGCCGTTTATACGCCCAGTAATACGCATCGCGACTTTCTAACGTAAATCTATGCGAATAGCATAAGTAATTCTCGCCATAAACCGCAACATCTTTATCTGCCACATACGGATACTTAAAATATTTTTCTATCAGTTTGGTTTGCGCCATCAGCCCCTCAAATCCGTCTTGCGCAAACAGTGGAAGCCCCGGACGTTCAAAACTTTTCGGCACCCGATAATCTTTCTTATCATCGTGAAGTGTGGTAATCGGTCTTGCCTGCAAAACATAAATTTTTTGATTTTTTACCGCAAATTCCACATCAACCGCAAAACCGTAAAACTTTTCAATTTTTATGACAATTTCACCAAGCCTTAAAATCATTTTTTGGGAAAGCTTAGCTTGATTTTGTTTAAGTGGCGGTATATCTGCCCAAACAAGTTTGTTTTTCTTTCGGTATAATCCGCGTAACTGAACCTCATGTGATTCATTTAAAATCCGTCCGGTTTTATGTATCAAATATTGGTCAGGTGTCACCTCGCCCGAAACAATCGCCTCGCCCAAACCATAAACGGCATTAATCAACACTTCATTGATATTGCGTGTAAGCGGATTAACCGAAAAAGCCACCCCTGCCACATCAGCAAAAACCATCTCTTGAACCACTACGGCAATTGAGGCTTTGTTAAGGATATCCCCGCCATAAGCCAACGTCCGTTCCGAAAAAAGCGATGCCCAACAGAGTTTAATTTTTTCAAGTAAATCTTCGTTATTGACGTTTAAAAAAGTATCCAGTTGTCCGGCCCATGCTTTGTCCTTAGCGTCCTCACAGGTTGCCGAAGAGCGAACAGCAACTTGTGGACTTTTTAATCGTGCAAAATGTCGCATTATATCCTGCGCATCCTTACTGCCGAGCGGTGCCGCCATAATCAATTCTTTAATCTGTTTTGACTTGGCAAAATAGTCCCCGGAACCAGAAATAATCTTTTCAATTTTTCCTTTTAATTTATTTTCTTTAATAAAAGTATCAAACGTATCAGAGAGAATAACAAAACCGTTCGGTATCAAAAAACGTTTACTCATCTTCCCCAAAGAATAAGCTTTTCCACCGACTTTATATTGATCTTTTGAGGTAATTTGCTTAAACGTTTTTAACATATTCCCTCCATTGGGATATTGCATAAACTTCTATCTGAATTTCCAAACCACCGAACAGGTCAAATCTTTACAAGCGCAGGCATTTTCCAACAATTTAATATCTGTATATTGCACTTCGGTAGATTTAAACACATTATGTTTCATCTTTTCTTTTGGCGTATCCGGATAAACTTCATCTAAAGCACCGGCAGGTGTTGCCACGCCGAAACCACCCACGGCAATATAATCCCTGCCGGTTCCGTCATCAAGCGTTAAACGCATCAAGGCGATACATCCGGTTTTACTTAAACCTTGAAACGAGACTTCAAACGCCGTATTACCGGATTCCGGAGAAGTTGCGGAATAATAAATATCCACCCCACCGACATAAGAGTTAATCGGCTCATTATACCCTTGTTTACTCATACTTTTAGGGAACAACCGCATACTGGAAACCTGCTTAAAATCAAGCGTTCCATAGTCACGCGCCGAAGCATACCGCTCTTTAATATTCAGCATCAATTCTCTGATTTCATCAGAACAGCCCTTAATTTTCAAGCGTTCCACACTATCATCATAGCCGCGAATTCCCAAATACCCCAACATCAGGAAAGCCAAAAAAGCCCCCAGTTTATAAAGCATTCCGATTTTTTGCTTTTTCTGTTCACTTGCCATACCACAACCTCAAATACTATTTATTGCACTATATTTGAGATTACCTTAATATATTATTAAAAAACCACTTAAACCGAAAAAAAACTGCCGAAAACAATTTAACAATGAGGGAGAGATAAAATACCATTATGGCTGTGCGCCGCGCACTTTTAAGGAGAAAATTTTGAACGGTGAGAGTAAATGTCCTGTAGGGAAAATTCTAACATAGATAAGCCTACGTAGATATTCACCAACAGGCTTCCTTCCGTAAGCCACAAACTAATTACTCACATCTCAGTTTCTTTTAAGGAGAAAATTATCCGACACGCTTATCCTTGTTAGAAGCCAACATCCAAGTATTAACGGCATCATAGTACCTGTCTTGCACCGCCACCTTACGACCGTTCAAACGCTGTTGAAAAGCCTCTCCATAACGATGACTGACAATTTTTTCCATCTGATATTCATCGCGGTAACGCAAGATATTATAAAGGCGCTGTGCACGCTCAAAATCAATAGACGAAGATTGGTTATTTCCGAGCCGCTCAAATTGATAATAGCGCCCGCGCCCGTCGTTACCGTCGGCACGATATTTATTTAAGATAGCGACGATTTCACGAAACTTATCGACATCTTCAATATGTTCTAACGGGATATGCATTTTTTTACGCCAGTTCGGATAAAAGCGCCCGTCATTACCCTGCACTTCCATTAAGGATTTATGGGGAGATATGGTCATATCCACATCCAAAGTCCCCGGAACATTCCCCATTTCACTGGTTCCGAAAATATCGGTAAACGGCACCAACATAATCGCCGAATTAGAACGCGCCATAAACGCAATCGCAGCTTGGATATACTTCTCCGGTACAAAGTTTGCATCGTTACGCGGATTTTCACTTTTTTTACCGCCGACTTCGGCCCAACAACCGTAATTTTCCAACATCCAGTTCATCGATTCACGTTGCGAAGCATATTGTTCAAACATCCGATTGATAATCGATTCACTATAAAACCCAAGTTGTTTTTTCTGCCAAATATCCTGCACGTTCCATTGGTTTAAGAGCGTCGGCGTATCATGTGTTGACGTAGCACAAACCGAAAGTTGCTGATAGTTTTCCGGCCTTCTCATTGAGCTGTATCCGTCACACTCACGCTCAAACGGCAACACTTTATATGAAAGGATTCCGTATTCTTCCATCTGCCGTCTGAATTCATTAGAGGAGTTACCTAAGTCCTCACCGATAATCATGGTTTTAAACCGATGACTTTCAAGAGCCACCACAGCCATCAGCTCATCGGAATTATAGTAAACATATGTTCCTTGCGTGCCGTTATCAGGGTGGAAGAAGAGCCTGTTTAATTGCAACACATGATCAATGCGCATACAGCCGGCATATTTCATATTAGCTTCAAGAATACGCCGATACGGTTCATACCCCATTTCCTGCAACTTTGAAGGATTAAATCCCAGCACGTTCCACACTTGTCCTGTCGGCGAAAGTTCATCAGGCGTCGCACCGGCAGAACCTTTGATAAACAACCCCGAATAATACCAAGACTCAAAACCTTTAGGCGAAGCGCCCACCGCCATATCCATATAAAGCCCGATTTTCATACCGGCATTCAAGCATGTATCTTTAACTTCTTCCAACTGTTTGGTGCATTGATATTGGGTGTATTTATAGTAACCGATTTCATCCTGATGCGTTTGCACAAATTCTTGAAATGCTTTTGACTTCGGATTTTTAAAATCTTCCGGCCAATAAGTCCAATCCAAAGGTTGCGGTTTTTGTTTGGAAAAATAATTATTCAACACGCGAAACGTCGCATACATATCCAAAATGCCATCTTGGCTGTCCAGATAAACCTGAAAACGGTTATAGTCCTCAAGATCGGCATTTTCTTTAAATTCTTCGTAACAACGGTGCATAATCTCATCAACCAATTCCTGCGTGGTGGTATAATCAACATACGTCCGTCTGCGATTGCGTTCCACTTTTTCTTGAAATTCTTTGCTGTTATAATATTGCTGAATTTCAGGCGTATTTTTAAACTCATCAACCGCGGTGACATCAAGATAAAGGTAGTTAAAAAACATCCGGCTGTCTGGCGAATACGGCGACGCATTTTCCGGCTGGTCACCACGATTGGCATGCAAAGGATTAACCCCTAAAATACCTGCCCCGTTTTTACCGAGCATATAGCCGAGTTGCGCCAAATCGCTGTAATTACCGATTCCCAAATTATTTTCGCTCACCTGTTCATAGAGTTGCACCGGTACCCCCCAAGTCTTTTTGCCGTCTCTGATACCGAGCCTGTCATAACATTTTTCGGGAGCTGAAATGAGGTGTGTGCGTTGATGATGTTCTTCTCCGTTTTTGTCCGTATAAGAGAACTCCACATCATGATAACCGAGCTTAACTTCAAACGGAAATTTAAACTGATATTTACGATACATCACGCCATCAATTTCGTGTGCAATTTCTTTGTCTTTATTACTCGGTTTCAACTCCGAAACAAACGTTTCGCCACTGTAAACTTTTTCACTGTCCTCAACTAAAACTTCACCCCTATAATATTTCTTGGGGTTTTCATCTTCAAAAAAGTTCCATTTAACTTTATTAACCCCCTCCGGAAGAGAAAGTTCAATTGTATCCACCCGATTCTGTCTTAACACCGGTGTATGATGCACGATATTGATAAAATTGGCATCTTGTTTTTCTTTCACGAGCGCTTTAATCAAATTCAAGTTTGCCCGTCTTTGCGCCTCATCGGTTGAGCCGTAATTAAAATCCTCCTGCAAAACGCCCATAGCTTTGAGCATACCGACCTTTACGACCGGTTCTGACCGATATTCCACACCGCACAAATCTGCAAGTTTTCCAAGACCTGTATCAAGGTCTTTGATCTCCTCGGGTTCCATAAAAACAATCCTTTATACATAAAAGTTCTACAATGTTTACACTATACGTAGCAAAAATATCTTAAGCAAAACATTTCCGTAGTTATAAACAGAAAATAAGATAACTTTTGCCGGTTAGAAATAGGTATTTTTCCCCTCATTCCAACCTCGCCAAAAGTATAAAAAAAACAGTTGACAAAAGTCAACTGCTTTTTGACATATTTGACTAAACTATCTGCCAAAAAAGTCTTTAAGCCGCGCCAAATCAGCTGATGTTTTATCTCCCCCCGCTTTTTGAGCCCTCTTATGTGACAAACAGCCCATCGCCGTTTCTTTTTTTATGAGCAGATTATCAAGATTGACCAATAAATCATCATCGATTTTAATCGGTGCAATATATTCCCCTCCGGAACTGTCTCGCTCAGTTTTATCAATAACACAAATTTGCGGAGGCTGTGAAAAGGAGGAAGCATCAATCACCAAACGCAAATGAATTTTATTCAACCGCTCTTGAATAGTCTTTGCACTATCTCCGATAGTTAACTGCAGAAAACGATTAAAGTTTTTCACCACCTTATCTATTTTTGCCTTTCTTTCAAGTGATTCAATTTCTCTTTCTTGTTTTTCCATATATTCATGACTATAATACACACTTTTTCCATAGCCATCTTGTGCTTCATACTCATCTGCATACTTAAATTTATAATTCTCTTTGCTTTTTCCATCTGCCAAGCGTCTGCGTTCATCCAGTCGCGACCATTCATCAAGATGCATCATATAAAACAGATGCGACTTTTCCAAACTTTCAACTCTTGAAATTTCTATCGCTTGTGCATTTTCTGTTTCTTTCTGATGTACTCTCTCAAAAATCTGATGCATTTCTGCTTGCAGTTGTTTTACCGTTTCATTTTCTTTAGTTTTATACGGTAAACTCTCAAAAATTTTATCAATCACATTTTCTTTTGAAGCATCAAGTCCTTGCGCAATAGCTTCCATCATCCACCGTAAATTTTTCGGTTTCTTTAAGAAAATTTGATTGTCAACAAAACGCGCAAACGGCTTAATCGGAAAGACCTTATTTTGCTTACGACTAAACCGCTCAACATTTGCAAATACATTTGCACCGCAGTTTAACAAAGCCACCACCTTATCCGATTTTTCATACTGTAAAAAATAATCCAACAAATTCGTTTTAATCTTATCATCATACGGATGAACAAACAACTGATTAACCGGACATAACTCATCAACCGGTTGCTCCAGATAATCCGTCACATTAACTTGAAACAATCCCTGCTCGGCAAGTTTTTTCTTATATTTTGGAGCAACATCATTAAAATCATTTAATTCCAAAAGTTTTACCCCCTTTGATATAAGAAATGCCGCTGCATTTTTAATATCACCTGTTTTACATCCTGTGCTCTCGGAACTTTCCCAATACGGAAGCATGTCACTGATTGATTTAGACTTTTCCTCACCTAAAAAAACGTCCTTATGATTTTTAACTAACTTAAGCAACAACATTTCTGCAATTTCCGCATTAATCGGATTATCATCACGCAACGCAACCGCCAGATTCTTAAAAGCCTTTCTGAAATCATCTGCATTTTCAATCTCAAAATTTTTACTGCACGTTTTTAATTTTTGCTCACCACTCAAAGCACGTGGAAACTCATCCGGTGACAAAGGATTTATTCCTATATCATAAAGCTGTTTTAAAACCACGTCCGAAAGATTTTCCGTATCTTTTATATACCGACTTAAATCCTTTTTTTCCGGATGCAGGAGCAAATATTTAGCCACAACCTGCCCCGATAATTCTTGCGCCATTTCCGGATGAATATCAAGCTCCTGTTCCAAGCTCTCCATTTTCCACGCATCACTTAGAGTTGAATACGACAAATTTCTTGTAAACAGAATATCTCTGTTATATTTTTCTAACCACTCACTGCTAAGATTTTCAGCAAATAACTCTGCAAATTTTTCCTGAAAAGGCACAATATATTCCGTCATACTTTTATCACTGCCGGAACGACATTCATCAGCACAATATCTTATTAAATTCTGATATGCTTCTCTCAACGTTTCTTTATTAAAAAGCTCCATATGCTCAATCATTTTAGGTAAATATGCTCTCAAACTCGGATGCCTGATTTTCCCTTTATCTTCCGAATGAAACTGTGAACCCTCATCTGTATAAGCACAAATGATACCTTTAGAATTTTCATCCAATAACACCGTTGTTTTATTTTCAAAAAACTTCACACCTCCGATTTCAAAAAAATCAGCCCTGATTTCAGGCATTGAAAAATTCATATTATGAAACTCATATGGCGTATCATCAAGAAAACGGCGCAAACTGGATAATTTATACGGCTGCCCGTTTTCATCATAAACCGTATCTATCCCTAAAATGCGAGGTATATCATTTTCTGTATAAAACTTTGTCGTCAGACTGCCTTCATAAATTGTAAATTCTTGCAATCGCGCTTGTTCAACAGTTGCTTCTTTAATATCTTTGTTATCCTTGTGGTCATATACAAAAACTTCTCCGTTAACAACAAAAGCTGATTGTTTGGTTTTTCTGTCAACACCTAAAAACTTATCGGCCTCAATTTCTTTAACTTCTTTACCTGTATCATCATAAAATACGGCAACTCCGTTAACCATCCGGATAATAGCATTATCCGCCCAAAATAATTTACTGTTATCAGGCTTGAACAGACGCCCACCGCGGAAACTTGTCCCAAATCTGGATTTATCGGCAATTTTCACCCCGTTCTTAAAAACAAGATTATCAATAACCACAACTTCCTGATCAGGGTCCATAAAGCCTAAAAATTTTCCTTGAGCAATCTCTTTACCTTTATACATGTAAATATCTTTAGCTGAAGTTACTACAGGTTCATAACCGTGATCATAGCCGATAACTTCACTCAATGCCATACGATGTTCTTTTTCTGCCATTTCTGTATGAGTATATTCTCTCACCTCAAATGATCTTACAAACTCTATTGCATTATCAGACATTTCATTCTCCTATTCGATCAATCTCTGTTTTAATTTATCTGCCAAAAAAGTCTTTAAGCCTTGCCAAATCATCCATCGTGATCTCTCTGTCGTTTTCAGGGCTTGAAACCGAATCATTTGCCTTTTCCGCTATTGTCTAAAACCGTCATCGTGCGTTTAGAAACAATCTGATTAACTTGTTTTTCAATATTTTTGACACGTTCATCTTGTCTGGTTCTGAAAGATAATGAACCAAATATTTTATTCATAACAAACAATTTATCAGAATTAACTTCTTTGGCAATTCTCTGCATATCTTCGCCTAACTGCGCAATAACATTTGATTTACCGCGATAAAGAATCCCGCTTATATATCTGTCAAAAGGAGTTATCGGAAACTTTTGATTACCCCGATTAGAACGCTCAACCTTCGCAGAAACATTTGCGCCGCGATTAATTAAATCAATCACATCTTTTATAGCATTCCGCCGCAATTTAGCATCCAATAAATTTGTTTTGCAATCATAAAAATCCTTATCAACCCAAATCTCATTGACATCGCAATACTTAGAAACCGGACTGTTTGCAACTTGTGTCTGTGCAGAAACTTTCAAAAGACCGGCTTGTAACAATTTCTGATCAATCTTATTATCCACATTTTTAATCTTAATTTCCCTACCTTTAACATCACCTGTATAGGTTAACACTAAAAGCGTTTTATTATCAAACTTATCTATATCAGCCTCTTCTAAAGGATGCTCTTCTTTCAATTTATTCAATAATTTTTCACCCACTTCACGAATCTTTGATTTTTTCTCATCATCAAGCGGTGGCAGGCATGCGTCATAAATATCTTCACATACTTTTTTATATGTTTCTACCTTTGTCTCCGCTGAGTTTATCCAAAATCCTTCATTAAGTGCAGCCGGTAGCTTGTCCATATAACTTGTATAGTGTTCACCACTGGAATCTATCCGTATTGCACCCTTAATCAGCATGGCAAAATCAGAAGCATCATACAGGCTTATCTGGTGTTTATCAAAATAATCAGCATATTCGTATTGTTTACGATTATATTTTATACCATTGATTACCAACTTTAAATTATCTTCCGAGGCATACTCTAAATAAGCCTCCGGAATTATGTTTTCTCTATCCTTTATCAATATTTTAGCATATTTTTCATAGAACTCTATTTGATTATCGGTTAACTCTTTTGTATAAGGATTCATACTATCCATGCGCATTAAAATTCCTGTAGAAATTTTTGCCAACAATTTCAAATCACCGTTTTTAACAGCCAAATCTGCGCGCTGTAATAGTGTGTTATCTACATAATCGTAAAATAATTTTTCTTGTTCTGTGTATTGCACATCTGATTTTCCACCTTGCATATATGACATGCTGCAATTTTTCCTACTGCGACCGGAATAATGATTTTCCTCAATCCAATGTGACATTACACTAATTAAGTCTTCCCTTAAATTACAATCACAATTATCGTCTTTGACAACTTCCATTAAATATGGGAGTAATTCCTGTTTATTTCCAATACGCGTAGAATTATCAGACCATTTGGTATTTATTTCTTCCAGCGCTCCTTTTTGCAATATATCCTTTGCATCTGCAGGAGATATTCCGGCAACCAAATCACTAAGGTAGTGATAATGCTCATTATCTTTGTCAGTTGAATAATGTCCAAGAAAGCTTCTAACAGAACTGTTTTCATACACAGACAGATATGTTTTCATAAAATATACTCGGTGCTGTGGATCTTCATATCTGCTGAAACCATTTCCAAACTTATGATATTTAGTCATCATAGTAAGCCGCAAATACAAGCTATTATCCTTATCTTGTTTTGCAAGTTTTTCCATCGCTTTATAAAATTCAGAAACAATTTGTTTGTGAGCAGAGAAAAAAGCAATATCTTCTTCTTTTACTTGCTCAGGTGTTTTATCACCAATTTCCCAACTGCGCCACCCTTCCGTTGTTCCTACAACATCACTTAACCCCTTAAATTCTGGCAAATCTTTAATATCTTCATAAACAACATCTGGTTTCAAAAGTGTTTCCGAAGCCCCGCATTCAATCATAAATTTCTTATCATCTGCCGAAATTTCCTCATTTTGAGCAATTTTATTAAGCAAATTCGCCAATTCCTCAAGCTCTGATGTCGTTCTACTATCAATTGATAACTCACTTTTGGCATATTCATCTGCAAAAAGTTTCATAAAACTTCTTAATTTTTTATCATCATCTTCTGCACTTCCAGCGCTACTCATGTTACCATAAGCAACATATTCAGAATCGTCATCATCATATCTACCCATTTTATCTTCTCCTGCAATATTCTAACTCAGGGTGTCGGGTTTCCCCGACACCCTGTTCTTAAAAACGACTATTTATCTTGACCGTCGTTAGCCTTAGCACTTTGAGAAGTAACTTTAGCCTTATAGTCCGGTGTCAGGTTTGCAAATACAAGTTTTTTAATATCAGACATACTTGTTGTGCAATTCTGTTCAGCCGGAGATCCGAGAAATGTTGGGCTTCCTCCCCAACCGCCTAGTTTTGAACACGCTTTTTCTAAAGCTTTTACATCACTAAGATGAGGCTCGGCTTCTTTACACTTAATAATTTGTGCTTCTACACACCCTTGTTCCAAAGTACCTTCTTTAATTTTCTTGTCTATTTCAATTTTATTTAACGCAATGCTAACAGATGAGATATCAAAATAACCTCCTTCATGTTGGCATATACTAAGTTTGCGATAGGTATAGCCTCCCTTTGCTGGCATCGTCGGATTAACCGCAACGACCACTGGAGCCATCGAATAACCGACATTAGTTGCCGCTCGGTCAGTGCTCTCTACATAAGCCACACCACCGACAACTTCGGTTTTAATTTCACCAGATTTTACTTTATCAATAATTGCCTGTTGGTCGCCTCTAAACTTAGCCATCACCGCATCTCTGACTTCACCGCTATCAATAAAACCTCTAACATCGGCAATATTTTCCGGTGTCACCTTAAACACTTGGATAGACGCCGCCAACGCGCCGGTTTTACTTTCCGGATCAAAAGCTTGCTCAATTGGTTTCGGTCCGCTCCATTTTGCCCCTTGAAAAGCATCATGAGCATTAATTGCGGCAATAGTCGGCGTATAATCCACTTTTTCACCTTGTAAAAATCTATCTGCTAAAACGTAAGCTGCAACAGAATCGACGTCAACGCGATTCGTGACAAACATCACATCTTTACCACGATAATCGCTCAATAAATCTTCTGCATTTTTGGCAATTGTTTTGGCACAACATTCATCAGCTTTCCCCTCTGTATGTTGCGGGTCAATATTTTTATCGCAAATCTCAGCCAATGCCGGCACGGTCATTTCCAAGCCGATAATGGTATAACCTTTCTCTTTAAGGTCTTTTAATTTAGCTATTTCGCCATCGCGAACATTTGCCTTAGTCACCGGATTAATCATACCTGGGTTAATATACATAAATTCACTCATTTCTTCCTCCATCACTATTTAACATTAACATATTTTAAGCTGATTTCCCTAAAATATGGTATAAGCATACCACATTTTTGCCCCTTACGCAAGCAAAATCGGATTCGCTTAATTGGTAATGATGGGTTATAGAGGTTATGATAAAAAGATTTTTGTTTATTTTGATTTATAAAAAAATTTGACATGTAGTTTCTCCTGTAAAAGGAGTTTCCTAAGTTCTCTCTGCAAATACTATTTAAAAGCAAATACCTAGGACATCTATCTCTAAATGAGAGTCAGAATAACAGATTTTAGACAAATGTCAAGCATTATTTTTAAAAATTTGTCAAAAAAAATAAAATATCCTCTAGTAGCACCGATCTGCAAAGCCCCCCCCCACATCAATCATCTGCCAAACAAACAATTTCTCCCTATCTCCCCCTTGGCATAGCAAGACAGAGCAAAAATGTCGCTGGAAGTGACAGAGAGAGTGACTTATACCCTACCCGTCATCCCTTGAGCGAGGCACGAGCGAATACCCTACCCGTCATCCCTTGAGCGAGGCACGAGCGAAATCAGGGATCTTCAAATTAATCTT
This sequence comes from uncultured Rhodospirillales bacterium, assembly GCA_902763185.1. Classification (GTDB taxonomy): domain Bacteria; phylum Pseudomonadota; class Alphaproteobacteria; order RF32; family CAG-239; genus CAG-267. Next base: position 321 of record CACWQT010000011.1, on the reverse strand, counting down.
TTCGCTGATAGTCAAACTCAGTGGCCGTGCCATCTGTACAACGTGCGTCTTCACCCGCACAAATGTATCCTTTCGTTTCCAACAAAAAAAGCCCCCTTTCGGGAGCCCTTATTGGTGCACTCGGCGGGGGCTTGCAGGATAAAAACTGTCCGGTGGACAGTTTTTACCGAAAGCTATTTCTCCCCTTTGACGGGGGAGATGTCGCTGAAAGCGACAGAGAGGGTGACTTATACCCTACCCGTCATCCCTTGAGCGAGGCACGAGCGAAATCAGGGATCTTCAAATTAATCTTTTCGCTGATAGTCAAACTCAGTGGCCGTG
>CACWQT010000010.1:474-62596 GCA_902763185.1 uncultured Rhodospirillales bacterium | reverse complement strand
GGTTGATGATAGCAATGGTGATATTTACACTAAAAAAGATAATTTTGGTATAAAACAGGAAGATGCGGTAAACGTAAATCATATCAATTCGCCATACTTCACCATGCCGGATGTTTTTGAAATGAAGTCAAATGAAAACTTAACAATTTTAAGCCATTATCCGACTTTTCAGCAAACAACGGAATACTCATGCGGTCCGGCGGCGGCTTTAACCATTTTGCAGTATTATGGGAAAAAAGGGGTTACCGAAAAAGAACTGATAGAAAAAATGGGAGCGAGTTTTGAAACCGGAACGAGTGTTAAAGGCATTGCAAATTATTTTCGCAATCTTGGTTGGAATGTTAAGACAAATCTTGATGAATGGCAACCACTTGAGGATTACGAGCCGTTTGTGGCTTTTGTGCAAGAACAATTAAAATCAGGGCACCCGATTATGGTGGAAAATGTTTTTATGGGCGGGCATTGGCGCGTTATCATAGGTTATGACACAATGGGAACAAAAATAACCTCTGATGATGTACTGATTTTTGCCGATACGTATGACACGTCTGACCATAATCAAGACGGATATAGCATTGAAAACGGGGAAAACTTTTTCTGGTCTTGGTTTGACCATCAGATACTGCCGGAAGATGAAAGAAAACAACCCTTTGTGTTGACATATCCGAAAGAGAAAATAACAGAATAAGGCAAATTTTATAAAAAATCTTCAAAATGTTAAACAATCCTCTCAATCCGCACAAAGTTTAACATTTTTTTATTTGAGGTATTTTTGCCATTTTCAAAACTATAGCATTTTCGGGCTTTTCCGAGATAATGTTAAACAATGCGCCTTCTTTAACATTTTTAAATTTGAACGAATTTAATATAATTTAAATTAGTATAATCTGAATTATATTACGCAAAAATATGCAATTTTTAGCAAAATCTGTAATTTTTTTACAGATTTTGCAATTTTTCACTTGATTTTTGGATCATATCATTTATATTATTATATAGATTATAGCAACATGAAAGGCTGAGAAGATGACCAAAGTTAATTTATTGAGACTTAGGTTTGCAAATATTTTATCGTTTAAAGACGAACAGGAAATATTCTTTACTGCAGAATCAAAATATACAAATACTCCAACAAACTATATCAGAAATGAAAAAGCAATTGATGAGGTGTTGATTACTCCTGTAACAGCTTTTTATGGTGCTAACGCATCAGGTAAGAGTAATATTTTTTATGTGTTGGGTTATATACTGCGGTCTTTTTTAGGAAAACCCTATCAAAAGTTTTCTATGGATAATTATAGACCGTTTAAATTACATGATGAAACTATAAATGAACCATCCTTTTTGGAAATAGACTTTTGTATAGATGCTCTAAGATATATTTTATCATTAACATTTGATAAATCTGGAATTCTAAAAGAGCAATTAAATGAATATCAGCTAAAGTCTAAAAAAGTTATCTATAGTAGAGAAAATAATAAACTAATAAAATTTAATAAAGATATCATCTCCAAATTTGATCTACAGTTCACTGAAGACACATTGAGTAAGAGACCTGATATTTTAGTTTTGGATATATTGGATACAAAAGGTCTTGCATACATTCATTCTATCTTATCAGCAGTAACCATAATATCTAAAACTGCGTTTGGATTTCCTCCTACAAAAGATTTCTTCAACTCTTTTGCTGAGGAAATGTTAAATAATAAGCAATTGAAAGAAAAATTTGTGAAATTTATGCAATATGCGGATTTAGGAATAACAGATGTATACATAGAAAAAGTTTCCTCTCCGCACCCTGATGCTATTGTATTATCTGAAACTGGGACAGGAACCGTCCCAGGACCTTATACAATCTATAAGATGTCTTTTGAACACAAAGGGAAGGACGGTAAAAAATATCTACTGGATTTAAATAGCGAAAGTGAAGGTACAAGGCAATTCGTAACCTTTATGAGATATTTTATTCCTGGTTTATTAGACGGAGGCATATTCTTCATTGATGAAATAGATAAAAATATTCATTCTATGATGTTGGCAAAGCTAATAGAAATATTTAACAATCCCAATATCAACAAAGGTGGTGCTCAGCTGATATTTAATACTCATGATACATCAATTCTCAAATCAGATATTTTGAAAAGAGATGAGATTTGGTTCGTAGAGAAGAATGAAGAAGGCTGCTCAGAAGTGTATCCTTTAACAGAATTTAAGGCCATAAGAGAAGGCTTCAACTATGAAAAAGGATATTTGGAAGGCAGATTTGGTGCTATTCCATACTTAGGAGATATAAAAGAATTGGAGGCTATTCTGAATGCATAAGGACGAAGAAGAGTTCAGTCTCTCCAGGACTAATAGATTTAACAGAAAAGAACGTAATGCCGGAAAGATAGTAATTTATACAGAAGGCAATGTAACTGAACCGGCATACTTAAACGATTGGATAAGAGACTTTGCTCTCAAAAACAACTTAAATCCGAACAAAGTGAAGATGTGGTTTGAGATTGTTCCGTCTGATGATGAATCAGAGCCTTTAAAGGTCGTGAACAATTTAATTATAAATGAAAGCCCCAAGAGCAGTGAACTTGATATATTTTATGTAGTTTTTGATGAGGATGATAGAAGTAGCAAAGGAAAAGATAAAGAAAACTATCAAAAAGCGTTTCAGACCGCAGATAGTAACAATGTTAATGTAATATGTTCTAATCGTTCTGTGGAACTCTGGGCTGTTTTGCACTTTTCCGATGCAACTCCGATGACACAAAGAGATTTGGAAAAAGAACTTAAAAAGTTTATGCCTCAATACAACTCAGGAAAGAATAAACGTTTTGACTTTGCAATAATGGCAACTCAAGGAAGTGAAGATAAGGCCATAAAAAGAGCTAAGGCCTTGCGCAAAAACAATGAGAAAACATCCGGTGATTGGAAAGTCCGCCCTTCTACTAATTTTGATGAACTAATAGAAGCGATGAAAAAGTTTATTTTAGAACATTAATGTTTGTATAGGACGTTGAATTTAAATAAAACCTTGCGCTTTTGTGAATCAAATCCTATATGAAACTTATAATAAGAAGACCATCAAAGGTGAACTAATGATACATAAAAGTATTTTTGAAATTTTAGAAGACAAGTATGACATAAAAAAAGAATTTAGTGCTGTAATGAAGCTCTTTTGTCAGCCTAGTATTGTGGCGTATCCTCAATTTGAACAAGGACAATTAATACCGCTTGAGCAAGCAATAGATAATTGTTGTTTTTATTCTTGGAAACAGCGTCATGGGTGTATAAATTTAGCAGATATGAAGGAAAAGTTAGGATTTGATAACAGACAGTCTTCTAACCATGATGACATGATTGTGTGTTTAGAGTATTTTTGTAATCTAATTTATCTAGCGAACAGGAAACTGTATTATTGCTCTTTTCCTGTCGTTGATTCTCATCAAAGAACACAACAGTTTATTATGCTAGAAGACAATATAGAACTTTTGCTTGATCATCTAAATTATGAAAAACACGTATTTGAAAAAGAAGAAAAAGTTATCTTAACACCGAAAAATCCGGCAGCGACGGCAGTGGCAGAAATATCTTCAGAAGATACAGCAATGTCAATTTTAATGTATCATCACGCCTCATTAAAAGGGCAATTAGCCGAGAAAAAAGATATTTTGCGACGTATAGCTCAAGAGTATGAACCAATTTTAGATAAACCTATAGATGGTTATACTGATTATTTTAAGACGGCCAATAATATGCTCAACAATTTAGATATTCGTCACAACAACAGAGCCGGTAAAAAGAAAAATGCTTTGGCAACAAATTTAACTAGTGAAGAACTTGAGAAATGGTATGATGAACTTTATCAGTTGATGTTGTTCTGTATTTTGATAAAAGATAATAAAGACCGTAAAGATAAGATGGTAGAATTTTTAAAAGGCTTAAAGGAGAAAAAATAAATGAATGAAAGTGTTGTGGAATTTATAAAGGCTTTTTGTGAGAAAGTATGGTTTTGGTTAATTGTGACCATTATCTCAATATGCTCATTATTTTCCGAAAATCTTTTTTTGTGGTTGGGTTTTGATGAAAATAAGCGTTGGATCATTGGAATTATTGCCATTATCTCGCTTTCTTTAACTATCCAACATATTTGTGATTTAATTAATGAATATAACAAGCGAAGACAAATTATTAAAAATATTGGTAATCTTCCTGATTTAGCAAAGAAAGAACTAAAGGGTATTGTTAAGAATAAAAAGAAAACCTTAAAGATTAAACTAAGAGATAATATGGAACAGAGACGAATTATAGAACATTTGGGTTTAGAGGAACACAATGGGTATGTAACATTTCCAGATTATCTTTGGAAAGAATTAAATTTAAAATTCAAGGACGATAAAGGTAGCAACGGAGACTAAGTAAATGGTAAAATTAGAATTAGAAATAAAAGCTCCGGAAAAAGTTGATGAAAATTTGGGGAAAGCATTGGTAATTACCGCTTCTGCATTTAAGGATATTACATCTACTTGTTCAAAAGTTACGAATCTTCTTGCCGATGGATCGTGTACTCTTCTTGCGCCTGTGGCATCTTATTTAAAAGGCGAATCTTATAAAATTGCTGACAAATATCTACCTTTTCAAAATAGAGTTGAAATGAGAAAAGAGGTATCACAAATCAAATTAGCACAGTATGTTTTAGAGGGTTTAGCAGATAAAGAACAACGAGGTGAAGATTTGCCACCTAAAATTGAGGATACAGATACTTTATTTTCAATTCAAAATGCTGCTTCAGAAACAACAGATGAAGATTTTATCAAATTTTGGGCAAAACTATATACAGAAGAAGCGTGCAAACCAAATACAGTAAGCAAAAAGACAGTTAATCTTTGTAAAGATTTAGATAAAGAAGTTGTGCAAGCACTAGAAAATGATATCTTTCCATATTGTGATGAACATGGTTTTTATTGGGGAAATGCAAACAAAAACATAAAGAGTATAAATATAGCGAAGGAATATGGATTCTTAAGGGCCTCTGAACAAAGCCTAACATCAAAATATATTGATAATTTTATTGATATAAAGATAGGCCAGTATTACATTTATGTTATTCCTGGATATAGCTATGAGGTAGGGTACAGTGGAAAAATTTTAACAAATTGTGCATTAGAAGTTAGAAAATGTTTAAAATTGCAAAGAGATATAGATCTTGATGATGTTTTAAAGCAAATAAAGGAAATATCCAATTACTGGCAAATTACTGATCAATTTAAGTCCTATATGAATTATAAAAATGGGTGTCCCAATAAATTCTTCATTACAGAAAAGAATAAAATAGTTTATCCAACAGAATTTGTGGGTAAAGATATGGGGCAAATTTACAATGAGATTTTAAGCAACATTGAATATAAAGATGAGGCAAAACAATTTTTTGCACCAGATCTTATACGTTTGATAATGCATGAGTAGTATAAAAAACTAGCTACTTCTTCCCCTTCTTCTTTGCGAAGTCAAGTGTCCTATCTACGTTAGGATAGACGCGGATTTGGAAGGCGAGACGTTGCGGTACAACACGTTCTTTAATCTTTTTCAAGTTATCATCCAAGAACGGATACTTCAGTTTGCAAAGTTCCTTATAAAGCACATTTATCTTAAAGTTTGAACCATAGGTGCGCTCGCCCGTATCACGTCCTTCCCAACCGCAAATCGCATTTTGGTACTCTTGCGGAATACCAGCATCACGGAGCTCGGGCTTAACGGTATGTCTGAAACTATGAAATACTTTCCGTTTGTCCTTAATACCGATTAAATCCAAGTATCTGCCGAACCACTTGGACATCTTGTCGGTATAGTGGTTGGCATCCGAATAAGAAAGCTGATAAAACAATCGGTCTTTGCGTTTGGCTTTAACCGACATATAGTACTCTTCAAAGCCCATCTCTACCAGTTTCGGATGTATCGGCACAATACGCTTTGAAGATTTGTTTTTGATATGTTGGTCTTTGCGTTCGCCCGTAAACAGCATATAATAGATTTTGCCTTCTTTTTTAATGTCATCAATGTAAAGTTGGCACAGTTCGTTCAAGCGAGCACCGGAGTATAACGCCATCAGTGGAATAAAGTAGCGGAAGGCAAACTGTTCATCTTCTCTGTAAGGGTAGGTCTCCGGATTAAAAATCTGTTTAAGTTCGGACTTGGTAAACGGATCATAACTCTCACGCGTATCGCGGCTCGGTATCTCCAGTTGTACATTAAGGGCTAAACTTACATAACCTTTTCGTTGAGCATAGGTAAGAAACTCTTTGAAAGCGCGTAAGTATTTCTTGACCGTAGTCGTTGAAATGTTCTTATCAGTAATATCTTCCGTCAGGCAGTTCTTGAGTTTCTTCTTTTTAGAAAGTTCGGTCTTTTTCCAATTCTTCGGGATATAATAAACCTTCTGCGAGATGAAATCACAATCTTTGGCGGTCAGGTTCTCAACATATTTCTTGTCAATCATCTCAAAAATACATTCAAGACAATTAAAGTCCTTCTGGAGTGTACGATCTCCGGTACCTTTTATTTGCTGCTTATATTCCTTAAACTTCTTAAACAGGGTTTCCCAATGTGTTTTGACTTGCGGCGCACGCACAGTGTTAGCGGCTCTTTCTTCTTCAATATAACTTAAGCAGCGTTCAATTACAGCCGGAATGTAGAAATTCCGGTTATCGGTAACAATGGCTTCGGCTCTGTTATGAGCATAATCATCCGCCATTTGCATACCGTTTTCTAATTTATCCAGCCAATCAGGGCGGGTGGCTTCATCAGGCTCAATAGCATTTTTCTTGACTGTGCGCTTTAAGAAATCAAATACCGACGGCGGAATTCGTTTGTTATTCTTCATAGCCATCACATATTTCTTTACGAAACTAACGACTTGCTCGTCCTTAAATTCTTCATAGGTGCCGTCAAAATCAGCATTCTTAAAGTCTTTCTCTTCAAGCATAGTAATATCAATGTTTTTAGGAGCAATCTCACCGTTTTTAATTTTATAGTACGATTCGTCCAGTTTGTCTTGGATTTCCTTGATTCTCTGGGCAATAATATTCTCTATATCATCTTGCGAAAGACGCAGTTTTCCTTTCCTAATTTCCATCACCAGCCACCTTATATCATTGAGAAGCGCATCATACTTGAAAGTTTCCCGTTTTACTAAGCGTATAGCGATATTATAATCATTAGTGTTTAAAGAATACCTAATACATTCTGTCCCATAGAAATGTCTCACCCATGAGGGGATGCGATACCTAAAGTAATAGGTATGATTTCTGCGTTCTAGATGGTTACATTTTAATGCCATTGTGTCACACCCATGTGTCTCACCTATGTTAAATTACTGTAAAATCACTATTTTCGGGTGCTTTAAACACAAAAAATCCCTGAAAAATCAGGGGTTTAATGAATTTATTGGCTGGGGCGGCTGGATTCGAACCAACGAATGTCGGCACCAAAAGCCGATGCCTTACCACTTGGCGACGCCCCAATCAAATTGGTGGTAAAGTAACTTACGTTACAAGCAAGCTATCTAATAAGCTAAAAAAAATATAAATGCAAGAACTTTTTTTAATTTTGTGAAAAAAACGCACAAGCACGCATTTTTTGCCAACAAAGCCGAATATCAAGACCTTCATAAATCCGTCTGGAGATGTTCGATTTTTCTTGCGGAAGGTGTAAATTTGTGATATATTAATCCCGAAAAGAGAAATTATTAGGTTTCACATCGCCTTGGGAAAGTGGTGTGAAGTAAGTCAAATCCCAAAAATAAAAATTTAAGAATTATGACACAAGCAACGATTATTGCGAACCTGCAGTTCCATACTGCAGAAGGTATCTATTTTGACAGAGTAGATGCAAAAGAGGTGGACAACAACGGCAATTACATCGCCAACGTCGATGGAGTCATCAAATGCTTTATCAACGGCGAAGAGGTGCCTGTACCGGATGTCATTATCAACGAAAAAGGTACCAAGTACCGTCACATCAAGAGCGAGAATGAGCTGTATCTCTTTGCCAAGAGGCTGGCCGAGATCAACGGTGTGCATGTTTGCCGCAAACGTAGCGGTGGTGCGCGCATTCGTGTCTGGTTTGATTCCGTAGTTGGTGAAAAGGTGGATAGTATTCTGAACCGTGCCAAGGAAGCAGATGGTCACGTGATGGAAGGCGGCGTTACCGTGCAGAACCTGAACGGTGGAGAGAAGTATCCGCAGACACGCGAGTATTTGGAGGACAACTACACTTTCATTGAATGGGAAGAAGAAGGTACCGCCATTTACGAGAGCAAGGGCAAGCCTACAATGTGGGTTTTCTGCGAGGAGAACATCTTCTATCCCAAGTGGGGTGGTATCGACATTTACGCCACGCCCATGATCCGCATGGACAACCCGACCGACGTCTATGGTTGCAACTACATCCGCTTCTGGGGTGATGATATCAATCTCGGAACCTACGAGGAAATCGGCATCTTCTCCTCAGGTAAGCAGAAGTTCTACGACAGTGTCTGGGCAACTCCCGTCGGCTATGAGGACGCGTCATTCGAACCACCCAAAGAGTTGCTAGATGAGAAAATCGCTTGACAATCTCATCCTTAACAAAAGAAAGGCCCTCTCCGGAGGGCTTTTCGCATTTTAAATCTGATAAAAATATCCCGTTGCACAATTCAAAAATCACTTTACAAGCAAAAAAACGCGCCTATACTGCGCCCATAAACGTATCAAAAGAGGAAAATAAAATGGAATTACTATCAGACTTTAGCTTGCGTCAATTCTTAAGTGCATTCATTGTTTTGTTTGCCATCACCGATATCCCCGGTAATATTCCGATTGTGATAAGTATGCAAAACAAGGGCATACACATCAGCGCGCGCCGCTCATTTTGGTATTCGCTGGCTCTATTGATAATTTTCTTTTATGCCGGTGAAGCATTTTTACGCTTATTTGGCTTAGATATTCACTCTTTTGCTATAGCCGGTTCATTGGTTGTGTTTTTAATCAGTGTTGAGATGATTTTGGATATTAATGTTTTTACCGAAAGCACCGAACATTCCTCCGGTGATGCCACGTTTGTGCCGGTTGTTTTTCCGCTGTTCATCGGAGCAGGGGTGTTGACGACCTTATTATCCATCCGTTCTCAATATAACGATGCCAACATCATGTTAGCCGTTTTGGCCGATAGCGTATGCGTTTATTTGACAATCAAGCTATCACGCTTTTTCAAAAAGTATTTAAGCCAAGGTATGCTTTATCTGTTAAAAAAATTTTTTGGTATCATTTTGTTGGCGATGTCGGTAAAACTCTTTATTACCAACGTAACCACTTTAATTCAGAATATAGGCGGCTAAAAAAATAATAAACTTCTTGACAATAGGGATAAAACGCGCCAAAATCCCCCTATGAGAGGAATTAAAATGATATATAACAAAAACATCTGTTGCTGTTGTTGCCAGACACATTGAGCTTGCTGCCGGCAAAGATTTTTTGTTGTAAACTTAAAAGGCAGTATAATACTGCTTTTTTTATTTTAGGAAAAGGAAAACCAATGAGCGTATATTTGTATAACACCAAAACCCGTCATAAAGATGAATTTAAACCTCTTAATCCACCTGCTGTAACCATGTATTGTTGCGGACCGACGGTATATAACTATGCACACATCGGTAATCTCAGAACCTATATTTTTGAGGATTTATTGGCAAATACTTTGCGCTTAGCCGGATATAAAGTAAAGCACGTGATGAATATCACCGACGTCGGACACTTAACCAGCGACGGCGATGAAGGCGAAGATAAAATGCAGGTAGCCGCCGAGCGCGAGAAAAAGAGTGTTTTAGATATTGCCCGCATGTATGAAGACGCCTTTTTCCGTCACACCGCGGCATTAGGCTTAAAACGCCCGACCATTGTTTGCCGTGCAACCGAGCATATCCAAGATATGATAGAGTTTGTAAAAGCGCTTGAAGATAAGGGATTTGCTTATATTTCAAACGGCAATGTTTATTTTGATACCGCCAAGTTTCCGCGTTACGGTTGCTTATCGGGGCAAAGTCGTGAAGATTTAAAACACGGCGCCCGCACCGAGCAGGATATGAATAAGCGCAATCCCTCAGACTTTGTGCTGTGGTTTACCTCATCTAAGTTTGAAAATCAAATTTTGCAGTGGGACAGTCCGTGGGGCAGGGGTTACCCCGGTTGGCATATAGAATGCTCCACCATGGCCACCAAATACTTGGGCGAACGGATAGATATTCACTGCGGTGGTATAGATCATATTCCGGTGCACCATGAAAATGAAATTGCTCAATCCGAGGCACGCTTGGGGCACGAATGGGTAAATTACTGGGTGCACATGGAGTTCTTAAATAACAAATCCGGTAAGATGAGTAAGTCTAAAGGCGGCTTTTTAACTCTTGATACTTTGGTTGAAAAAGGTTATCAGCCGGTACACTATAAATATTTCTGCTTAACCTCACATTACCGCAGTTCGGCCATTTTCTCCGATGAGGCAATGGACGCCGCTAAAAAAGCTTATGAAAACTTGGCAGATTATATGGCAGAGTTTAAGGCAAATGCCGCAGGCAAGAGCTTAACGGCAGAAGAGCAAACCGCTTTGGCAACCTATAAAGATGAGTTCAACACCTATCTTTTTGACGACTTAAAAACACCTTTAGCCCTTTCTCATATGTGGAACATCGTTAAGGATAATAAGTTATCTGATGCTTTGCGTCTAGCCTTTTTAACCCATGTTGACGGTGTGTTAACCCTGTTCTTAAAAGATGTTGCACCTAAAAAGCCTGAAACTGTGGAAGTAACGCCGGAAATCGCCGCTTTATTAGAAGCGCGTGCCGCCGCACGAGCAGCCAAAGATTGGGCAAAATCCGATGAAATCCGCGATAAATTAGCAGCTTTGGGCGTTGGCGTTAAAGATTTGCCTAATAAAGAAATTGAGCTGATAAAGTTATAATAAGGAGATTGCAATGACCGAGAGTAAAAAAGACGATTTATCTAAATTAAGTTTTGAAGAGGCACTTATACAGCTCGAAAATATTGTCCGTGAGCTTGAAAGCGGCCAAATTAAGTTGGATGATGCTGTCAGCGCCTATGAACGCGCTGTATCCCTAAAAAAACTGTGTCAGGATAAATTGAATGCCGCCGCATTGAAGATAGAAAAAATAGAAATCTCTAAAGACGGAACAATAAGCACAACCCCTTTGGATACGGATTCCGAATAATATCTGAAGGAGGACGACCATGGCTGATATAACAGCGATTCTGCAACAGTATGCTACAAAATTTAATAAGGATTTGGAAATATATTTTCCCAAAGCCGAGGATAAAGAGCACCGTGCTTTTAACGCGATGCATTATAGCCTGATGAATGGAGGTAAAAGACTTCGCCCGTTTTTGTTGCATGAAACAGCCGCCTTATTTGGTGTGCCGTATGATACAGCATTTCCCGTAGCGGCGTCTTTAGAGATGTTGCATACGTATTCGCTGATCCATGATGACCTGCCTTCAATGGATAATGATGATTTTCGCCGAGGTTTTCCGACTTGTCATAAAGCCTATGATGAAGCAACCGCAATTTTGGCAGGAGACGGATTGCTAACTTATGCGTTTGAAGTGTTAAATACCTCCCCGATAAGCGATTCTAAAAAAGTGGAATTGACCTTGCTATTGGCACGTGCCGCCGGTGCTTATGACGGTATGGTGGCAGGGCAGGTGTTGGATTTATATACTGATACCCATCAAGAGTTTGCCCACCCGGAAGAAGTCATCAAACATACCGAAGAGATGAAAACCGGACGATTGTTGCGCTATCCCTGCGAAGCCGGCGCCGTTTTAGGTAATGCCACGGCAGATGAACGTAACACTTTAATAAAGTTTTCCCGAAACTTAGGTATTGCCTTTCAAATCACTGATGACATTTTAGATGTTGTGGGTGATGAAAAAGTTGTCGGCAAGACCTTAAAAAAGGATAAAGCCCAAGCCAAATTAAACTTTGTAAGCATTTACGGAGTTGATAAGGCAAAAGCCTTTGCTACCGACCTGATTAACGAGGCCGAAAGCTTAATTGATACCTTCGGAGCAAAGGCAGATAACCTAAAAATGTTGTCAAGATATTTTTTAACACGAAACCACTAATTTTTTTACAAAAAACGCTTGTCATAGCCTCAAAAATCTGCTATACTTCACTTATAAAGAGAATTATTATAAGAGGAGGTCGCCATGAGTAGAGAAGAGTTAAAAACCGCCCTTAAAGCCGGCGAAGGTAAACAGCCGGAAGTGAGAGATGTTGCGAACGGAAAAGCATTTGTTGCAGAATTGGATAAGTGCAAAACCCCTGAAGATATTTATGCGCTTTTAACTAAAAATATGGATTCCAAAACATTAGCAGATAGAGTAAGCTTGCTACAAAAAAATTATCATGACAACGATTTAATTGTTGCCTTAGAGAACAGAAAAGCAAGATGCAATGCCGAACTTGGATTTAGGACATCACATGAAGCTAAAGTAATTATGGCAGCGGGTCAGTATCAAAAACTGAAAGGAACAACCGGTCATTCAGTTAAAGATTTCAAAAAAGGTTTGACTGAATATGCGGCAAAGCATACTGTTTATGAAAAAACGGATGCACAAAAAATAGCTTCCCAACTTTTGATAAATCGTGGCAGATAACACTTTACAACCGCTAGATACAAAAAACACCTTAACTTTGTTGAGTTAAGGTGTTTTTTAATGAATCTTGTTGCTTATCGCCTCGGCAGAAGGTCGTTCATTTTCTGTTGAAGCTTATGGGCTGCTTCACTGGCGGCATGGGCATACCCGTCATTGTTGGAGGCATAGAGAATACCACGCGAAGAGTTAACCAAAAGCCCGCAATCAGGTGTCATTCCATACTTAGCAACTTCTTCTAAGCTACCGCCCTGCGCGCCAACCCCGGGAACCAGCAAAAAATGCCTCGGCACAATCTTTCTGATTTCAGTCAGCATTTCAGCTCTGGTCGCACCGACAACATACATTGTGTTTTCAAAGGAACTTTCTTTCCAACCGCTGGTTGTTGTCAAAACGTGCTGATAGAGAGGTATCCCATGTTTGTCTTTAATCATCTGGAAGTCAAAACTTCCTTGATTAGACGTGAGCGCCAAAATCACCGACCAAAAGTGCTTCTCCGGCTCATAAGAGTCCTTAAAGGTTAAAAACGGAGCCACACTGTCAAATCCCATATAGGGGTTAAGTGTGACCGCATCAGCCTTAAGATGTTCAAACACCGCTTTGGCGTATTGGCTTGCCGTATTGCCGATGTCCCCACGCTTGGCATCAGCAATGATAAATATTTCCGGATATTCATCGCGAATATACTTCACAATCAATTCCAGAGCCTTAAGTCCGGCAGCACCGTATCTCTCAAAAAAAGCGAGATTAGGCTTATAGGCCACGGCATATTGATCTGTTGCATCAATGATATCGCATATAAAATGCGCAATCAAATCAGCAGTTGGAACTTTAGGGTTGTTGGCCTTAAGGCACAACGGAATTTTTTCATAATCCGGATCCAATCCCACGCACAAGAATGAGCGCTTCTTAAAAATTTGTTCAACAAGTTCTTGATACAGCATAATAACTATAATTTTAAAGGTGAAACAATAATGTATTTGATGCCGCACACTATATCCGCCCCAAAATAAAAATCAAGTTTTTTCTTGACAAAAAGCCAAAAATAAATAGGATAACAACCACTCAAGTATTAGTGTGTTTTACACGTATGTCTAATTTAATTTTTAATTGTTATGAAAGAAATTGCAAGACAGCTTTTGGAGATTGGAGCTGTAAAATTCAATCCCGATTCGAAGAATCCGTTTGTCTTCAAGTCAGGTATCAAGTCTCCGATTTACTGTGACAATCGTAGTGCTTACGGGGATCCTGATGTCAGAGCCATGATTGTCCATGCGTTAGAGAAGAATGCCGAGGCAATGTGGGACGAGTATGACAAACAACATGACATTCGGGCCAATGTAGTCATCGTTGGTGTTGCGACCGGAGCCATCGGCTGGGGATTCGGTGTTGCCTCTAACTATTTGGATGCACCGTTTGCCTATGCCCGCACTGAAGCTAAGGATCACGGCACCAAGCAGAAGATTGACGGCTACAAGCTCACACCTGATGACAAGGTAATCATCGTGGAAGACCTGATTTCGACCGGTGGTTCCTCGCTTGCTGCGGTTGAGGCCGTGCGTGAAACCGGCGCAGAGGTAATAGGTATGGTTGCCATTATGACCTACAATTTTCCCACGGCAGCAAAGGCCTTTGAAAATGCAGGAGTGTCGCTGATTACACTCACCAATTACACAGAGCTGGTTAAGGTCGCTGTGGAAGAGGGGTGCTTTACACCGGAAGTCGGTGCCGTGCTCGACAACTGGCACAATGCGCCGGAGAATTGGGGCGAGCTTTGATTCCTATTGCAACACAAAACAAGGGAGCTGACCGTAAGGTTGGCTCCCTTTAGTGTTACATTTAGTCTCTTTCAAAGAAAAATTAAAAATATTTCAAATGTTAAGGTTTTATTTCCTAATTACCATTAAAATACAACAAAACGTTTAATAGCAAGGAAGAGGAAATCTATGCATAAATCTAATTTATTTTATCGCTGCTCAATAACGGCTATGGTGATATTACTCAGTGCTTGCGCCAATTCCGGATATGATGTGGATGAACAATTTACAGATATCAACGCTGAGCCCCTGATACAAGAGGAAGCACAACAGCTTAATACGCCGCAAAAGCAACAGAAAACATCAACTAAATCCACAATAAACACATATTCTTTACCGGCTTCAAGTGAAGTATTTAGTCTTTTAGAGCGAGATAAATATCACGTTGCAAAGCTATATAAAGACAGCACCAGATTTGTGACAATCAGTGAAATCATGAAAGAACAAGCGGAAAACACCATCAAAGCCCCTGTTGCAGATACCAAAGAAGAGCCTGCTATTAAAGAAACAACAGACTCAAAATCTTCAGATTCTAAAGCTGAACAAACCGCTCAACCTTAAAAAATATGCTATTTGAAGTATTATTCAATACAGCAGTCAACCGCTTTACGGACAAAGGCCTTCATCTTTGCAAACCCGGTTTTGGGCGCTTCTTCAGCCACAACATCGCTACCGACCACAGCTGGTGCTTCATTACTGATTTTCTCGCTGATTTTCTTAATATCTGCGACGCTGTCCTCAAGCCACTTCATATCCTTAACATCAAGCATATTCATATTTAAGCCCCAGAAAAGGCAGTAAAGGTCGTATGCTTTGTTAAACAGATCATAAGCCTGTTCTTTATTGCCAAGACTTTGTTGCTTGGTGCCTACTTCCATTAAGCGCATGGAAGACGCCAACAAGTGCTTAGAAATGCACCAAACTTCACCTTCGTAGCTGGGGATAATCTTGAGCATCAATTTTTTGCGGGTTTCACGCACATCTTCAATCAAGTCATAGAACGAGTTCTTACCGGTTTTGGCACCAGAAAAGACCAAATGTTCTTCAATTGAAATCAAGTTCATAATGGCAATGGTCAAATCTTGGTCAGATGACAAATCTTTCGGGTTAACCTTTTTAGTGGCATCAATCCGTTCTACAAATTCTTTAACATTCTCAGCTTTTTTCATTATATTCTCCATTAAAATTGACTTAAATCAGGCAACCCTTTAGCGCAAAGTTGCAAATAAGAAAACAATTTGGCCGTTAAACATAACGCCACCACCGGCACCACCACTTTTTCAAACGGGAAGTGGGCATGCCCGCCGTTATGCCGTTTCATCCATTGATAAAACTCTGATGAATAGTGCATCACAAGCGCACCGGTAATGGTGGCAAACAAAAACGGATCCATCCAAAAGATAAGTATCGCCTTTGGCTCATAGGGGAGTTCTGAAATATACATAAAGAGAATCATGGCAACAGAAGACACCAAAACGACAAAGTCGCGTCCCTTAAAGTACCATCCCTTTTTATCCATCCATTTTAAGGTCCAATAGCCGATTAAGACTAAAAAAGCACCGGACCAAACGCCGACGACGCCGTCATCAACCCCTAAGCGTCTGGCAATCTCTAAAGAGGCCCCGACCGCCACTGTGCACACCGCGCAAGCCGGATTGGCATAGGCATTAACAGTTGCCAAACAAAGCAATAAAATAAGTAAAGTCATCATATTAAAACCTCGTAAACATTGCTTACAATCTGCCTTAATATATGTGCAAAGTCAAATATTTTTTAGACTTATCGGCTTAAAAATGCACCTATTGAATATTTCTGTTGGCCAGCCAATGCCAAAAAATATCGGTGCGATAATTTTGCGCGGTATATTGGTGATTGGCACTCCAACCGAATACCGGCATCCGAACAATCGGTTGATTGAGGGTATAAATTTCATCTTTAACTAAGTTGATTTTTCTTGCATCAAATGTATAATGTAACCCGCGATAAAATTCCATAAGCGGTGTTGCACTCCCAATCAAAATAAGTAAAATCAATAAGATATAATTTAATTTTAATTCTTTACATTTAAACTTTTCAAACAAGAATTTAACTGTAAATAAAGCCAATAACATTAACGCCGGCATAGAGGCGCGCATACAAAAATTGTTTTGTTGATCAAGTCTGAAAAACGGAATAAGTACGAGCAAAATCACCGTTGCCTTAAAGAATAATTCTTTACGATAGGCCTGCCACAATACCGCCGCGTAAAGCAAAAATTCTAAGACCATAAACAAAAGTAGCCGAGAAGGTGTCGTAAAATCAAACACATACCAAAGCTTGTCCATCCCTTCTGAGTTGGTCATAAAATACAACACCACTGCTGGCAAAATCCAAAAGACGCCGAGTAAATTTGGGATAGAAAAGATATTTTGCCAAAAGAATTCTTCATGGTTTGTGGATTTAAGCCATTGATTTATCGCCACAATAACAGCCAAAGCCCCCAGTGTTGCCGTGGGATATGGTGCAAAAAAGAGCGAAATAGGCATCAAAAAGCCGAAACTTCTGACGGCGCGTTCGTTGTAAATCAAAAACAGAATTAACGCGACCATAATAAATTGGTTAAACACCCAAAATATGCCGGTTGCCATTGATGAATACTGCATAAATGTGGCCCACCAATCCAAGTGATAAGCAAACGGTTGCTGCATTTCTTGGAAAAACAGATACCCGATAATATCCGCGCCTGAGAAAAACATAAAGATAAACGCCGCTAACAAAAGCTTTTTGTAATTATTGGCTTTAATCGCCACTGCAATATGCAAGAAAACAAGAGCTAATCCGATTGCCGCATAGATAAACAAAAAGATATTACCGATATAAAAGGCTGTCGCCAAATTTGCTCCCATCATTATTGCAAGCTTACCAAAGAGCGCCGGTATCAGCCAAAATCCCATATAATAAACAAGTGGCGTGTTTGCCTGCCGATAAAACACCGGCCAGTCATAAAAAATTAAATCCCGAAATACCGCATTTCTAAAGTGATAATCCCATGATTGATAATAAAAATACCCGATTCCGGCAAAAAAGCACCAAAAAACCGCAAAGCCCAATGCCCACCATATCATAGGTAGGGTTAAACATTGGTTATCGCTATCCTTACCGATATTTTGCCACAGTTTATAAAATCCGACACCGAACGCCGATGCCAATACAGCGGCAATTTCATAGTCAAGCCAGCTTAAAAGAAAGATAAACAAAGGCAGGCTCAGGTAAAGATAAGTATTTTTATACAAAGTTTTTACCTGAATACCTGCCATAATGTCCTCCTTAATTGAGTAATTAAGCCTTTTGCTCTTTTTCCTTAAACAGTGAAATAAATACCCCACCAAACAGAAGAGCAAATGTTACCGCCAAAGAATGCCATGTCTGCAATTCAATGCCGATATGCGGTAGGAATATCTTAATACCGATAAAGATAAGCACAATGGAAAGTGCGTGCTTTAAGTATACAAACCGATGAACCGCCGCTTCAAGCAAGAAATATAACGCTCTCAAGCCCAAAATAGCAAAGATGTTACTGGTATAAACAATAAATACATCTTCCGTTATTAAAAAAATAGCAGGCACACTGTCAAGAGCAAATACCACATCCATCAATTCAATCGTCAAAAGCGCAAAAAGAAGCGGCGTCATATAGTGTTTTCCCTTGATTTTGGTAATAAAATGCGGCCCGTCGATTTTATGTGTTACCGGAAAATACTTTTCAATGGCGCGGTAAATCGGGCTATTCTTAAGCTTTGTTTCAGTATCTTCTTCGCTTTCCGGCTCATGATTTTCCAATGCCATTTTGGTTCCGGTATAGATAAGAAATGCCGAGAACAGATATAATACCCAGTGGAAGTTTGAGATAAGAGCCGCACCGATACCGATTAAGAGTGCGCGCATCACAACCGCACCCAAAATACCCCAAAACAGCACGCGGTGCTGATAAATCCGCGGCACGCCGATACTGGTAAAGATAACCGACATAATAAATATGTTATCCATAGATAAGCTCTTTTCGACCAAAAAGCCGGTAAAGTATTCCATGGCCTTTGATGTGCCTTCCTCATACCACACAAACACACCAAACAAAAGTCCTGCCCCGATATACGCCACGCAAATCCAAAACGTATGCTTAAAACTGGGCACTTCGTTTTTGCGGTTAAACACATGCAAATCTAAAAAGAGCAACACCGCCACGGCAATGGCAAAACATACCCACATCAAATTTTGTGATAAAACAAAGTGATGCGTAAATAAATATTGTAATTTTTCAAACATTTTACTTCCTATCTAAATTAAATTTCCAAATTCCAAACCGTGCGGATAATTTCTTCCACATCCGTATAACGAGGTTTCCACCCCAAAATTTCTCGTGCCAAAGAGGCATCCGCCGTAAGCTCAGCCGGATCTCCGGCGCGCCGTGGCGCATAGTCATAATTAAGCTTTTTACCGATAACCTTTTCCGTCGCATCTACCATTTCTTTCACACTGGTTCCGTTTCCGGTTCCAAGGTTGACGGCAAAAGATTGATGATCCGTCATTAAATATCTCAGAGCAAGCGTGTGTGCCGTTGCTAAATCACTCACATGGATATAGTCGCGCACGCAAGTTCCGTCCGGCGTATCATAGTCATTACCGAATATAGAGAGCTTTTCGCGCTTTCCCGTTGCCACTTCCATGATAATCGGCAATAGGTTCTGCGGATTGCGCTCGCGTCCGGTAATGGACTTATCCGCCGCATATCCGACGGCATTAAAATATCTTAAAGCCGCATAGTTGAGTTTGCCTAATTTGGCATACCAATCCATATTTTGCTCAATACAAATTTTCGTGTAACCATAATAGTTTATCGGCTTAATTTGATGTTTTTCATTAAGTGGAATATATTCCGGCATACCATAAACAGCCGCCGAGGAGGAGAACACAATATGCTTGACGCCGTTTGCAACCATGGCATTTAAGATATTAAGTGCACCGGTAATATTATTTTCAGCATATATCTCAGGGTGTTCCATAGATTCGCCGACCGCTTTTTTGGCAGCCAAATGCACCACAGCGTCAATATTTTGGCTCATGGCATCATTAAGTGCCTGTTTATCCAAAATGTTACCCTCAATAAATGCCGCACCTTTTAACAGATTAATTTTATCGCCGGTTGAGAGATTATCAAAAACTACCACTTGGAAACCTTCTTCCAAAAGTTGTTTCTGCACATGGCTACCGATATATCCGGCTCCTCCCACAACCAAAACGCGCACATTTTTTACATCTGTAAGCATTGTTACTTGTCCCATCATTTCAAACTTGTTTTGAGTTATAAAACCTATTGCATTAAATTAAAATGATTAAACGGGTTTATCCACATAATCCACAGGCATTATCACGATTTTAATGCAAAAGCTAATTTTTTGCGCCATAACAACTCCAATGATACAAAAAAGGATTCTCAAATCATGGAAGAACTGGACGTTACAAAATTACCGCGCAATTTAGAAGCCGAGCAAGCGCTCATCGGTGCCCTTTTAGCTAATAATAAAGCTTATGAAAAGGTTTCGGAGTTTCTCCGCACCGAACATTTTTCAGATCCGATACATCAAAAAGTATTTGATGTGATTGCGCGTTTGATACAAAAAGGACATGTTGCTGATGTCATAACGCTAAAAAACTATTTTGAGCAAGAAGGCACGTTAAACGAGGTCGGTGGCATTGCTTACTTGATTAAGTTGGCAGACGCTGCATCCCCTTTAACCAATATCGAATACTATGCCCAGTTTATTTATGATTTGTATTTGCGCCGTGAACTGATTGCCACCGGCTATGATATTGCGGCCGAAGCAATGAGCGAAAAATTGGATGAAAGTGTTTCCGCACAAATAGAAAATGCCGAGCGTCGTTTGTTTAATATAGCCGAGCATGGAGACGGGCAACGAGGTCTTCAAGATTTCGGTATGGTTTTAAAATCAGCCGGAGAGATGATAGAAAAAGCCTATCAGCGTGAGAGTAAATTATCCGGCTTACCAACCGGTTTAACTGATTTGGATTATCGCTTAGGCGGCCTAAACAATTCAGACCTCCTTATTTTGGCCGGTCGTCCGGCAATGGGTAAAACCGCACTGGCCATCAATATTGCCTATAATGTCGCAACTTATATGCAACACAGTGCCGAAGAAGGTATATTAGATGCAAAGGATAAGGGTGTTGCCGTGTTTTCTTTGGAAATGTCGGCCGAGCAAATTGCCGCGCGTATTCTATCCAATATTGCAGATATCCCCGGCCATAAACTGCGCACAGGTTCCATAGATGCCGGAGAATTTGGACGTATAGCGGGAGCTGTCAGCACTTATCAGAATTTACCGCTTTATATTGATGATACCCCCGGTGTTACGGTTGGCACCATCAGAACCCGCGCCCGTCGCCTCAAGCGTTCACAAGGCCTAGGTTTGATCATTATTGACTATATCCAACTCATTTCCGGTTCGGGTTCGCGCAAATCAGAAGGTAATCGTGTGCAAGAGATGACCGAAATATCTCGAGAGCTAAAAGTATTAGCCAAGGAGCTTAATATTCCGGTAATAGCTTTATCCCAATTAAATCGTGGCGTTGAAGCCCGTGATGATAAACGTCCGCAAATGGCAGATTTACGTGAATCTGGTTCTATTGAGCAAGATGCGGATATTGTGATGTTCGTTTTTCGTGAAAATTATTACATCCATAACGCCGAGCCTAAACGCACTGCCGGCGAGACCGATGAACATTTTGAAAAACGTTGTGTAGATTGGCAAAACCGAGACAAAGAAACCGCCAATTTAGGTGAAGTGATTGTCGGTAAACACCGTCACGGCTCCACCGGAACGGTTAAACTGTTTTGGAACGGCGAATTAACCAGTTTCGGTAATTTAGGGCGTGAAGGATACATACCTGAACAACGAGGGTAAAATGAAATCATATACCAAAGAAGAATGGGAAAAGATATGTCGTCACTGCGGAAAGTGCTGTCTGATAAAATTAGAAGACGAAGACACCGGTGATGTATATTATACCGATGTCGTTTGCCGCTATTTTGATGAAGAAACAATGTCCTGCACGGTATATGACAAACGCTGTGAATTAGTACCGACCTGCTTGAAATTATCCCCCGAAAACGTGGATAAACTCTCTTGGATGCCTCAAACCTGCGCGTATCGAGAATTGTTTGAAAAAAATCCGTCAGCTATCAAAACCACTATTAAAGGCCGCGTTATCAGCGAAACAGAGGTCAAAGTTGATGAGCTGGAAGACCATATCATTGATTGGGAGGATTTATAGTGGAAAAAGACGAAAACTGGTTAGACGAACCTTATGATCCGGAGAGCCGATTCGCCGATATGGGAGATATAGAGCCGGAATTCTGGCTAAAAAAGCCCTTAGAGAAGATGAATAAAAAAGAATGGGAACTTTTATGTGACGGTTGCGGTAAGTGCTGTTTGAATAAGTTAGAAATCAAAGGAAAAATAAAGTTTACAAACACATACTGTCGATTTTTAGATACTCAAAGCTGTTTGTGCAAAATTTATCCCGAGCGTTTCCGAAAAGTTAACGATTGCCGTGATATAACTATCCAAGCGATTCGGGAGAAACCGCGCTGGTTGCCCAAAACTTGTGCTTATGTGCTGTTAGATGAGGGAAAAGATTTACCAAACTGGCACCCCTTAAAAACAGGCAAGGCAGCGTCCGTGCACCAAGCAAAGGCCTCTCTAAAAGGAAGAACACTAATAAATGAATCAGAGGTAGAAGATTATGAAAATTACATTGTTGAGTGGAAAGACCTTTGACGTCAATGCCGATTTAGGTTTTGATATGAAGGTCGTATATTCAGCACGTTCACGTCGATTAAGTTTAAGAATAGATAAAAAAGACCGTATGGCGGTTTTAACCATCCCCAGATATTGTTCCAAGAAAAAGGCGGTATCATTTGTTGAAAGCCATCAGGATTGGGTATTGAATAATCTAAAGAAAATCCCTGAGTTAAAGAATTTTCACAACCACGATAAAATCAGTTTATTTGGGCAGATTTACACCATTGAGCACAGTCCAATCAGAGGAAATACCAGATTAGATAAAAAGAATCATATTTTGTATGTGTCTGGTGGAATTGAATTTTTACATCGTCGTGTCAAAGATTTTATCAAGAAGTTAGCTTTAGAAGAATTTACCCGTCGTTCTAATATCGTCGCTGATAAAATAGGTAAACGTGTGCATAATGTTTGCATCAAAGATACAAAGTCACGGTGGGCAAGTTGCTCCACCTTAAACAACATCAATTACAGTTGGCGTTTGGCTTTGGCACCGGATTTTGTGATAAGATATATTGTGGCGCACGAAGTATCTCACCTAAAGCATCAGGACCATTCGGCCTATTTTTGGGCACTGGTTGAGTTTTTGGAAGATGATGCGGAAAAAGGGAGAGATTGGTTGACAGAAAACGGTCATCTGCTATACATATACAAATAAAATCAATTATAGGAGAAAACAATGGAACCAAGAGTTGTTAACGTCAATGGCGTCAAGTTAGCCAATAATTTGCCGTTTGGTTTGTTATGCGGCCCGTGTCAGATAGAAAGTCGCCAACATGCCATAGATATTGCGGGTGCGATGATAGAGATAACCAAAGAGCTTAATATTCCGTATATTTTCAAAGCTTCTTTTGATAAGGCGAACCGGACTTCCATACACGGCGCCCGTGGTGTCGGGTTAGAAGAGGGGATGAGAACCTTTGATGAGATAAAGAAATTATATAACAACTTACCGATTGTAACTGATATCCATGAGACAAATCAATGTGCAGAAGTTGCCAAGCACGTAGACATGTTGCAGATTCCGGCATTCTTATGTCGGCAGACAGATTTAGTGGTTGCGGCGGCCAAGACCGGCCAGGTGATAAATATCAAAAAAGGCCAGTTTTTAGCCCCATGGGATGCCAAAAATTTGGTCACCAAATGCGATGAAGTCGGAAATCATAATGTATGCCTGACAGAGCGCGGAACAAGCTTTGGCTACAATACATTAGTAACCGATATGCGGGGTTTACCGAGAATGGCGCAGGATACGGGGTGTCCGATTATTATGGATGCAACGCACTCGGTGCAACAACCGGGAGGCATGGGCGGATCGTCAGGCGGACAAAGAGAGTTTGCACCGGTATTGGCAAGAGCCGCGGTGGCCGTGGGCGTTGCCGCAGTGTTTATGGAAACGCACGAAAATCCGGATAAAGCGTTGTCGGACGGACCGAATACGATAGCGTTGAAGGATATGAAAGCCGTATTGGAAACCCTGAAAAAATTTGACGAAGTCCGGAAAAGCCTAAACATTTTCTAAAAAAAGTTATGCAGGTGGCGTTTTCCCTCCCGCACGGGCAGTGCCGCACCACGCGTGTAGCACACAGCCGTCAGGCTGTTCGTGCCGCGTTGTTTCGCTATTTTTATCATCACAAAAAAGTTACCCACAAGGTTCGCAAGAGTTAAAGAGAGCTCGCTTACCTTATGGATAACTTTATACGCCGTTACTTATTGCACCGTCAATCCGTCTTTATCAACATCAACCATAACCACATCACCGTCTTTAATTGCGCCGGAAAGGATTGCATACGCGAGCTTGTTTTCCAGTTCCTTCTTGAGTAGACGTTTCAACGGTCTTGCGCCATAGACTTCATCATAACCGTTATCAACCACCCATTGAAGCGCTTTATCGCTCATCTTGAGACTGATATTCCTATCAGCCAGACGATTTTCAATATTTTTCATCGCGAGGGCGGCAATCGCCTTAATGTTGTCCTTTGTCAGCCGCTTAAAGACGATAATATCATCAATACGGTTGATAAATTCGGGCTTAAACGCTTGTTTTAATGTTTCAAGCACTTTCTCGGTCTGCTCTTTTTCCGATAAGTCTTGATTTACCAAGTATTCTGCCCCCAAGTTTGAGGTCATAATGATGATTGTGTTCTTAAAATCAACGGTATGCCCTTTGCTATCGGTCAGCCTGCCGTCATCTAAGACTTGCAACAAGATGTTAAACACATCGGGGTGAGCCTTTTCCACCTCATCAAACAAGATAACCTGATACGGTCTGCGGCGCACGCTTTCGGTTAACAGACCACCTTCTTCATAGCCGACATATCCCGGAGGCGAGCCGATTAAACGCGCCACAGAGTGCTTTTCCATATACTCGGACATATCCACGCGGAGCATTGCATTTTCATCATTAAACAGAAATTCTGCTAAGCTCTTGCTCAGCTCGGTTTTGCCGACACCGGTCGGACCTAAAAACATAAATGAGCCGATTGGCTGATTAGGGTTAGAAATCCCTGACCGCGAACGACGCACGGCGTTGGCAACCACCAAAACCGCTTCATCTTGCCCGATAACACGCTTTTTAAGATGTTCCTCAAGATGTAACAGCTTTTCACGCTCAGAGGATAACATCTTGTCGGTTGGAATCCCTGTCCATTTAGAAACAACTTTAGCAATATCTTCCGGTTGCACGGTCTGCTGGTCAGTCTTCTTGGTGTTTTTCTCCAATTCTTGTAACTCTTTGGTCAAGTTCGGGATAATCCCGTATTGAAGCTCACCGGCGCGCTCGTATTGACCGCTTCTCTCAGCAATCTGCACCTCGCTTTTGGCCTTATCCAGCTTATCTTTTATCTCGGTCATTTTTTGTAGATTTGCCTTTTCTTCAGACCATTTGCAAGATAAACTCTTAGCTGTTTCCTCCAAATTGGCTAATTCTTTATCTACCTCTTGTTGACGCGCTTTGGAATTATCATCTGTCTCTTTCTTTAACGCCTCTTTTTCTATTTTAAGCTGCAAAATTTTCCGATCAAGCGTATCAAGTTCCTCCGGCTTGGAATCAATGCTCATGCGAAGAGATGACGCAGCCTCATCCATCAGGTCAATGGCCTTATCCGGCATATAACGGTCGGCAATATAGCGATTGGCAAGCGTAGCCGCAGAGATTAACGCCGCATCGGAAATTCTCACCCCGTGGTGTAGTTCAAACTTTTCTTTGATCCCCCGTAAGATAGTAATTGTTTCTTCCACATCCGGCTCATCCACATAAACCGGTTGGAAACGCCGCGCAAGCGCTGCATCTTTTTCCACATATTTCTTATATTCATTTAACGTCGTAGCCCCGACACAATGCAACTCACCACGTGCTAATGCCGGTTTTAACAGATTAGAGGCATCCATAGAGCCTTCATTTGCACCGGCACCGACAATCGTGTGCATC
This sequence comes from uncultured Rhodospirillales bacterium, assembly GCA_902763185.1. Classification (GTDB taxonomy): domain Bacteria; phylum Pseudomonadota; class Alphaproteobacteria; order RF32; family CAG-239; genus CAG-267. The sequence continues at coordinate 36,795 of CACWQT010000010.1, read as the reverse complement.
TCATCAATAAACAAGATGATTTGTCCGGCGGCTTCTTCCACTTCTTTTAATACGGCTTTTAAGCGCTCTTCAAACTCACCGCGGAATTTGGCACCGGCAATCAATGCCCCCATATCCAAGGCAAGCAAACGCTTGTGTTTTAGGCTCTCCGGCACGTCATTATTGATAATACGCATCGCCAAGCCCTCAACAATCGCAGTTTTACCGACACCAGGCTCACCGATGAGCACCGGATTATTTTTTGTCCGACGCGATAGAACTTGTATCGTGCGGCGGATTTCCGTATCTCTGCCGATAACCGGATCTAATTTTCCCTCTTGCGCCCGCGCGGTTAAATCGGTTGTAAATTTCTTTAGGCTTTCAAAAGTATCTTCGGCAGTCTCACTATCCGCCAAACGTCCTTTACGATATTCTTGAACCGCTTGGTTGAGCTTAACCGGACTAACACCGGATGATTTTAATAGTTCCGACGCTTTATTGCCAGCACTTTGCGCCAAGACTTGCAACAGCCGTTCCAATGTGACAAATTTATCATTATTCTTTTCCGCAAAACTTTCAGCTTCCAAGAGCAACTTATTATATTCCTGTGAGAGAGTGCTCTGCACATTTTCCCCACTGACAGACGGGAGCTTATTAAGCTCTTCTTTAACGCTAGACTTTAATATCGGCAGATTACCGCCGCTCTCAGAGATAAGTTTCTCCTGCGCAGGCTCATTGAGCTCCAAAATAGCGCCTAATAAATGCAACGGTGTCACAAACTGATGACCGGCTCTAATGGCCATATCAACCGAGTTTTTAACCGCTTCTTGCGATTTTAATGTTAATTTTTCCATATTCATCGTATTTCTCCTTATACTTATTATGTAGTGAAGAGAAGAACTAAAAATCAAGAGGGATAACGAATATTTTAATAAGGGAGCTGAGCCTGAATAGCGGCAATGCCCTCATCTGTCAGTAATATAACGGCATATTTATCGTTTATAAACAAGGCATCTTGTGCCGGCCATGGGCGACGTGCTACACGTAAGAAATGATGAAGTTCCGGCGTTAAATCGGCAATTTGCGAATAGTTATAAAAAAACGGAGTGACCGCATAAAAGTTAAACATTCCGGACGGAATATGCCGCACCAATAGCGAGCCGTTTAAGACATAAGGGCTGTTCTTCTGGTAAGACGAGGCATAATAGCGCGGTCTTAAAGGCAATTCGCCGGCAATAACCGGAACTAATACTTTATCAGGAGTGATTTCTTCTATCTTGGCAGAAATACGCTCCACCAACGCAGTCTCGGCAATTTGCCCTAAACGCCAAATCTTAAAAGCTTCAAAATCAGCCGTAACACCGTTCCACAACAATAACAGACATAAAACACTGCTTATGTTGCGAATTTTTTGCTTTTGCGTGAATAAAACGGCCACAGCTCCGGCAATTAAAAAGTTGATACCATAAAAATTGATACGCGGCATATAAGCGGTTTCTTCTTGAGCGGTGGTTAAAAATGTGCTTAAGACCGTTGCGCCTAAAGCGATTCCCCACCATAACCATCTTTTATAAGTTGCGGTAATGGCTAAAATAAGGAGCAAGAGCGAAAGAATTTTATATTTCACATCTAAAAAGGGCAGGGTAGTTAAAAGTTGAGAAAATACAAGCACTACCATCTCAGGTATTCGCCACACCAATTCTTCAATAGTCGGCATTTGCATATTATAATGCCCACTATAAACAATATCTAATTTACCCAACACAAATAATAAGAGCTTAAAGCCAATCAGTGCCAAAATAAGCGGATATAGAGAGTTCAGCATCTTTTCTTTCTTTTTCATTGGGCTGATAATATGCCGAATGGCAAAAGAGACAATCATCATTTCTGCAATACTCGGATAAACCCCTAGAGCAAGCAAAAAACAGATAATAGAGAGCGTTTTGTGATACCATTTAGTTTTTTCTGCAACAATCAAACCATAAGCGACCAAAGCAACCGCCGAGAAGTTCCCTAAAATATTTATCGGAAAATAGAGCCAGCCTAAAACATAAGGCGCGGTGATAATCACTAAGGCTGTAATCAAACGTGCCGTAAAAGACTTTATTTGCCAATAAGCGGTTAGTAGTACCGCACCTAATGCCAATAACGTAAAGGCAACAAGGTTATTTAATATCGGCAAAATTTGCCCGCCGAACAGGCTGACATTTAAGATAAATTTCGCATACCGCCCTTCAAACATACCGGTGTTTAAGGATAATACCTGCGTTGTGCCTTTTACCCAGTCCCAGTCGTGATTCCCCCAAAAGAAAGTGATATGATAAAAGGCAAAGATGAGGTTTAAGATAATGAAGCCCATTCCCACCAAACGGATACTTTGGTTATCTGCAATTCCTTTTTTTTTAAATGAGGCTTTCATTCTCCCCCCCCTATTAATAATGAGGTGGTGGCGTTTCTTCTTCAAGCGGTTTGACGACACTTTGTGTATTGCGTAAAGCCTCTGTTAAATAATGATTTTGTTTTTGCAAAAAAGCAATATCTTTTCCTTGACGGATAATCACTTCATTTAAATCATCAACCGTGCGTTCCAAATTAGATATTGCCATTTCTATGTCAACAAGTCGCTGTTCATTATCAGTCATCAAGGCTTACTTTCCTTCGGCAAGTGCCAACAAATCATTTTTAACAGTCGTCAAATCGGTAATGGTCTCGGCAATTAATTCGCGCCAATGTTCCGTATTTTCCGTAACAGGTAAGGGGGTAACTTCCTCTTCAAAAAAATCTTTTTGAATTTCTGTTCCCAATATATCTTTTAAGGTGCGATTCTTAAATAACTTCTGCACACCTTCAATGGTATAACGACGATTGTAAAGTAATTCTTTTATCAGTGCCAACAATTCAACATCATCAGGTCTGTAGTAACGACGCGCGCTTTTAGTCTTCATCGGTTTAATCTGTGAAAACTTTGTTTCCCAAAAACGCAACACATGCGGTGCAACACCCAAATCCTCAGTAACTTCGGCAATGCTTCTAAAGGCAGATTTTGTTTTATTGACACTCATCTTTTCATCCCAAAAATAAAAGGCGGTTATATCTTTTTAACCGCCTGTCTTAATTATTTCTTATTAACCTTGTTAACGGCATTCTTCAAGCCCAACGATGGACGGAAAGAGATAACCGTGCGAGGCGTGATTTCTGCTTCAACACCTGTTTTCGGGTTGCGCCCGATGCGCGCTCTTTTCTTTCTTAGCAGAAAAGAACCGAATGTTGAAATTTTTACATCATGACCTGCCGCCAAGTCATTTCTTATTTCATCAATCACCATATCTAAAATATCACCGGAATCTTTACGAGATAAACCGATTTCGTCGCAAACTTTCTCCGCGATATCCGCACGTGTAACTGTTGTCATTTCTTCCCTTTCTTTAAAATAGTTATTTCACACTCCCTAGCATAGCCAGGATATTTTACAAATCAACCACTTATCACAGTTTATGCAATTTATTTTTTGCTCTTAAATCAGAGTCTTATCAATAAGCCGCCCCATGTAAAGCCGGCTCCCATAGCTGGGATTAAAATTAAATCACCTTTTTTAATCTTTCCGTTTGCAACCGATTCGGAAAAAGCCAAAGGAATTGAAGCAGCAGAAGTGTTACCGTGATGATCAACAGTAATAATAACTTTCTCATCAGATATGCCTAATTTTTGTCCGACACCGGCAATAATACGACTGTTTGCTTGGTGCGGTAAGAGCCAATCCACATCTTCAATTTTAGCCTGAGCTGCATTTAAGACATAATCGCTTGCTTCACACATTGCCCCAACGGCAAACTTAAAGACTTCTTTACCGTTCATCTTCACAAAACCTGCCGTTTTGGTTAAGGCAACACCGCCGGTAGAATATAAGTTTTCGGTTTGTGTTCCGTCTGCATAAATTTTGGTTGCCAAAACGCCGGTATCTTTAGCCGTGCCTTCGCCTTCACTTGCGCGAACAATCATCGCTCCGGCACCGTCACCGAATAAAACACAAGTATTACGGTCAGTCCAATCCACTATGCGTGATAAGGTTTCCACACCAATCACGGCGGCGGTCTTAATCTGGCCTAATCTGATCATGCTGTCAACCATAGTCAAAGCATATACAAAGCCCGAACAGGCGGCATTGATATCAAACGCCGGAGTTCCAGATTTAACGCCCAAGCGACCGGCTAATTTACAAGCTGTTGCCGGTGTGGTATTATCAGGTGTTGCAGTTGCAACAACGATTAAGTCCAAATCCTCAGCGGTAATATTGGCATTTTTCATCGCCATTTGAACGGCCTTAAAGCCTTGATCGGAAGTCATTTCATCATCAGCCGCAATATGACGAGAACGGATTCCTGTCCGGGTGCTTATCCATTCATCATTGGTCTCAACCATCTTGGATAAATCATCATTGGTTAATACTTTAGCAGGCAGATAATGCCCACAGCCGATAACTTCTGTTCTAATACACTTCATAATATGCTTCCTGTGAAATTTCATCTATATCAATATTTTCCAACTCACGACGGAGTGTGCCGACAAAGTCTTTTTCAACCAATTGTGCCGCATTTTCAACCGCTACCGAAAAACCCAAAGCGTCAGCACCGCCGTGACTTTTAACCGACAAACCGTTTAAGCCGACAAGCATTGCCCCGTTATAAAGTCTCGGATCAAGTGTTTTCTTGATTTTTTTGATAGCCCCCAGCATAAACAGCAAACCTAATTTAGCCATCCATGAACTTTTGATATTATTCTTAATAATGTGCATGATGAGATGACATGTCCCTTCAACGGATTTTAGCGCAATATTGCCGGAAAATCCGTCTGCTACAATAACATCTGCTTTGCCTTTAGGGATTTCATGCGGTTCTATATTACCGATAAAATTCAAATTTAAATGTGTGCTCTTAATAATATGAGAGGCAACATGAATTTCTTCTTTACCTTTCATCTCTTCCGCGCCGATATTCATCAAAGCGACTCGCGGATTATCAATTTTTAACCCGCATTTGGCATAAATACTGCCCATTAAAGCAAATTCTGCCAAATTAACGCCGTCACACTCGGTATTTGCCCCCAAATCCAACATCACATAACGCCCTTTTTCATGGGGCATTATGGTGATGATAGCTGGACGATGTATTTTATGGATAGTTTTTAAGACCATTTTGGAAATAGCCATCAATGCACCGGTATTACCGGCAGAAACAACTGCCTGAGCTTTCCCTTGTCTCACGGCATCAATAGCCTGAAACATACTGGTTGCCCGATTCCTTATTACATGTGACGGCTTATCTTCATTATGGACAAACTCCTCTGTGTGGAAAATCTCGCAAGCATCCTTTAACGCCGGAAATTTCGACATTTCAGCTTCAACTCTAGCTTTATCGCCGTAAACCAAAAAATGAATTTTCGGATTCCTTTGATGTGCCAAAGCTAACCCTTCTATGACTACTTTGGGGGAATTATCCCCCCCCATAGCATCTATTGATATTATAAGACTTTCTTGAGACACAGGCCTCTCCATAAAAATAAATTAAGTTCTATTAGTCTTCAGACTCTTCTGCTTTTGCCTTTTGAGCAACAACTGATTTACCATCATAGTAGCCGCATTTCGGGCATACATTATGAGGTCTCTTCAATTCGCCGCAGTTCGGGCACTCATGATATGCATTGGGTTGCAACGCGTCATGAGAACGGCGCATATTGCGACGAGATTGAGATGTTTTCTTCTTTGGTGTAGCCATTTCTTTAACTCTTTATCTAAAATTATTTGACACAAATTAGCTCCTGATTATGGTAATCAGAAACTGCTGACAATGCTTTTAAATAAAAAAAATATAAAACGCAAGCATTTTTTTGCTCTTTTATGATAAATTAAAAGAAAATGCCGCAAAACCTCTGCTTAGGGGCTATTCTTCCATATTTTCCTTTAATTTCTTTAACACGGCAAAGGGATTGTTGGCGATGTCTTCATTATCGTCATCATCTTCTTCTATAACGGCTTCAAATTCCTCGCCCTCAAGCCGCGGATAATCTTCCATAACAAGCGCCAGTTGTTCTATGGCAATATCCGCTAAGTCAATTTTGCCGTTAATTACAATATCCGGCACATCAAGCTCAATATCTTCGTCATCTCCATACACATCTTCATAACTGGCATTTGTATCATAGAGAACTTCAAAATCCGTGCTGTAATCCTTATTAAACGGCGTGAGCGAGATAACACTGATAAGCGAGAGATTGGCATTAACCGTTCCGCTTACCTTTAGCTCCCCTTGTTTCTTTTTAAAGTTTAATTTCATCTCGGCATTAAAACTATTCACAGCCTGAACCTGCAAAATTTCAGCCAAAATTTTAAGCTCATCCTTGTCTGCGCTTAATTTATAGCTCTGCTGACCTTGTCCCAATTCTTCAATTTTCAGGGGATAAGAAAATTCCTTTTGCATTATTTATTTCCTTGTGCTAAAGGGTTATATGTATGAGGTATATATAATTATAAGGATATGATGATGTCAATACACAAAGTTGTTTTTTCTACCTTGTTGGTGATTTCGTTCGTTTCGGGTTGTTCAACGGACTATTTTAATCAAACAGACGGCAATATGCCGGCCAAAGCCGATATTTTGGCGCTTCATCAAGGTATGACACAAGACGAAGTTCACCGTCTAATGGGGAGTCCCAGTGCTGTTTCAAGCCTTGATCACCGCACATGGATTTATATGAACTCCACGGTGAAACGCTTGGCGTTTTTTAAGCCGGAAGAGTTAGAGCGCAATGTGATTGCTATAGAATTTAATCTTGACGGCAAAGTAGAAAAGGTTTTGCAACTGACCAAAGAAAATGGCAGAGATTTTGCCATGAACACTGATGAAACACCGGTTATGGGAACCAAAGAGGGCTTCTTTAAGAAATACTTTGGCGGTGTCGGACAATACCTGCCGATGCAAGCTACCAAAGAAAATAACGGTCTGTAATATAGATTCTCCGTTTGATATATTAAAATACTTAGAAAACGCCTCAAAGATTAGTTGAGGCGTTTTTCTGTTGACGAGCCCTTAAAAAAATGTTAAGATATAAGTAATATAAAATGTTATGATTATGTTTTAAGGAGAACGATCATGGCCAAGGAAGATACCAAAAGAGCAATGTCAGAAGCAGCAAAAGATGCGAATGCAATGCGTAAATTAAAATCTGTGGGAATGGGTGAAAAAGAATTTGCCGCGATGAAAGCCAAATACGGTGCCAGAGCGTATGATTTAATTTCTGCAGCAATGTTTCCTGGTAATGTTGTCAAAGCATTAGGATGGGAAAAATTCAAAAAATCTTCTGCCACAATCAAAGAATTTATCGACAAACCTTTAACGCCGGAACAAGTAGAAAAAGTAACCGGCAAAAAAGCAGATAATACACGGACACAAGCAACGAGCTTGAAATCCAACTCTCGGGATGATACCAAGGCGACAATGAAACAACAAAGAGCCGCTTCAGATAAGGCAACACAAGAAGCTACCGCCAAGAAAAAAGCCGCAGATGAGAAAAAACGCGCAGAGGCAGAAGCCAAGAAAAAGACCGAAGCAGAAAGAAAAGTCACTCAAGAAAAAGCGAAAAAAACAAATGCACCGGCACCTAAGAGTATAGATACATCAACAACCCAAGTCTCTGATACCTTAAGATGCCAGATTGAGCAACAGAATGTTAATGGACTGATAAGGTTTAAGAGTAGCGTTACCGATTTACAAGGGGTAACTATTCCAGAGCTACCAGGTGCAACAAATGATTCCTTGTGGGATGTGACATTTGATAGAGAAGCAGATGTAAAAAATCCGGTTGGTGGTGGAACAAGATTTTTAGGTGCAATGCAATATGATGATGTGGGGGTAAAAAATATTGCTTTGTATGCCTTAACCAAACCGGAATATAAAAATATAGCTCAAAAATTCTTTAATCCGGGGTATGAAAAAGCTCTAAAAGATTTTCAAGAATATGTGAAAAAGGAAGGAAACAATAAAGCTTATTGGCAAACACCTAAAGAAAAAACAGAGTTACTGAAATATCTAAAAAAGACAAATAGAGAATATAGAACAATATTTAGAAATGAGGGAAAAATAAATGCTCCCCAATTTTTGCAATTACAACGTGATTTTGCCAGTGACGTATATTTGGCGCAGACAAAGGGAAAATATAAAAGAATAGTCGAAGCCCTTAAAAAACATAATATGAAACCGGAAAATCTTGATCCAAAGATATGGAGTATGGTTTTTGCAAGTGCCATACATCAAAAAACATATCTCAATTCAATAGCACGCGTTTTTGAAACAATGCAATATACAACATATGTAAAAGGAAAGAAAGTAGTCAAAAACATTAAAAATTTAAACTCTGTAGAAATGATAGATGCTATTGCGGCAGTAGACTCTTCCACATTTGGATCAGGTAGTGGTAAGAAAGCATACGAAAAAGCCAGAAAAGATTTTGGTAAAAAGCATTCCGCAACAACCAGTCGTGAGCTTTCCATAATTTTGGATGATCCTCAAATTCTTAAAGATTATGAGCAATTAATGGCTCAAAATGTGACCAAGGTAAATGGTAAATACTATGCCAAAGCCAATGCGCCGACTAAAACGGCATCAAATAATGTGCGCACAAATAACACAGCCAGAATGTAATCAATCAAAAATCATCATATCAAAATCTCCCGCTACCAAGCGGGAGATTTTCCTTTTGTAACAGAATTTTAATCATTTTCTGTTACCGAATATACTTGCAAGGCATATAAAAACATGGTATAATAAATTAAAAGCTGAAAAGGCAGTATTTTAAGGAGAACGGCAATGACTGAAGCAGAGAAAACCAAGATAAGAGAAGCTATCAAAAATGATGTCAAATTATCTGAGTCATACAAAAATTTATTGGATGCCAAGAAACAGGGTAGACTTCGCAAAGATATCAATCCTGATGAAGTTATGGTGACTTTAGTTGCCAAATACGGCACCAATGCCGCAGGTTTAGTGGATGCTGCATTATCCCGTCCGGCTGATGTCATGAAATCATGCAATCAAAAATTTCAAAGGTCATCCGGCACCTTAAAATATCTGACAACCGGCAAGGCTACAGATAAGCAAATTGCCGCCATCTTAGGTAAAACCGAAGCTCAAGTCAAAAAAGATAAAGCACTTAAAGGAACTCGTCTTCCGGCAACAAGAGAAACCGTTAAAACCGCTCAAAAAGAATCAAAAGTGACGCGCCGCATAGATGCCAGACAGGTTGATGGCATAACCGGTGCCGCTGTAAAAGCACACCAACCGCAAAACAAAACAAATACAAAGACGGCTAAGAAAACGATAACAACCAGAACAACAAATAATACAACAAAGCAAACCACAACAAGAACAACAGTTAAAGCAACGACCAAAGTTGCTCCCAAAACAGATGTTAAAACAGCTTTCGGAAGCAGTCCATATGAGAGCAGTTTTGATAAAAAGATGAAAGCGCAAGAAGCGGCTAGAAAAAAAGAGCAAGACTTGCAAAATCTTTATAGTGCTTGTCTGCCAGGTATGCAAGTAAGCGGTCCGGTAGATTTAAAAACTTTGATGGATAAAGGTCTTGTCACCCCAAAAGACATTCAGGCTTACTATGATAAACACTCGAAAGATTTTATTGCCGGAATTTCCGCCGGCAAAAAAGGTAAAGATTTAGCAAAAAGCGCCTATAACCATGCCAAAGGCCACAAATGTGTAGGCGGGTGCTTAAGCGGTGTTCAACATGTTAATCCGGATGTTCCGTGGGGAGATGATCCTATATGGGATAAATATCAGCGCCCTGGACAAGGTGGAGATAATTGGGGGTGTGATACCTATAAAGTATTAGAAGAAAAAGGCTATATCACCGTAACTGTTGAAAATCATTCCACCGGTCGTGAAAGTCCTAATGCGACACGCTTACGTCGCACAATTCAAAGCTTTCCGGAAGGCACAACTGTCAGTTTTGATAATCAAATAGATGCTCAAGTTACCAAACCGGAACAATACTATGGTGTCATTAAACATGAAACGCACCCGAGTAAACGTTGCGGACACGTCGCAACCATTACAGAAAAAGGTTTATGCAGTGACGGTTTCCAACCGCATGAGAATGGTTATGATCCGACCAATTACGGTAGAAATGTTCACTTATCGCTTGCTGATGATACATCAATTTCAGAAGATTTAGCAAAAGAACTGATTGCCGAAGCCTATGCACGTCGCGAACGCGAAGCCGTTGCCAAAGCAAAACAAAACGCCGCACGAGGCACAAGCAGATAGGAGGCTCTCATGGGAAAGCAGGTTATTACAAGCGCCATTGAAAATGGCAAAAGAATGGGACAATATCTGCAAAAAGGAGATATTGAAGGAGCAAAAATGTTGGCTGCGCAACTGCTCGGTGCTAATGGTCCGTTACTTTTAGAAGCTTTGATGAGCAAAAGCACCCGTTCTCCTGAAGAAATCGGTCGTCTTTTTGAAAAAATTGCCAGAATCATAGAACAAAAAAGAATATCTATGATAAGACGCATTAGGAAAAAAATGAAAGAGGCAAAGGCAGAAGAACAAGCCGCCGCAATAGCTCAACAAATTGCCGCCCAAAAAATGGCTGAGCAGATTAAAGAACGTGAAGTTCAGCTTAATAAAGCGATTGAAGAGAAAAATGATCTTGAAAGAAAGTTGAGAGAAAAAGAAAGATTGCACGAGGCAGAGAAAAAACGTCTTGCCGAGCAAAGAAAGCAACTTGAACTTCAACGCAAAAAAGTTTCCAAAGAAAAGAAAAAAGAAATAGATGCGGAAATTAAAAAAGTTGAACAAAAGGAAAAAGCACTAAATAAGGAAATGAAGTCGTTAAAAGAAAACTTTGAACGTAAGAAGAAAGAAATTAAAGAACGCCGTGAGTATCTGCAAAAGTTAAAACAACGTCAAACAAAACAACAAAGTGATATGCAAGAGACCTCAGTTCCTCAACAAACAGTTGCTCCGCGCGAAACGAGTCCAATGATACAAACCATGGATGGTATGAGCCGTTAGAGTATTTTAAGGAAAAGCGTAAAGCTAAGCGTTAAAATCTAATCCCCAATCGCTGTAGCGTGCTTTGTCCTCCCCCCAGTTCTCGCGCACTTTAACAAATAAAAACAGGTGTATTCGCGATTCTAACATATCTTCCAGTTCTTTTCTGGCAGATTGTCCGATTTTTTTAATCATCTGCCCGCCATGTCCCAAGATAATTTGCTTTTGTCCGTCGCGCTCCACATAAATCGTCATTTCAGCTCGAACAGAACCGTCCTCACGCCGATCCCACAGTTCCGGTTCTACTGTTAAAGCATAAGGAATTTCCTGCCTTAAATATAAGAATAACTTTTCGCGCACCACTTCCGCCGCCAAAAGCTTTAACGGCAAGTCTGACATTTGCTCTTCAGGATAATACCATGGGCTGACGGGGAGATGTTCCGCCACATAATCATAAAAATCATCTAATCCTTTGCCGTTAAGCGCCGATACCATAAAGGTTGCTTCAAAAGCATAAGCGTCGTTCAACTCTTTAGTAAGCTCCAAAAGTCGCTCATTTTTAATCAAATCAATTTTATTGATAATTAAAAGGGTAGGCGTATGCGTTTCTTTTAATTTATCAATAATGGAGCGCGTCTCCTCATCAAATCCGCGCTTGCCGTCAACGAGTAACGCCACCATATCCGCATCATTAACTCCCCCCCAAGCAGAAGCGACCATTGCCCTGTCGAGTCGCCGTTTAGGCTTAAAAATTCCCGGCGTATCCAAAAAGATAATTTGTGTATTTTTCCAAATTCCGATACCTTTTACCGTTGTGCGTGTGGTTTGTGCTTTGGGTGAAACAATGCTTACTTTAGAACCGGCAAAATGGTTGGTAAGTGTCGACTTTCCGGCATTCGGAGCTCCTAAAAGAGCCACAAAACCTGCGCGTGTTTGTGCTTCATCAACCATTATTATTCTCCAAGATCGCAATCATATGTGCTGCAGCCTCTTGCTCTGCTTGCTTTTTGGTAGAACCGTTTCCGTAAGCCTCAAACTGTTCGCCTACCATAACTTTAACTTCAAAACGCGGTGCATGCTCCGGTCCTGTTTTGGCAACAAGTTGGTATTGCGGCATAGGTAATGTCAGTTTGGCTGCAAATTCTTGCAAATGCGTTTTATCATCTTTAATCGGTTGTGATTTTCTATCAATTAAACCGCGCCAATGCATGCGAACAAAATCCTGAGCCGTTGTTAAATTTTCGCTGTCATGGTAAATTGCGGCTATAATGGCTTCCCCCACATCACAAAGCACAGTATCTTTGTTGCATACTTCTGGATTTGCCGCCTCAATATAATCTGCTACTTTAAGATTTCGCATCACTTCGGCAACTGTTTCCTTGCAAACCAGATGAACAAACCGCTGTGCCAATTCACCTTCCGCCTCGTTAGCAAAAGTTTGGCAGAGCATATCGGCAACAGTCACACCCAAAATACGATCCCCCAAAAATTCCAACCGTTCATAGTTTTTATGTATATCGGAAGATAGGCTCGAATGGGTTAGAGCTTGCTTGAGCCAATCCGCGTTCTTAAAAACATAGCCGAGTTTCTTTTGCAATTCTTTCATATGTATTCCTTATCAAAATTTAGCCTATAAATACGCCCTAAATTCGGGAAATGCAAGCATAAATTTAATGTGGCGGAGGCCACCGCACCACGAACTTATGAGAAAAAACAATCCGGTGAATTGTTTTTTCCATAAGTTATCAGCTGTTGTTAATTTGCGCCTCCGCGAGAGCGACAAGAGCGCAAATGTTACAACAACTTGACCGTAGCGTAGTTGGCAAGCGCTGAAGCGCGCACCTTACGTAGCAAGACAGTGGTGTCGTGCGCATAGCACAGCCGAAGGCTTCAAGGCGCACAAGCACAAACAAAAAAAGCACCACACGGGTGCATTTTTTGTTTATTGGAGCAGGCAACGGGGTCCGCACCATTTTTGCAAAAACCATTGTTTTTACACGTTTTCACTCTTTTTACTATAGCCATATTTACCGAAATGCATCACACTTTGCATCACACTTAAAATTTAGCCAAATTATAACGCGATATTTTTATTTGCACACGATTTTTTCTCGAAATGGGTAAATTTTAATAACATTAAGAAACAGGTATATTTCTTATCCTTTATTATGTATCTTTACATTAATCATAACATTTTTACAGATGAATCGTAACATTTTTGTTACGATTAATAAGATAATTTACGTTATTTTTGCAATTATATAATCTATAGCTTTAGTACAAAGCCTACAGTTTGATAATTGTAATTAATTTCATATCACACTTGTCCAAGCAACCAATCAAGTACATTTAAGCGTTTGATACCATTATTTTCACCAGAGCCATAATCCATCGAAAGTATGAATTTTGGGTAATTATCATCAATAGCTTCAAGTGGTGCAAGTTCACGTTCCAATGTATCACTTCCCAACACATTCAAAGCAACTTGGTAATATTCAACTATACCACCACTCTTTTTAGCGATAAAATCTACTTCAACCATCTTACTCCCACTATGAATTTTACCAACTGAAACCTCATAGCCACGACGTATAAGTTCAAGATATACCACATTTTCAAGAATATGACCTGAATCCATATCCTTCATACCGATTAAAGCCGTTCTTAAACCAATATCAGCAACATAATACTTTGAATTGCTGTCAAGGTATTGTTTGCCCTTAATGTCATATCGCTTACATTCATACATCAAGAAACTATCGAGAAGACCTTCAAGAATTTTATCTATCGTCGGTACTGAAATTTTATGACCACCAGAACCAAGACCTTTTTCAATATTACGAATAGATGTCTCATTTCCGATATTATCAAACATGTACTTAACTACGGCATCGAGTTTGTTTACGTCAGACAAATTGAAACGTTTAACGATGTCCTTCTGCACCGTATTTAAATAGACTGTATCACGTAGATAGTCACTGATATGCTGGCGATTGTATAACATTTTCAAAGTCTGCGGAAAACCACTTTCACGGATGTAATTGGAATACAAATTGAATAAATCGACCAGAATCCTCGGAGCTTTATCATCTAGTGTTATTTCAGGAGTTAAATTTTGAGATTGTATATATGCTTCGTGATATTCCTTAAACGATAACGGCTGCATCTTTATCTCAATATATCGACCACCTAAAGAGTTCGCTAAATCAGAAGAGAACATATACGCATTGGAACCAGTTAAATATACATCAACATTTTTTTGCAAACGTAACGTATTAGCTACCTTCTGCCAATCTCTCAATAGCTGCACTTCATCAATAAAGACAAAGTTCATTTTCTTAGGATTTAATTGTGCTAAAATGTAATCAAGCAACTTTTCATAACCAACCAGAAAATGCTCGGTATCTTCGGTTAAACCTATTTTTCGAGTTTGTATAAGGTCCTCAAGATTAACACTAACAATCTGACTATCATCGGCAATCTTATCAAACTGTAGGCGCATTTGAAACAGCTCCAACAACTTCGACTTTCCACAGCGCCGAACACCAGTCACTATTTTAATCAAATCATTTTGACCTTGCCAAGCATTCAGTTGACGTATATATTCAGGTCTATCTATCAATGTTTCTGTTGTCATTTCGTATCTCCTTTAGTGCTAATTATAATTAACAATTTTCCAATAGTCAATATTTTTATTAAATTGAATTTACAATTTTTATATTTTATTAATTTTTGTTAATTTGAATTAACATATTGCGAATTTTGCATTGTTATTTGCCAAAAGTACATAAAAAAGTGAAAAATTAGCAAATGTTTGCAAACCTTGTTAAATTTTATTCTTAAATATCCAAAAAGTTTTGAAATTAAGCTAAAAAACACATAAAATAGCAAAAATTAGAAATAAATTTCTAAAAATTCAGTGTAGAGCATAATTTTAGAAATCTATTTCCACTTTTTAGATTGTGGTAATTTGCTAGGCTTTCTATTTTTAAGAAAAATGCAAACCACATAAAATTTAGAGTGTAATGGTTATTATTGTAAAATATTGTTTACATTACACTGATATTTTGTAAAATATAATATACATTAAATACATAGTAATCACTCAACTGTAGGATAACAATATGAGAAAGACATCTATTATACCAATACCAGTTCAAAAGACTTTGGAAAAACTAGGTTCTGATATAAAGGAAGCACGTATAAGACGTAGAATCCCTATGGAACTGATGGCAAAAAGAGCTGGAATAACTAGACCAACCCTTACTAAAGTTGAGCAAGGAGATGCTGCAACTTCTATGGGGGTTTATGCTAAAGTCATTTTTATTTTGGGCTTAAATAAAAATTTAGCAGATATTGCTGATATCCGTAATGATATTGTTGGAATTATGATAGATAGCGATAATTTGCCTAAACGTGCAAGAGTAAAGAAATATAAGGAGTAAAGTTCAATAGGTAATATATAAATAGAAATGGTTAAGGTTTAGTTTTCAAAATCTCAAGAGGCTCTCGAACAAATGATTTTATCGCCAATAATCATTTGACAAACCAATAAAAACGGCTATTATACGATATAGTGTGAAGTAAAATATTCACAGTTTAATATTTCGCACTATTTGGAAAAATTGGGGGGCTTAAATGGAGCATTTTGAAGAATATAAAAAGCAAACCGAGCCGGAAAAATATCAAAAGGCGGAGAACTGGGGCATCGCCATCGGTTTGCAACAGGTTGATAATCTCACGCCATCAAAATACTTGATTGAGGTCGCGAAAGACAATATTGAAGGCAAAATATCCATTGATGAAGCCAGTGAACAGATAACCCAATATTACAAAAAAAATCCTGCCAAAACGCTTAAAGAACATAGTGAAAAAGAAGCTGATGAGGTTTCGGCTCGCATTACCAAGCTCTTAAGCACACACACTTTTTCATTTAGTCCGGCAGAGCTGATTTCTATCCATAAAGCTTTGTTTAACGGTATTTTGGATCATAAAATCGCCGGTAAGATACGTGACTATGACATCACCAAAGAAGAACCGATATTAAACGGAGATACTGTGATTTATGGTCGTGCGGACAGTATTCGGGAAACTTTGGATTATGACTTTGCGCAAGAGAAAAAGTTTAACTATAAGGGACTTTCAAAGCGAGAGAAAGTAGAACAATTGGCGAAATTTACTTCCGGTATATGGCAAATCCATCCGTTTGGTGAAGGCAACACCAGAGCAACGGCTGTGTTTATTATCAAATACCTTTATACTTTGGGGTTTGAGACCAATAACGATATGTTTAAGGCTCATGCTAAATACTTCCGCAACGCGTTGGTGCGTGCTAACTATCAGAATTTAGCTAATGATATTCCTTACACGATGGAGTTTTTGAATAAATTCTTCGGTAATTTGCTTTTGGGAGAGAGAAATCTGCTTGATAATCGCGAAATGCAGATTAAGAGTGAAAAAAGTTCACAGAAAAGTTCACAGAAAACGACACAGAAAAGTTCACAGAAAATTTTGGTATTGGTCGCGCAAAATCCGAAGATAACAACCACAGAGATGGCTGAAATCTTAGGAATTTCTCGTCGCGCCATAGCAAAGCAAATTACTGCTCTAAAGGAAAAAGGTAAACTCCGCCGTATCGGTCCCGACAAAGGCGGTCATTGGAAAGTCGTGGAATGAGGAAGTAACAGATGGAAACAATTTTAACATCTTTAATTACTCAACTCAAAAATCCATGGCAATATATTTGCGTTGGAGCGGCTTGGAGTGGTGTTTTATATTTCGATATTGATAAACAATATCTTATACCGTTTGTAATAGCATCTTTAGGTTTTGCATATCTTTTGGAGCAAGTTATAACAAAAATCGTATTGGTTATTTTTCGTAAGGCTAAAGATTACTTTGTTGCTAAAAAAATATTAAAAACCTTAAAAAAATGTACACCTGAAGAGAAAGATTTCTTGTATAATCGTGTCTATGAGAATGGTAATGAATTACAAATAGATATGAACACTGATAGTTACTTTTATAAGAAGATATTTGATTGGGGAGAAATTATTTATGAGTTTTGTAAAGATGCTTACAATACCAAGGAAAAAATTGGCTTATTTTTACGACAATTAGAAAAAAAACAAATTATTAAAAATTTTGGTAATCAATCTATGACTATTCCTGTGCCTGTATGGAATGTTTTGGTAAAACATGCTGATGAAATTTTTGAGGATTTTAAAAATGGAAAAAATAAATAAGTTTATTAATCAATTAAAAGACTTTTTTAACAACATAGGAATTCCTATTAAGTACGCTATTTTATTAATAATAACGCTTACATCTTTATTTTTAATCGTATTTGGTCGTAATGGTTTTGATTTCGGAGTTATTGCTCTTGCGTGTTGGATATTTGCATTTCTAGATTTAGCAAGGATAAAATTTAAGGATTGCGAAATTGATTTTATGACTCGTAAACAAGTTTTAACAGCGGATGAGAGAAAATTATTTGAAGAAAATTTAAGGCAGGTGCAACAATTTCATTTTGATTATCTGCAAAATCATTATGTTACTTTTGAATCTTTAGTAGTCTTAATTAACGCAGGTGGACAGGCAAATTTCTGTATGCCTAAAGAGATTGTTGATTATCTGACGAAATTAGTATTAACAGCAATGAAATCTTACTTTATAAGATTGAAAATCGGTGAAGCAAAAGGGATACAGAAAGAAGAACTTATAAAAGAAGAAAAGAAGATAAATGAATTATTTGAAAATATGAAACCATTCGATATTTATCGAAAATACGCAAAGGTAATAACAGATGCAGAATAATAAAAAAATCCCTGAAAGCAAAAAAATCAGACAATCGGGTGAAGAACCTATGAGGTTGAAAATGACCATAATTAGCAATTTAAATCCAAATTATACTTCTCATATGTGGTTTCTACGTTTGGAAAATTTTAAGGAACATTACATTGAATGGGATAAACGCTTAAAAACAATGATAAAGAAAGATTGGGAAAACAAAAAAGAAAAAGAGTTTAGAGGCATACCCTATGCACAATTTATGGATGAGTTGCATAATAAAATGTATGGGAGCTTAATTGCTTCAATTTATACAGATGTTGAATTTGATTTAAGCACAATATTAAATAGCTCATCAAATATTTCAAAAGTTAAGGAGTTAAAAGAAAAATATTTGGAAAAATATCAAATAGATATAACCCAAATAGGCAAATATGAAGAAATAGAACTATTAAGAAAATGCACGAATGACTTTAAACACAATGCAGGTGTTCCAAGAGATGTAAATACTCCTTGCTGTACTTCACGGGGTAATATAAAGGAGATAGATTACAGAAAAATAGACATTTTAGATATTTTGAAACATTGTAAGATGTTTTTTGATGATTTAAAAGAACAAGTAAATATGAAATTAAATTCATCTAAAGAGGTTGCCCATGCAGAATAATCAAAAAATACCTGAGGGGTGGAGTGTTAAGAAATTGATAGATATTCAAAAATATTAGTTATTTCTGTTCTTCTAATACACTGAAAAAGCCGATTTTCATAAATGGTTTAAATAAAGCAATACAAATCAAACTTTTTAAATCTTGTCTTCTTGTCATTGCTGAAAAGTGGGTATTTGTCATCAAATAGATGTTTTTGGGGTTATAAACTATACCTCGAAGATAGTTAATAAACATAAGCTATATCTTTCGTATAGTTTAACCTGTTTTGCCCGATGATGATATTTTGCATAAAAAACGCTTCTTACGTGTATCAGCCTCTTAAAGAGGGTGTTTTTCAGTAGAAACAGGGCTTATTTAAAAATATCTAAACCTTTTTCAAGTATGTCAGCAACGTAATTGGCTGGGAGATGCTCTATTCCCCAGTAATTATGGTTACCTAAGTCTAGATTATTTATAACTTCGTCCAGATCATCATCTACCGCTTCATGGTTAATTTCACCATTATCTACTGTATAAAAAATAGCCTGTAATAGATTCTTTTCATCTGCCGTATACTGGTCCCAATACGCTATCTTTTGGATTTTTCCTGTTCGAGCATCTACAATAACTTTATTAACTAATGCTCGCTGTGATGGAGTTAAAATGGTCTTTGTCATATGTGTACCTCTAAAAATTTATTTCTGCCATCCGTATAAGAGCAATTTTTAAGAAAGTAAAACCATTTTTTTTAAATCTTTAAATTATTTTTCCATTTATAAAATTTTCAGGTCGACGACAATAATGGCTTTACTTTGTGTTTTTTATGCGTTAGTCTTCTATTAGATACGGAGTTTAGATATGGGTGATATTAAAGCAGATTTTAAACAATGGTTGATAGAAAAAGGTTTATCAACTACGACAAAGGCTGGAAAACAAAGTACTGTTTACGAATATATAAGACATTTAAATCTTCTGTGTAAAAAAATTTTTAATTCAGATACTGCATCTGAATGGGAAATTATTGCTGAAAACATCTATCCGATTCTTGGCTTTCATATGCTTTGCCCCAGGGAAGTTATGCATCTTACAGAAGACGATGCTCAGCAATTACGATTCTTTTTAGATAGCTGCTATTCTGCTACTGATATATTTCAATCGTCACCAAAACAAGAATATTTTGCTATTGAGCTATACCATGACAAATCAGAGATAACGGACCATTTAAATCTTATATCAATGATTGATAAGAATTTATCCGAAGATGATTGGCTTGTGTTGAAGATTAATGCGCCCGATTCTGAAAAATCTAAAAACAGAGCTGCTTTAAATAGTTTTTATAAATTTTTATCCGAAACGGAATTCGTTCCCAATGGTGTTGCCTCTTCTAAACATCTTAAAAACAAGAGGGATGTGCGTAAATACTATGATGGAATCGCAAAAGATTTGCGACAAATTGCTGATATACAAAACAACATTACAAAAATATATATTGCCCCCGGAAATATTTTAAGACCGCCGTTATTTGCAGCATCGTATACTGGGGATAATGAGGTAAGAGTAGATAAAGTATGTGAGCTATTGAGCTTAGAAAGACATGCTGTAAAAAGGATGTTTCCGAAGACCTCTTGCGGTAAAGTTTCAAAAGATGATGTTAATGATTTTATAAAAAATAATTTCCATCCTGCTCAAAACACGTCTGTATCTGTTCCAGATGAAACACACTGGTGGACCGTTGAGAAACTTGTTAAAAATAAAGGTATTCATCCCAAAAAACTTCAAAGGCTTCGTTATGACGGAAAGCTTGCTTATATAAAAATTTCATCGCAAAAATATTTATACTACCCCCATAACATTTCCTAATGCATCCAAATCCTTGTTTTTTTTAATTGCATACACTGTATTTTTATCCCAAAATGTCCGCTAAATTCCAAAATATTTTAAAAATGTCCACTAAATTCCATTTTTAATGTTGACATATAAAAAATACCCCACTATATGATTTTTTGTAAACGGACAATCAGGTTATTTTTACCTGTTGGCCTATCGTTTTTAATTTATATTGGAGATTAATAAATGGCAGATTTAGCCAAAGAAGTTGATTCTTCACGCCCAAACGGGGAAAGAATCGTAGTTCCGGTCGCTATTGAAATTGACCACACCTGTGCAGAAACTTCTTTGCACAGAGAACAGCTTGCTGATGAAAAGTTTGCAGATTTGCAATTGTTAGCGAGTAATGACAATGGGAATGGCGATGACGATGGGGGTAATTCTCCATCCGCCGTTCTGCGTCACGAAGTGATCATCGATGGTAAGAAATATCACATCTCTCATAAATCTCTGCAAAGCAACGCAGAGTATATTGCAGAGCATATGAATAAATTTTATTCTATTGCCGCTAATGCGCGTGCTGAACGCGCATTGAAAGGTGCGCCCATTTCTTCTGTCGTGGTTGAACGTGGTGATATGACATATATCTATTACGACACCTACGAAATGAAACAAGCGATACATCGATATGTCCTTGGTCATCCGGAGGAAATTATAAAATTAGGACAAACGTTGCGTAGAAATGCTAAAGTTCGTAAAATTTTGGGATTTTCGAGATACGCACAATTAACCGCGCTTGATTTTGAGAGAGCTGAAGCTGTAAAGAAGTTTATAAAGATAAACAGACCCAAAAGCTATTGTGTAAACGGTAACACCTTATGTTTTACCGATGTGAATGGCAATAATGTCTCTGTTAATTTAGATTCTATGCTTGTCCCCCAAAACATCAAAGACAAAGCTACGTAATTTTACAATAATCCGTAGTTTAGAAACAGGTTGGGATGCTATCAACAACATCCCAACCTTGCATAGGCGTAATAACAGGCCTTTTATCAATCTAAAAAACAGCTTTTCAAAAAGATTTTTTTTAAGAGAGAGTGCACTGCGCACGCCTTATATAATAATTTTAACAAAGGATATAAAACAATGAGTACAGTAAAATTAACTCATGAACACGAAACCAAAATCGCATTATACTGCATGCATAAGGGCAGAGATTTTAAATTTGGTAACGCACATGATATTGTGATGGAAACCTTTAAGGATAACCCGATAATGGAAACCATAAAGGACGAAAAGACTAACACGGAAAAACAGGTATGCGTAACCCAAAGGATAGCCAGATCTGTAGAATGTCAAAAAAACTGTGTAGAGCGCATTTCCGATAGGATAGATGATTTATCTGAGAAGTATAATAAATTTGCATGGAACGAGGCCATTAAAAAGGCAAAAGAAAATTATAAGCCCGATTTGGTTAAATTGGTGGACAACCTATACAAATTAAATATTGTTGACGAGGCGAGTTATTTAGCTCTCGTTTGCAATCTTATGCAGATTTGGTATACACGTGATAAGGAATTCGTTAATGATGAAAAGACCTGTGTCTTTTTTAATGGCGTAGCACACAATGGTAAATCTGCTACCGCTAAAGCGATTTGCGAGGTCGAAGCACAGTATGGAGACGTGTATAGAGCCTTGTCGGGGAAAATATTAAGTTCACCTCATGAGGAAAGAGCTTTTAAGAGCCATGTAAACTTTTTTGATGAATTAAAGCCGACAGATATCAATCGCGAATTATTGCTCGGTGTTATCAATGGTGGAACTATTGAACTCAATCCTAAAGGAAAGAAACCGTATCTGTATAATACCAATTCAAATTACATTTTCACATCAAACGATAATATATACCAAAATCAGAGAAGATTTTCGGTTATAAAGTTTGGTGACAAATTGTATGATAACTCTGTAAGTCATATTGAATTGGTTAATATTATTAAAAATATTATGGACTCATTGCCCAGTTTTGATCATTACAGTGATTTGTATAAAATTGTGGCCTACAACAACGAACATCGGATAAATCCGCTAGCTGTAGAAGCTGTCATTACCTTTTTGAACAGCAAATTTGGATTTGTAAACGAAACAGACCAACGTAAACTGGAATCGAACATTGTCTTCTCGCCTTATAACATTTATAATTGTATAAAAGATACGTATAATAAACAAATTATACCTTCTGAACGCAGAGATGCTATAAATAATTATCTAAAATCCTTAGAAGAAAAGGGATTAATTACTGAGCTTAAGGATAAAAAATATATCATGACAAATTACAGAGTTACCGCAGAAGATTATTTAAAAATTGTGGCGGAATATCAAAAGATTAATACAAATCAGGAGGTAAATCTTAAAATTACCAAAACGGCTCTTTATGACTGTCTCGCTCCGTTCTTTGATAACATACCTCAGTCAAATAATGGGGGGTTAACATCTGAAGACGATAATCTTCCTAATAACGATAATCAACCTCAGTGCGACAACCAACTACAAGGGCAGAATCAACCCAATGGTAACAATCAGCCTCAGGATAATAATTTGCTCAGAGCTAATAATCAGCAACAAAACAGAGCTAATATTCATGATGCCAAGCCTATAATCTTAGATGCTCATGATTTAAGCCGTGTAACTTATTCTTTGGTTAAGCTTGCTGATGAAGCAGCATATCGCAACATAACTGGTCCCAATGATAAGCAGATACTTGTTACTGCGGACACAAAAGCCAAGGGAACAATGCTCCTTTATCATCTATTAAAACAAATGCACGCTTTATTGGATACTGCAAATGTTAATTCAGTTCCCTTTGATTCGGGATATACGATGGAAGAGGCTCTGGAAAAATATCTGACGGAAGATATTTGCAGATGCGTATCTTATCAGGCATTGGTGGAAGAGATGGAAGCTTTTGTTACTGAGTTTGGTGAAGAACAGGCTAAATTTGTTAAAGAGCTTTATATGCAGCGCCTTGGGGTTACGGATGAAAAAAACTTTGAAGTTTTTGAACAGAATAAGCTTCAACATCTTCCTGTAGGGGCTCCTGATTATCTGAACATTGAATCTTCATGGAACTTTAACTGTCGCAAATACGCAGAAGCTCAAAAACAGAAAAAATTGTTGCAAGCCCAAGCGCATAAAGAGAAATTAGAGCGTGAAAGACAAAGAAAAGCAGAATTAGCGCGCATTAAACAAGAAGAAAAACTTAAACAATCTTCCGCCCCAGAAGATGACAATAAAAAAGTCGCTTAATTTTTTTGCGACAAATTTCTCTCTAAAAAACAATTCTATAAATCATCATTAAGATTTTTGATGTCAGAGGCTGTTAATCGCTCTGAAGATAAAAAATCCATCTATTTTAATTAAGAGGTCATAACCGACGTCTTTGTCATTACTATGCTCAAAATTATTATGCTAATTATAAATCATCCTTAGTCGTATCTCTAAGTTGTGTATAAGCTGTAGCATCATTAGCATCACGCAACATAAAACCTGCAGCAACATCTTGTGTGTATTTAACCCACACACCTAAGTCCATGCTGCATTACGTCATGCGACATCACCCATGTGTTATCACACAATTCATGTCGCTGTTCCTGTTGCGTAATCCCTGCTATTCCTATTCTTATCTTTATTCATATCTTTATTCTTATCCCTATATATGCCTTATATCCTTATTATGTCTATTAAAACAGTTTAATTTTATGACGTGTTTATAAACTATATCTGCGAAATAGCTTATAGCAATTTCCATCCTCAAATATTCAATAATCAACCATTATAAAGGATTTATACAACCATGAATGCATCTAATATCACCCCAGAATACCAATTTACGTTGAACCTTACTTTACCCACATCAATTTCTTCTATTAAATCCCAGAGTAAAAAAACAAAACCTTATGTAAAAACGCATATTTCCAACCAATCTAACGACCTAAGGCGTAAGCTTAACAATTGGATTGACGGAACCTATAACCCCACGCACTTTTTAACGTTGCAACTTCCTAATAACTTACGACGTGCTAACAAAATGAACAGTATTACCCATCTACGTCGCATAATGCTTGAGTTTGAGCGTGCTTTATTAGGGAGACATTGGAACAAAAAACACCTTCCTTTTATATGCTTTGAAGAAAAATGCATTTTACAAGGCTGGCATTTCCATATTTTATTAAATCAGCGTGAATTTACGACACAACAACTACAAAACGCCATTATTTCTGTCAACGACAAGTTTAAATTATCTTCTTATTGCTTAGATTTACTACCTATTAGCTTTAACGATACTCAAAATGTCGAGGAATATAGCGAAAAACAAATAACAATTAAAGAGCTTGGACAGTTCGATAGCGATAGGGTTATCTTATCACATGACCTTTTCTATTTGCCTTATAAAAGCCTATCGCATTGATTATAAAACAGTCTGCTCAAAAGCACAATTTTTTATATGGTTATATAAAGTTACTTAATTAACGTTCTATCTAACTAGATAGACATCAACATACCTATCATTTTCATATCTCGTTTAGTACCTTACAAGCCTCTATCTATAATAATTGTTTGTTGTTATCTTTATCTCTTGCAATATGTTATTTAGAAAAACTAAAGGTGTATGACGCTATTCATTATGGTCTTAAAATAGTAAATATTACCAATAGATGAGGATGATGCGATAGTATTATTTTTTCTTCTGAATTATTTAACTTATAAAATTTATTATAATATAAAATTTATTATAATTAATATGCAATAAAACTCTTGAACAATCATAAATATAGAGTATAATCAAAAGTGCTTTATTAAAGGAGGTAATATGGTTGAGCAAGAATTAAAAGAAGACGATGAAGAAAACGAAGGTTTAGCTAATGATGATCTTTTTAATATAACATCATGGGGAGCAGACTTATCTTTTCGTGAATTAATATCAATGTATAAAGAAAAGGACATTGAAAAGCCGGAGCTTCAACGAAACTATGTGTGGACTAAGCTCGAAGCTAGCCGTTTCATTGAATCTATATTAATGGGGTTGCCTGTTCCAAGTATTTTTTTAGCTAATAAACCAGAAAGCAACAAAAAATTGATAGTCGATGGCTATCAAAGATTGATGAGTGTCTACGATTTTGTTGAAAATGGAATTTTTTCAGGAGACAACAGTATATTTGCTCTATCCAATTCTAAAAAAATTAATTATAGATGGCGAAATCGTACATTCAAGCAATTATCAGAAGATGAGCAAAGAAAAATTAGAACCACAACTATTCATGCTATTGTTTTTGAACAAAAAGAGCCTAAAGATAAAGATACAAGTCTATTTCAAATATTTGAGCGTATAAATACTGGTGGTAGAGCCCTCAATGCTCAAGAAATTCGTAACTGTATTTATCAAGGTGAATTTAATTCAGCTCTCATGAAGTGTAATAAATATCTAGCATGGAGACAACTATACGAAAATAATCAAGATGTATCAGAAGATGTACTAGATAATCGGATGATTGATATAGAATATATTTTGAGATATGCAGCTTTAGTACATACAGATTTGATAAATTTGAAGAAAAATCAAATAGGTCTAAAATTATTCTTAAATGACTTTATGCATAATACACCTAAAGATATTTTTGAGCCTTTATTAGAAAAATTTAAGAATAATATGAATTTTATTGCCACGCATATAGGTTTAAACGCATTTCGTAATTATAATTTTGAGGAACAAAGAGATACCAATAAATTTCATGCAACTATCTTTGATTCAATAGCAATAGCAACAACTTTATATAAGGATGAAAAAATTCAAGATTTACCCAAAAGAAGATTAAATTTACTTCAAGATGAAGGTTATAAGCAATTCATATCAACAAGAACAACAAATGTAAATAATATCATAAACAGAATCAATATTGCTGCAAATTATTTATACGATAAAAATTTGCCCATAAAGGATGTTGAATGAGAGATGATATTTATATACAATGTCAAGGACTAATTAAGTCAGCTTGCAGAGATTTAAAAAATATACAGATTCTAACAAATAGAAACCCTTTAGATAGAACAAATCAATATATTTTGAAATATGCTGCTATTTTTAGTTGTGGTGTTGTAGAACAAATAGTGAAGAAAATTATAGTTGATAATTTATCAAAAAACTCTAATAGATTTGCCAAATATTTCTTTTCAGAGTGGTTGTTTGACCATGGATTAAATCCTAAATATAGTGAAATAGTGAAGCATTTAGGACGCATGGATGTGGATGTTAAAAATGATATAAAAAAAATATTTCAGCGTTCTGAAATGAAAAAATTTGAAAATTCATTAAATAGTTTAGTCGAACTTAGAAATAAAATTTCTCATGGTGCGGATATTACGGTAGGTATTAAAGATATTCGTGAATATTTTTATGCGAGTATTATAATTATTGTACATATTCTTAAAGTTGTACAATTACATAACAACGAAAACGATACATTGTAAAAGATTGTTATTAAAAAAAACATACCTCAATATTCTTCTGCCAGCATAATTGTCAAAACACGGTTGGTAATTGTCGGGTCAGCAGGATTTTCAGACAGATATTCATTATTTAGGTCATAATAATCTATCTTCCAAAAGATTTTATAGCCTTTATAATCAAATGCACCGAAGTCATGCTCGCCATACGGATCGTTATCCGGCGTGAAATTATTAAAATTCTGCACAAGCATCATAATGTTTGCTATATCGTCAGCAGGCTTAGAATCAATACCGGCAGTCAAAAGAACTCGACCACCGGTAAATGTTTTGCGAAAATTATCGTTTAAGGTCTTAACATCTGTCATTAGTTAGCCTCTTGCATTAGGATATTGCCGTCTGCTAAAAACTCGCTAAATCTCTTCAATGCATTGATAACCGTTGAATGAGAGCGTCTGCCACAGCTTGATTTTTTGCCGTTTTTATCATATTGCGGCATGATTTCAGCTAAATGTTGGGCTAAATGCTCATAAGAAATTTGCTCTTTGCGACATAATCTTTCTAAACGAGCAGAGTAGTCAATAGATGTCAAATGGCTGTAATTTTTAGCTAAGAGATATTGTTCAAATTGCTTTTGCATGGTCTGTTCCTTTCAATATACTGTTTGTCTGAAATAGTTTATAAATGCACGATGTCGCAGATGATTGCACAACCGCGTGCTTTTTCATAATCGCAAGCAGCAAAGGCTTCCTGCAGGGTCCAATAAATTGTCGGCATTAAAATCCCATTTATTTTAATCTGATACATAGCTAACCTCCTGTATTTCCGTTAAACTATATATATTATCCCATGTTTTTTTGCTCTTGGGAGCCCCTTTTTTTCACTTTTTTGACACCGGGGATTTAAGCCCTTGATTTAAAACCAATCTTTTTTACTAACAAAACACTAATTTTTATGGAAAAACAGGTGTTTGATGCAAATTTAGGCAAAAAAACAATCTCCTGCCATGAAGGACAGGAGGTTGAATGAAATTTAATTTATCTTTTCCCACTATACAAGAAGGGTAATAGGAAAATATCAACCTATTATTTCTTGAGTTTAGTCATTGGGAAAACTATATATTTTCTTAGGACAAAATTACCTATAAAGCATAGGATTGTAGATATAAGTTTAGCTCCTACAGCTCCCATACTCAAAGCTATCAATCCCCAAGTTATAAAATAGTCAGAAGCACCCATTATCACTAAAATAAAGCAATACATTAAAAATTCCATCGGGCCGTTCCAATAGGCCTTGTGCCTAAATAGTATGATAGCGCACAACCAATAATTTAAGAATGCAGCAATAAGGAAAGATATCCAAACAGCCCAAGCCAAACCAACACTATTTGCCATTAATATCATAAAAAGAATAAGGTTAGCAATTGCACAAACACCACCTATAAACGTATACAAAATAAATTGCATCGGAAGCGGTGCATATGGTGCACTATAGTGCAGAATACAGTATAGTGCGTGAAATCCATCTTTATATGTAATTTTTTTACCTTCTTCATAAGTTCTTGGTGTATATTCTATGGCACATTCCCAGATTTTATAATGACCTTGTGCCACATGAGCTGTAATCTCCGGTTCAAAGCCAAATCTGTTTTCTTTAAGCTGAGGGGCAAGTTCATGCGCAACTTTCTTGGTAAATAGCTTATAGCATGTTTCCATATCAGATATGTCCAATCCGGTAAACATATTTGAACAAACCGTCAAAAATTTATTCATTAACGTATGCCAAAATGATAAAATACGTCTTGTTTCCGGTCTTAAATATCTGGAGCCGTATACGACTTCTGCTTTGCCATCTAAAATTGGTTTAAGCAAAGTCATGTAATTCATCGGATTATATTCTTCATCAGCATCTTGAATACCAACAAAATCACCATCTGAATTAGCTAATCCAGTTCTTAAAGCCGCACCTTTTCCTTGGTTCTTTTCATGTTTAAATAAACGTATCCAGTCATAACGTTTTTTCAAATTTTCTGCTACTTCTAAACTCTTATCTTTAGAAGCATCGTCTACAATTATAACATTTAAATCTATATCATAATCACTACGACAATTATCCCGTAACGGAGCAACTCTTTCTATTATTTTCTCCAAAGAGTTTTCTTCGTTATAACAAGGTATTATTAAATCAAATGTTTTCATGTATATCTACTCCTTATTTTTTACGCCATTTAAATGAAATTTTATAAAGTTTTCCTTTTTCTGCCTTTAAGACATAGTTAAATGGTTTGTCATGCCAAACCTCAACCGGTTCAGATAATATCTTTTCTCCATTTACACGGAAATCTGTGTATTTTACCCATTTTTCTACCCGTTTGCCGATTGCATCACGTTCATCAGGACCTCGCAAATCTATGTTTATATCGACATCTTTAGAAACTGAAATAACGTATATTGCAGAATAACCATTTTTCTGCCCTACAATTCCTCTGTTGCCACCAGTTAGCATCCATGAGGCTTCTTTAATAGGTTCATCAGATTCATCTATTTTTACGGTAAATATGGGTTCCTCGGTATATTTTGCATATATATCAACTCTGGATTTTATTGGCCAAAAAATCGTTATTATATATAATATTATAGCTGAAATGATTATAGGAAACAATCTGTGTAGACATATAGTAAAATCACTTCGCCACATTTTATAATTAAATATATTTACTTGTTTTTCGGCAACATTTTCTTCCATTGAATATATAATAGTATATACTAACGCTAATATAAATATCATTAGAATTTTATGTGTCATCCAGTGATGGATAAAACAATGATTTTTCATTACAATTAACCATACAAAAGGGTAAACAGCTACCAATAAGAGCGGAATAACTATAGATTGATTTAATTTAAATTTATATCTTCCACTTAAATATAAAATCAGTAATGATAAAACGCCTAAAATCAATAATGTATAAAAAATATGATTATCATAGGCTTTGACATTAATTATAAGGGTGCCCATTATGTTTGACACACTTCCAGAAGTTCTTATTTTTGCTTGATTTATGGCATCCTCTATAATATTATTTCCCGTTAACAGATAGCCTATTATCCATTTTTCAGCCCACATAACAGCATATCCTGTTCCCCAAGAAACTGAGGCTATAATAACTTTTCTCATTTTATCAAATAAATTATCTATAGTAATCAAAATATACAATATTAAATTACAGCCAAGCGCGGTTAATGGATAAGTAAGCAAGTCAAAAAAAACTGTTATAATGCCAACCCAAAGAAAGAAAAGAAAGTAATATTGAGATTGATATAATTTCCATCTCAGAGCACATAATATAGAGATTAAAGTAATATAATATAAACAAGCATATGTCATACCTAAAGCACTGCTTATCGGATTAAAAATTAATATAGCTATTCCAAATGGTATAGCTAACTTTTTCCCCCCTTCTTTAAATAATGCATTCATAAGCATTAGAAGTAAGATTGTTTGAATAACCATATTCAGCACTCTAATGTCTGATATGGTAAATATGCTTAATAGTGGTCTTAAAAAAATTACATATCCATGCCAATATCTACCATAATTCCAATGGCTTACTCCTAATTCAGGATTTTGTTGCGAAAATGCTTTTCTTAAATTACCTGATTTATATTCAACGCCATCATACACATAATATGGGTTTAGCATAGAATTACGAACAACTTGCTTAAAATCTTTTCCTTTCTCATAGCCGACAGTACTAATAGATACGGAATCTGTCCAATTATCCATTTGAGAACTAATTATTGAAGGTGCCCAAGCATATCTGTCTTTCTCTATGTCATATATTTTCAAGGATTTGGCAATATTTTGACGAATATTATCTGTTGGTAAACTGTATGAACCTATAACTAATATTGTTCCTGCAACTCCAGCAAATACTAAAGAACAAATAATTAAAAATAGTGCATAAATAGCTTTTTTATTTTTAATATAATTAGTAAATTTATTTATTGTTATCATTCTAAGATCCTCATAAAAACATTAAGTTCGGCAATTATTTTATATTTTTTATTATCTATTCCTCTATCTACTCATTATTTTTTGCGCCATTTAAGTTTAACGGTATAAGCATTATTTTTCTTAATATGCAAAACATGCTTAAATGGTTGATTGTGCCATACATCTTGATTTTCAAATATAACAGATTTTCCATTAATCTTAAATGAAGTATATTTTACCCAATTTTTCAAAACTTCATTTTTTGAATTGCGAGTATCCGGTCCTCGTAGATCAATAGTAACATCTGCATCTTGTAAAGCAACAATCATAAAAGTCATAGTATTACCAAATTTCTGAACAACGACACCTCGACTTCCACCTTGAGGCATCCAACTTGCTTCAGACATAGGTTGAGCAATATTTTTTCGAGGTATAATGAAAGCTGGCTCATCTGTATATGGAGATGAAACGTCAACCCTTGCTTTTAATGGACCATATAAATAAAAATAAATTCCGCATAAAATGACCAAAATATCAATAATTCCTATTTGTTTTTTAGCTTTTTTTATGAATTCATTAAAATTAAATGCCCGAATTGTAACTTTGTGATTGAATAGCCACACAAGCATTCCTACCAGAGATATAAGTGACGAAATCAAAACAGGATAGATATATCTTGGATATGTCACAGGAGAAAAGATACAAAAGATTATAGATGATGTAATTCCTGCAATTGAAGCTGATAAACTATATAATAACAGAATATCTCTATTTTTTATGAATAATATTCCTGATATAATAAAAAGAATATAAGATAAAGAAATGAAGAATATTGTCGGTATTTCAGGCAATATCTTTTTTAAAAACTCATAAATTTGAATTTTTAACGCTGATGCTTCATAAAACAACTCGTCTTTAGAATACTTATCTGTAAGCAAATTAGTATCAAACTGTTCTATAGTATGATTTTTTGTAGTAATGGAAATATCCTGATGTAATGGATGTTGGTGCCACATTATGTCTATATATCTTTTAATATGTTCTATGTAAGCATCGAAGTAGGTTGTAATGGCTTTTAACCACATTGAGTGTAATCCTTCTAATTTTCCTTTTAAAAGAGGAGGGTTGGGATATAAACACAATCCATCTGCTACTACAGGCTTTGCCATGTACTCGGTTTCAACATCTGCAAAAGTTTTCCCTTCTCTATACCATTCTTTCTTAAAACAATTTTCATCATGATTGGGAATGCATGCGCCAGCAATTTGAGATAGGAAAATATGATTGGTAGGATATGCTTGTTCATTTTTTAATAATTTCGGTATTCCAAATGCTGTAACGGTGGTAAATCCAGCAAAAGCAATAAGTAATCCTGTATATTTCAATAATCTGTATGTAGTCTTTAACTTTTGAATAATTAAACAAGAATAAATGAAAAAGATTGGATAAACTTGTATTAAGGCGTTATGACGACTTAAAACAGCAAAGACAAAGGCAATGAAAAGAAGTGTAGAATTTTGACGAGTAATTCCAACCAAAATTTGATACAAAACAATCATCCATAGTAAGAATATAAACATTGGTGAAGAAAAAGAACTATGCAAAATAATATTATTAAAATAGATATTTGCGATACCAATTGGAAGCATTCCTAATAAACACCATTTTGATTGAAACTTTTTCCAAAGACCTAAGATAAGAATATCAATTCCTATATAAAAAGGGATTAAATTAAATAATAAAGGATAATATATATGATACCCAAATAACTGTGATATTAGCTTTAATAAAAATGGATATATCACAGGATGCCAATCATTTAAGGGAAAATTACGAGCTAAAAGATCTGCCCAATCATATCCCAAATATCCAGGCCAAAACAGCCAAAGATTAAAAGAAAAAAGTAAAAGACATATGAGCGTAATAATACATGAGAAGTATTTTTCTATATAACTTTTAAATATTTTCATGTTATTGATAAAAATCATATTAAATCCTTTTTCTAAAAATATTTTATTCTCTCTGGTTCTCCATTTACTTCCTTAAAATCGTCCTAATTGCGGTTGTTGAGCGGACAGGTAGCAAATCTTTGGGAATACGATTGCTAACAACATAGCGAATACCTAAGCTTTCCACAAATTGACGTTTTGCCTCACTATCTCCATCTGAATTAACAAAGAAAATATCCGGTTTAATTTGCTTTAATTCCTCGGCAAAATCCAATTTGCCAGAGCCTTTCGCCACAAATGCCTGATGCACATAACTGATTGCTGATACCATATATAAACGCTCAGCTTCGTTATATAATGTCTTGCGATGCTTCAGCTCTTCAACTGTTTTATCAGAACCGATGGATACATATAAATCACCATATTGTGACGCTTCTTCAAAAAAACGAATATGCCCACTGTGCAAAACATCAAAACAACCAGATACAAACACTTTAGTCATTAGTTATTCTCTATTTCAGTTTCATGTTGCTTCCACTCAGCATGAAGATTAAGAATATCACCTTTTTTAACATCCATGGTATATATAAAAGGTCTATTATGCCAAACAGAGATGGTTTGAGATAATATTTCTTTACCATTAATAACCAAAGATGCAAAATCCACCCAATGTTCCATTAGTTTTCCATCTTTTTCCAGCTCCCATTTCCCCCGTAGCTCTAAAGTGATATTCACATCATCTAGTGCTTTTATCATTAAAGTTACATTAGTATCATTTTTCTCAATTGTGTATCCGTATTTGTTATATTCTCGCATCCAATTGGCTTGTTTTTCAGGAACACCAGAGCCATTTACATAGACATCAAAACTATGATTTTTACTACTAAAATCTATACGCCCCAAACATGGAGAACGCTTTAAATCCCTTAATAAAGATTTATATATTACACATTCCATAGACTTATCTTTATTTTCATTTTCTAAATCTTGCATCTTGAGTTTATAATATTTTTTATCCCAATCTCTTGGATCTTTGTTAAATGGTTTATTGCCTTTTTCTATAATATTGATTAACCATTGTTCGAATTTTGCTTGTTGATTAAAATCAAAGTCCGGTTGCATCGGGTTTTCACGGAGCATTGCTAAATATTTATCAGGATTATTATCTAACTCTTTTACGCGTTCAATCACCGCATCAAAATTATTATCATAATCGTTACAGTTGATAAATGCTTTTGGATTAAAATCTCTTGTTACTAGTGGATTTCCATAATAAATAGGAATAGAAAAGCTCTGCAACGGTTGAACAAGTTTTTCGGTGGTATAGCCATTAGAAGATGAATTTTCAAAAGCTATAGTAAATTTATATTTTTTAAGAAATTCAAGTTTACTTTTCCACCAATCACCATTTGGGGGTTCTAAATCTTCTGCAGACATATTGTTTAAGACTTTTCCTGGACAATCAATGTGTTTATATTGCATTAGTTTTTGGCAGAATTGTTGTCTTAAAGTAGCCCCCTCTCCAGATGTTGTATTGGAATAAATAAAATTGCAAAATCTACGATTGCAGTAATCTTCAGTAATGTTTCTTCTGCATATTGATTTATCTATAAAATAGTTATTATGGCGAAAATATCTATCACCAAAATCTATATAATCTGGTCCTTCACCATAATCACACTCATTAAAGTTTGGGATAACATTTTCGCCATTTTGGAAAATTTTTACGCATTCATATTTTTCATGTTCCAATCCAAACAGGCTATAGAATAAAAAATCAGGATTTTCAGAAATTTCAATATCATAAAATTGCTTTAATATATTAGTGTATAAGTTGTTTTCTTTATTAAAACCACCATACCAATCACAAAAATTTATTTTTATGTTTTTTTTCATTTTCTTTACACAATATATCTCAATTTATGCACTTATTTTGATATTTATTACTGAACATTGCTCCAATTAACATTTATTATAATTTCATCACCATTTTTAACATCAATAGATTGTTCATAAGGCTCAGCAAACCATACTGTTTGAGGTTCAGTTAAAATATTTTCATTATTAATTTGAAAAGCAGTATATGTGATTGGATGTTTGATTAAATTACCATCAGCGCCTCTATCCCATATTCCTCTCAAAGAAATAGTTATTTTTGCAGTATTCAATGCTTTAATTTTAATATTTATTTCGTTTCCATCTTGTTTTTGAACCGAATATCCTTGAGAATTATATTGAGGCATCCATGATGCTTGTTCTTTTAGTGGTTCTTCTGAGCCATCAACATAGACCTCAAATTGCGGTTCATCTGCATTTACTAACGGTGTAGAGATATCAATACGAGCAATAGTCGTTTCTTTTGCAACAGATGCTTGCTCAGTTGTTGCAACTGTGGTTGTTTCTTCCACACTATTATTTCTCATAAGCCCAAAGGCAACCAAAATGACTACAATGGCTAAAATAGCATATTTTTTGTTGTTTTTAGTCGCTTTTCGATTTTCATTACTCATTTTCATTCTCCTATAAAAATTGTATAAATGCTCTAGATGAACTGGTTATATAAGTTTGTGCTT
Organism: uncultured Rhodospirillales bacterium; assembly: GCA_902763185.1. Lineage (GTDB taxonomy): Bacteria > Pseudomonadota > Alphaproteobacteria > RF32 > CAG-239 > CAG-267. The sequence continues at coordinate 1,480 of CACWQT010000010.1, read as the reverse complement.
TGACACCATTGCGGTGGAAGACTGTTGATTCAATATTTTGCTCTTTTAGGATCTCCACTGTATGTGCTACGGTATTTTTTTCTCCTTTCCGCTCGGTATCATCAAAAATAATAATAAAATTGTCTGCTAAATTATGACTTTTGATTAAATCCAGGACATTGGAACGTGGCAATACTTGATTTGCCCCCAACGGACCGTCTATTATTATCAAATCATATTTTTGATTGTCAACAATTTCTTGTAAATTTTTGTATTTGCGGCATTCTGTATTATCATAAGTAAAAAACTCTACTTCTCGCTGATGAACTTTGATATTTTCAGTTTTTGCTAGTTGCGATTGATAAGTTTCTATCCAACCCGCGTCATTTTCGATGATGTCTAAAGTTGCATCAGGGTTGCCATAGGTAATATATTGTGAGGTCAGGCGAGAGGTTTGCCCCATTCCCATTTCTAAGATATGTTGTGGCTTGGCTTTATCCAAAATGCGATAAAGCATATAGATAAAGCTATAATTTGCCGCCCAACCATGTAGAGAGAAGGATTTATCCTTGAGCCAAGTACTGTTTATAATCGTATCATGCAAGAGGTCAGCAAAATTAAGCTCTTTATAGCAATTTTGCATCTGCTTGCAAACTCGGTCAAAATCAGCTTGTAATTGCGCAACCTTTTTATCATACCGCAACTGATGGCGATAAATGCGGTTTAAAACGCGATTTATCTTCTCGTTGTCCGTTAAGTCTTGTTGTTTTAATCCCTCTGTCATGCGACTTGCTCCTCATTCTTCATATATTCTTGAGGAAGTATAGTCATTTTTTCTGATATTTCAGTAATAATCGTTTCTAAATTTTCTTTTATAAATTCATCGTTTGGATATAATTTAAGTAGAATATCCTCTAGCTTATCTTTTGTATATTGATGATATTGTTGTTCTACTTCTAATGTGATTTCTTGACCATCTTTAACCGGCATTTCATAATGATAAGGCTTATCATGCCAAGTGGCAACA